>NZ_JBEYJJ010000014.1:0-147881 GCF_040636215.1 Streptomyces sp. NPDC006687 | reverse complement strand
ACGCCCGGTTACATTCCGAACCCGGAAGCTAAGCCTTTCAGCGCCGATGGTACTGCAGGGGGGACCCTGTGGGAGAGTAGGACGCCGCCGAACAATCATTGTGGGAAAGCCCCGCACCTTCTGGTGCGGGGCTTTTCTGCGTTCAGGGTCCATCGGGCGCGGATATTTTGTTGACCTGCGGTGAGCCGCAGGTTTGTATACAGCGGTATGGAACAGCAGAAGCAGGTAGAGCAGCAGCACGTGATCCGGTTCGTGAGGGCCGGCGAGTGGGAGAAGGTCAAGGGTCTGCGGCTGGACGCGTTGCGGGATCCCGCCGCGTCGGTGGCCTTCCTGGAGACCGTGGAGCAGGCCGCCGCCCAGCCCGATGAGCACTGGCAGGACCGGGCGGCGCGGGCCGCCGCGGGGGAGCAGGTCGCTCAGATCATCGCCGAGGGGCCCGACGGGCAGTGGGACGGGTCCGTGTCCGTGTTCATTGAGGGCGCGGGGTCGACGGACTTCCTCGGTCAGGTCGTCGAGGTCGATCAGGCGCACGTCGTCGGGGTGTTCGTGCGGCCCGAGCAGCGGGGGAGCGGGCTCACCGACGCGCTGTTCGAGGCGGCGCTGGAGTGGGTGTGGAAGCGGGAGTCGCCGGCGCTGGGGCGCGCGCGGCTCTTCGTGCACGAGGAGAACGAGCGGGCCGCCCGGTTCTACCGGCGGTTCGGGTTCCGGCCGACCGGGCTGGTGATCCCCAAGCCGGACGAGCCGTCCGCGAAGGAGCACGAGTACGTGTTCCCGCGGCCTGCCGGCAGCGGCGGGGTCTAGAGGGCGGGCCACTCTGGCCAGCGGGCGCGGGCCTGTTCGCGGCTGCGGCACAGGGCCAGGAGCGGGAGCGTCTCGTCGGTGAGGAGGTCGGGGAGCTGGGGGACGGGGGCGACGGCCGCCACGTCCTCCAGGACCAGCGTCATTGGTGGGTCGAGCCGACCGTGGGATGACCGTGCGGCCATGCGGCGGCCGTGCTCGACCACGTGCGAGGCGAGTGCGGTGAGCAGGGGCATGGCACCCGGCCGGGTTCGGGGGTCCTCCAGGGGCTCACCCACTACGTAGAGGGTGCCCCCTTCGGCGGCGAACGAAGCCAGCGTGAGGGCATCTGTTCGGTTCGGGTTGCATGCCTCGCGGATGTGGACCGAGGTCAGGCAGGACAGGGCGCGGGCCGTCAGGTACTGGGCCTGCTCGCGGCGGTCCGGGTGGGCGATGAGGGCGCTTTCGAGCTCTCCGGCCGCGCCGGGGGCGGCCTGGGGGTGGGTGCGCAGGATGCGGACCGGTTCTTGGGAGCCGTTGCCCTGGGCCCAGCGGGCCAGCTGCTTGAAGGGGAGGCCGTCGAGGGCGGCTGCCTGGAGCCAGCTGCGCAGCAGGGTCTCGGCGGTGTCGGCGACGGCGGCGTCGAGGCGGGCCTGGGGGCGTACGGGGGCCAGCAGGGCGATCGCGCGGGCGGCGGCGGTGTCGCGTTCGGCGCAGCCGTCGGCGGGGTTCCAGTGCATGCGGGCCGGGGTGTCGCACAGGTGCGAGGGATCGTAGAGGAGGGCCGGGCCGAGTTTGGCGCGGGCGTCCTTGGTGTCCTGCCAGAGGGCGGGGGAGGACGTGACCACTAGGACGGCGCCTTCGGCGGCGGAGACGGCCTCCACGGCGAGGCGGTGGCGTTCGGCCGGGGGTGCGTAGGCGAGGCGGTGCCCCTGCGGTGCGGGGGCGGTGTGGTCGGGCTCCGCCTGTGGCGCGGGGGTGGTGCGGGCGGGCGGGGCGTAGCCGAAGCCGTAGCGGTACGCGTCCTGTGCGGCGGGTGCCGAGGGGGCGGCGCTGTACGGGGTGCGTGGCGGGGTGGCGCTGTCCTGGCGGCCGCGCTGGTCGCCGGGCGGGGTGGCGTACGGGGTCGCGGGGCCGCCGGTGGTGCGGTCCGGCGTCGGGGCGGGGAGCGGGGGCGTGGCCGTCTCGGCGTAGGTCGCGGCGGCGGGCGTGGAGGCGCGCACGGCCGGGCGGGACGTGTCCCGCTCCGTGACGGGGGCCGGGCGGGGGGCCGGTGGGGTGGTCGGGGGAGTGGCCGTGGCGTTGGCGGAGGCGGGGTGGGTGGCTTCAGAGCGGGGCGCGGCCGCACTGGCCGGGCCGGCCGGCCGTGGGGCAGGGCTTTCGCTCGTGTCCGGAGCGGGGTGGGCGTGGCTGGCAGGGGTCCCGTCTGCGGCCCGTGACGGAGCCGGGGCCTGGGAAAGGTCCGCGCCCGTATCCGGGCCGGGGGTCCTGGCCCCGGGTTTCGTTCGGGTGCGGCGGGCCTTGGCGCGGGTCACCACGCCCAGGGTGAAGATCGTCAGGACCAGCAGGACCAGGAGCTGGCTGATGAACAGGCCCCAGAACAGCCCCCACCCCGAGAGGGCCGCCGGGTCGGTGTCCGGCCAGGCGGCGGGGATGTCGTGCGGTTGCGTTATCAGGGCGCGGACCGCCCCCGGGGTGCGGGTGAAGGTGACCGTGGCCGGCCAGGCGCCCTTCGAGAAGAGGGCCGCCAGGCCGGTGGCCGACCAGACCAGGACGGCCAGGCCGAGGAGGAAGGCCAGGAGGCCGACCAGGACTCCGTCCGGGATGCCGCCGCCGCGCGCGCGGGGCTCCGTACCTCTGGGGTCGTGCATGGTGCTCAGGCCACCGTGGTCGCTGATCCGGGGCCGGCGCCCCGCTGGCGTTCGATGTACAGGGCTCGTTCCTCCGCTTCGAGCTCCGCGGCCAGCAGGTCCTCGGGGAGCTGCGGGGGCGTGGAGGACTCCGTCATCGCGCGGTCGGTGTAGACGAGGGGGCGTTCGGTCTCGGTGATCAGGTGTTTGACGACCTGGACGTTGCCGTTGACGTCCCAGACGGCGATGCCGGGGGTGAGGGTCGGGATGATCTCCACCGCCCAGCGTGGCAGGCCGAGGACGCGGCCCGTGGCGCGGGCCTCGTCGGCCTTCTGGGCGTAGATGGTGCGGGTCGAGGCCATCTTGAGGATGGCCGCGGCTTCGCGGGCGGCGGCTCCGTCGACGACGTCGGAGAGGTGGTGGACGACGGCGACGAAGGACAGGCCGAGGCGTCGGCCGAACTTCAGCAGGCGCTGGAACAGCTGGGCGACGAAGGGGCTGTTGATGATGTGCCATGCCTCTTCGACCAGGAAGATCCGCTTCTTCCGGTCGGGGCGGATCCAGGTGTGTTCCAGCCACACGCCGACGATCGCCATGAGGATGGGCATGGCGATGGAGTTGCGGTCGATGTGGGAGAGGTCGAAGACGATCAGGGGGGCGTCGAGGTCGATGCCGACCGTCGTCGGGCCGTCGAACATGCCGCGCAGGTCGCCGTCCACGAGGCGGTCGAGGACGAGCGCGACGTCGAGGCCCCAGGCCCGCACGTCGTCTATGTCGACGTTCATCGCGAGGGCGGACTCGGGTTCGGGGTGGCGCAGCTGCTCGACGATGTCGGTGAGGACGGGCTGGCGGTCCTGGATGGTGTCCACGACGTAGGCGTGGGCGACCTTGAGGGCGAAGCCGGAGCGTTCGTCCAGGCCGTGGCCCATCGCCACCTCGATGATGGTGCGCAGCAGCGCGAGCTGGCCCGTCGTGGTGATGGCGGGGTCGAGGGGGTTGAGGCGGATCCCGCCGTCGTTGGCGGCGATGGGGTCCAGGCGGATGGGGGTTATCCCCAGGGCTTCCGCGATGAGGTTCCATTCGCCGACGCCGTCCTCGCCCTGGGCGTCGAGGACGACGACCTGGCGGTCGCGGAAGCGCAGCTGGCGCAGGACGTACGTCTTCTCCAGCGCCGACTTGCCGTTGCCGGATTCGCCCAGGACGAGCCAATGGGGGGCGGGGAGCTGCTGGCCGTAGAGCTGGAAGGGGTCGTAGATGTAGCCCTTGCCGCTGTAGACCTCGCGGCCGATGATCACACCGGAGTCGCCGAGGCCGGGGGCGGCGGTGGGCAGGTAGACGGCCTGGGCCTGGCCGGTGGAGGTGCGCACGGGCAGGCGGGTGGTCTCGACCTTGCCGAAGAGGAAGCTGGTGAAGGCGTCCGTCAGTGCGGACAGGGGATCTCGCATGGGCGGCTATTCCCTCCAGCTAGCGTCGGATGCCGGTGGCGAACGGCAAGGTGTTGACGAAGGCGCGGTGGTGCTCGCGGTCGCACCATTCGAGTTTCAGGTAGGACTTGCCGGCGGAGGCGCGGATGGTGCGCTTGTCGCGGGCGAGGGCTTCGGGTGAACGCGAGGACACCGTGATGTACCCGACCAGGTTGACCCCGGCAGCGCCGCTGGCGAGATCTTCACCCCTCTGGTCGAGCCGGCCGTGGGCGGCGATGTCGCGGGGGTCGACGGTGCGGTTCATCTTGGCGGCACGGGAGGCGTCGGCCTCGTCGTTGGTCTTCTCCGTGAGCATCCGCTCGATGGCCACCTCGGTGGGTTCGAGGTCCATGGTGACGGCGACGGTGCGGATGACGTCCGGGGTGTGGACGAGGAGGGGGGCCAGGAAGTTCACGCCGACGGGGGTCATCGGCCATTCCTTGACCCAGGCGGTGGCGTGGCACCAGGGGGCGCGGGTGGAGGATTCCCGGGTCTTGGCCTGGAGGTAGGTGGGCTCCACGGCGTCGAGCTCGGCGGGCCAGGCGTTGCGCTTGGTCATGGCCTGGATGTGGTCGATCGGGTGGTCCGGATCGTACATGGAGTGGACGAGGGACGACAGGCGTCCCTGGCCCAGTGGCTGGCGGACGCGGATGTCGGCCTCGGCGAGGCGGGCGCAGATGTCGGTGAGTTCGCGGGCCATGACGATGGCGAGGCCGGCGTCGCGGTCGAGCTTGCGGCCCTTGGTGCTGCCGGCGCGGGCGATGGTGTGGGCCTCGGCGGCGAGCTCGCGGGTGTAGTGCATGCAGGCGACGAGGTAGGCGCGGTGCTGCTCCGAGGAGGTGGAGACCATCGACTGGAGCTGGTCGTAGGAGTCGCGCAGCCAGGTGGGGGAGGTGGTGTTCCCGCGCTGGGCGACGTCCTTGGCGTGGGCGTCGGGGTCGGCGGGGAGGGTGCGGGCGAGCATCTGGAGGCGGGTGACGAAGCCGTCGCCGTTGGCGACGTGCTTGAGGAGGGTGCCGAAGCGGTCGACGAGGGCCTCCTGGTCCTCGCTGTCGCGCAGGCCGACGCCGGGGCCCTCGATCTCGATGGCGGCGGTGACGGTGCGGCGGTCGGCGTGGAGGAGGACGGCGATCTCGTCGGGGCCGAAGGGGGCGGCGAGCCAGTTGATGCGGCCGATGCCGGGCGGCGGGCCGACCTCGACCTCGCGGCCGTCGGCGGCGCGCGTGCCGGCCTCCATGGCGGAGGAGCGGTAGGTGGTGCCGCGGCGCAGGGTGCGCTTGTAGCTGCGGGTGATCTCGAACCACCGGTAGTAGGTGCGGCCCTTGTAGGGCACGTAGACGGCGGCGAGGGCGAGCAGGGGGAAGCCGACGAGCGTGACGATGCGCAGGGTGAGGTCGGGGACGAGCAGTCCGCTCATCATGCCGAGGAACGCGCCGACGATGATCAGGGCGATCTCGCCGGTTTCGCGGTTCTTGCCGACGATCGCGTTCGGCCGGGCCCGGCCGATGAGATACGTGCGGCGGGGCGCGATGGGGTGGATCTGGTGGGACTGGGTCGTCAACGCCCGTCACCTCCTGTGTTCCTCGTACTTGAGCCCGTGCGGGGCGGGGGTGCGGCGGGTGGGACGCTTCCGCCGCCGGTCCCGCTGCCGGAGCCGCGGCTGCTGTGGGCGGCCATGCCTCCGGAGATCTGGTTGGCGTCGCCGCCGGCGCGGTGGGCGCCTCCGCCTCCGCCTCCGCCGCGGCTGCTGTGGGTCTTGATGCCCTGGGAGACGAGGGAGGCGGGGGAGCTGATGACGGCTGCGGCCTGGGCGCCGTCGGTGGCCTGCTTGCGGTTGCTGCGGGCGGAGGCGATCTCGTCGCCGAAGCCGGGGACGAAGCGGTAGATCATGGCGGACGCGAAGATCGCCAGGAGGATGATGGCGAGGCCGGAGACGACGGCGGAGAAGGCGTTGGGGCCCTTGTCGCCGGCGAGGGCGCCGGCGAGGCCGAGGACGATGACGATGACCGGCTTCACGAGGATGACGGCGATCATGATGCCGGCCCAGCGGCGGACGTGGCCCCACATGTTGCGGTCGACGAGTCCGGCGTAGACGACGGTGCCGAGGAGGGCGCCGACGTAGAGGAGGGCCGCGCGGATGACGAGCTCCAGCCAGAGGACGCCGGCGGCGAGGACGGTGACGAGGGCGACGACGATCAGCATGATCGGGCCGCCGCCGATGTCCTCGCTCTTCTTGAGGGCCTCGGTGAAGGAGCCGAAGAAGACGTCGCTCTGGCTGCCGGTGGCGGAGGCGATGACGTCGGTGACGCCGTCGGTGGCGGAGACGACGGTGTAGAGGATGAGGGGGGTGAAGGCGGAGGCGAGGACGGTCAGCCAGAGGAAGCCGATGGCCTCGGAGAGGGCGGTGGAGAGGGGGACGCCGCGGATGGCGCGCTTGGCCACGGCCAGGAGCCACAGGACGAGGGTGAGGATGGTGCTGGCGGCGAAGACCACCGCGTACTGCTGGAGGAAGGCGGGGTTGGTGAAGTCGACGGTGGCGGTGCCCTTGACGGCTTCGCTGAGCTTCCCGACGATCCAGGCGGCGGCGTCGGCGCAGCCGCGGGCGAGGGAGGCGAGGGGGTTGAGGGCGTCGGTGGGGCTGTTCGGCGAGAGGCCCGTGCTGGCTCCCGTGCCGGGGCTGGTTCCGGCGGCCTGGCGTTCGCAGGCTTCCTTGAGCGTGCCGATGACGCCTTCGCACTTGGAGGGCGCCGGGGTTCCCGACGGAGAGCCGGAGGGGCTGGGGCTCGGGCTGGGGGCGGCGACGGCCCGCGCCGACAGCGTGACGAGCGCCGCCTGAAGGGCTGTCAGGGCCGCGGTGATGCGGAAGGGGGCGCGGGTGGCGGCGGCGCGCAGGCCGGTGGCAGGCCGGCGGAGGGTGGTGCTGGTGCGGGTGGGCGCACCGGGGCGGCTACCGGGCATAGGTGAACCCTCCGAACTCCTGGACGGCCTTGCTGATGTCGTCGGACGTGGAGGCGGGGACGTCGCCGGGGACCGGGGCGGGACCGCTCTGTTCGCTCTCGGAGGCGATCTTCCAGTCGTCCCCCACCCAGGTCAGTTCGAAGGTCCAGGTGTTCCAGGTGGTGCGCACCGGATTGGTGGACTTGGCGCCGGACATGCCGACCAGGCCCGTGTACCAGACGGAGACCTTGGCGTTGGTCGGACTGTAGTTCTCGACGCGGGTGCCCACCGGGACGGAGCGGGTGACGAAGGTGCTGCCCTGCGGGGCGTTGCCGTTGGCGTCGAGGCCCAGGGTGGCGAGGAAGGCGGAGGAGTAGGCGGCGTCCTGCTGGGGCTTGCGCTGGGCCGCCGCCTCCGGGGTGTAGAGGGCGTCCATGAGGGCGTGGCGGACGTCCTTCTTGAGCATGCCGTCCGAGCCCAGGGCCACCGTGTAGTTGGCGGCTGCTGATTGGGCGCCCTGGTCGTCGTGGGCGAAGCCCTTGGGGATGCCGGCGGTCTTGGTGGTGACCGGGGCCGTGCCCGTGGGGGACGTCGCGTGGGTGGACGGGGGTTTGTCGGAGGTGGTGTCGCGCGGGGTGTCGTGGGACTGGTTCGCGAAGGCGATGGCGGCGATGAGCAGGACCACGACCCCGACCACCGTGATCAGGCCGCGCGAGGCGCGGGGGGTGCGGCGGGGGGTGCCGTAGGCGTCGGCGGGGGAGTCCGGGAGGCGGGTACGGGTCTGGCCCGTACCGCCCACTCCGCCGTGGCCGGGGCCCCCGCCGTACTGGTCGTCGTCGTTGCTCATTGCCTGTCGTCCGCCCCCTCCGCGTCGTACGACGGTAGCGCTCGTTTCCGCGCAGGCGCGGTGTGGTGATTCCTCATCAGGGTGCGGCCGGCCGCGGTGGTTCTGCTAGACGGCCATTCCGTAGACGATCGTGAAGAGGGTGCCGAGGGAGCCGATGATGAAGACTCCGGTGAGGCCGGCCACGATCAGGCCCTTGCCCTGTTCCGCGCTGAAGGTGTCGCGCAGCGCGGTGGCGCCGATGCGCTGCTTTGCGGCGCCCCAGATGGCGATGCCGAGGCAGAGGAGGATCGCCACGGCCATGATGACCTCGATCATGACCTTCGCTTCGTTGCCGAGACTGCCGAACGGCCCCCAGTTCGGGGCGATTCCGCCGATGATGGTGGTGATGTCGCCCTTTTCGGCTGCCAGGATCATGTAACTCACCGCCCCTGTATGGGTAGTTCCGGTAGCCCGTGCCCGACGGCAGGGGTCACGCACTATCTTCGCTGATGAAACGTCGGCCGTCGTCGACTTGGCCGGTCTCTTTACCCGATGTCCCGGGTTTCGGGCCGTGCGTGCGCTCGTACGCATGGCCTGAACTGGTCACTCTGTGTATCACGGGGGGTGACCTGGGGCAATGACTGGCGGCTCGGGGGATGGCGTGCCGTGGTGGTGGCGCGGTCGTGGCGCTCGGGGGGCGTACGGGTGCGTGGGGGGCGTGCGGGGTGGGGCGGGCGCCGGGTGGGTCAGCTCCAGTGGGCGGGGCGGGTGAGGCCGGCGGGGATGCGGGTGCGGGCGTCGCCGTGCGCGGCGTTGAGCTGGGGCTGGGTGAGGAAGAGGGTGTCGCGGAGGTCGGCGCCGCGCACGTTGGTGTCGCGCAGGTCCGCGCCGACCAGGTCGGCGCCGCGGAGGTCGGCCCGGCTGAGGTCGGCGGCGATCAGGTAGGCGCCGCGCAGGTTGGCCCCGCGCAGGTCGGCTCCGGCGAGGCGGGAGCCCATCAGGTCGGCGCCGCGGTGGTTCTTCTTGCGGCCCGGTGAGGTGGCGCGGGCCAGTTCGCTGGTCTTCAGCAGGAGGGTGTTGATCTCCTGGCGCAGGGCCGGGACGTCGAGGGCGGTGAGGGTGGCGGCGTCCGCCCGGGTGAGGGACTCGGTCCTCGTGAGGAGCTCGCGGAGGGCCGGGTGGAGGGGGGCGGCGGCCGGGAGGGCGAGGGCGGCGGACACGTAGAAGAGCAGCTCGTGCAGCTGGCGCATGACGGGGAAGGCGTCGAACATCGCCTGCCGGGTGCCGGGATGGGTGCGCCAGTCGCGGCCCTCGAAGGTGACCTGGGAGACCTGCTGGCCCGCGCCGAAGCAGTCGAAGACGGTGCAGCCCTGGAACCCCTGGTCGCGCAGGCCGGTGTGGATGCCGCAGCGGAAGTCCTGCTGGAGGTTCTTGCAGGGGGTGCCGGCGGACTTGTTCACGGCGAAGTCGGCCGACTTCGCGAAGGGCAGGGCGACGCAGCACAGCGCGAAGCAGTTCGCGCAGTCGGCCTGGAGGAGGGGGAGGGCGGGGAGAGCGGGGCGGGAGGAGCTGGCCATCCGTCCATTGTGAGGGGTGGCGGGGGGTGGGGCCCGCGTGCGTTCCCCCTGCGTTCCGCTCGAAAGCCCTTGATCGGGAACTCGGCCGGAGTGAGGATCTGTCCATGACAGAAGTGCTCGCGGTCGCGGTCATCACCCTGCTCGCCGTCATCAGCCCGGGGGCGGATTTCGCGATGGTGGTGCGGAACAGCTATCTGTACGGGCGCTCCACCGGCCTGTTCGCGGCCGCCGGAGTCGCGGGCGGGGTGCTGGTGCACGTGTCGTACACGATGCTCGGGGTGGGGCTGCTGATCGCCTCGTCGACGGCCCTGTTCACGGCGATCAAGCTGGCGGGTGCCGCGTACCTGGTGTGGATCGGGATCCGGACCTTCCGGGCGCGGGCGGAGCTGACGGTGGACCTGGAGTCCAAGCCCGAGCTGACGCGGCTGGGCGCGCTGCGCAACGGGTTCCTCACCAATGTCCTCAATCCGAAGACCACGCTGTTCGTCGTCTCCACCTTCACGCAGGTGGTGAACGCGGACACGCCGGCCTGGCGGCAGGCCGGGTACGGGCTGTTCATGTCGGCGGCGCACCTGGTGTGGTTCGGTGCGGTGGCGCTGTTCTTCTCCCACTCCGCGCTGCGCGAGCGGATGCTCAGGGCGCAGAAGGCGCTGAACCGGGCCATCGGTTCGGTGCTGGTGGGGCTGGGGATCGGGCTCGGCGTCGCCCGCTGAGGGCTGGCGGCTGGGGTTACCTGTCGGTAGCGTGCGGCGGCATGGGTGCTGAGGACGGGTTCTACGAGCGGATCGGCCGGCCCGGTGAGGCCCGCTTCCTGGCCACCGAGGCGACGCGCGGGCCGTGGGACGCGGGCGCGCAGCACGCGGGGCCGCCCGCCGCGCTGCTCGGGCGGGCGGTGGAGGAGCGGCCGGGGGCGCGCGGGGACATGCGGGTCGCACGGATCACGTACGAGATCCTGCGGCCGGTGCCGATCGGGGAGCTGACGGTGGCCGCGTCGGTGCTGCGGGCGGGGCGGGGCACCGAGCTGATCCAGGCGTCCCTCACCCCGGCGGGCGCGGACGCCCCGGTGATGCTGGCGCGGGCGCTGCGGATCCGGGTGGCCGACGAGCCGGTGCCGGAGGTGACGCAGGGGGCGCGGGTGGCGCCGCCGGGGGAGGCGGCGCCGTCGCCCTTCTTTCCCGTGCCGTGGGAGACGGGGTACCACTCCTCGATGGAGGCCCGCTTCACGCGGGGGGCGTTCACCGAGCCGGGGCCGGCGACCTGCTGGATGCGGATGCGGGTGCCGCTCGTCGCGGGGGAGGCGGTGCGGCCGCTGGACCGGGTGCTGGTCGCGGCCGATTCGGGGAACGGGATCGGTGCGGTGCTGGACATCGGGCGGTACGTCTTCGTCAACGGCGACCTGACGGTCCACCTGCACCGGCATCCGGTGGGGGAGTGGGTGTGCGTCGAGGCGCGCACGAGCGTGGACCCGGCCGGCATCGGCCTCGCGGACGCGCGCCTGCACGACGAGAAGGGGCCGATCGGGAGGGGGGCGCAGAGCCTGTTCGTGGCGGCCAGGTGAGGGCCACCCCGGACTCAACCCCGTTGTGGGGCGGGGGAGTCGGTGTGGCACCCTCGTGCGGATGGAGGCTTTGAGACACACCGACCCGGCGCAGATCGGCGCGCAGACGCTGCTGGCCCGGCTGGGGGCCGGGGGCATGGGCCAGGTGTACCTCGGCCGGTCGCCGGGAGGCCGACTGGTGGCCGTCAAGGTCATTCGGGAGGAGATCACCGGGCACCCCGAGGCGCTCGCGCGGTTCCGGCGTGAGGCGGAGACGGTCCGCGCGGTGCGCTCCGCCTATACGGCGAACCTGATCGACGCGTCGCTGGCGGCGCCGCCGTACTGGCTCGCCACGGAGTACGTCGCCGGGCCCACGCTCAGCCACGCGGTGCGCGAGTTCGGGGCGCTGCCCGCCGCGTCCTGCCGCAAGCTGTTCGCCGCGCTGGCGGAGGGGCTGGCGAGCGTGCACGCGTACGGGGTCACGCACCGGGACCTCAAGCCGCAGAACGTGATCCTCGGCGCGCAGGGGCCCCAGCTCATCGACTTCGGCATCGCCAAGGGCGTGTCCGAAACGGCCCTGACGCAGACGGGCGCCGCCCCCGGCACCCCGGGTTACACCGCCCCGGAGGTGCTGCTGCGCGGCGAGGCCGCGGCTCCGGCCGACGTCTTCGCCCTGGGTGCGACGCTCGCGTACGCGGCCACCGGCCGGGCGCCGTACGGGACCGGGGAGCCGACGGCGGTCAACTTCCGCGCGGTGCACGGGGAGATCGACGTCGCGGGGGTGGAGCCCGGACTCGCGGCGCTGATCAGGGCCTGTGTGGTGGCGGAGCCCGCGGCCCGGCCGGCCCCCGCCGAGATCATTCGCCGTTGTGCCGTGGACTCGGCACTGGTCGACGACCCCGTGTACGCCTCGCTCACGGCGACCGCGGGCGCTGCGGGGCAGCTCCCCGGGATGCTGCCGTCGACCATCGGGCCGGGGCTGCCGCCCGCGCCGTCGGGTTACGTGCCGACGTACGTGCCCGGCGGGCAGCCGGCCGCGGCGCGCGGGCCGGCCGTGCCGCGCTGGGCGGTGGCGGTGGCGGCGGGTCTGCTGGTGGGCGGCCTCGCGACGGGCGGCTACCTGCTGCTCCCGGACCAGGGGGAGGCGAGGAACGAGGGGGTCAAGGCCCCGTCCCCCTCGGCCACCCCGTCGCCCGCGGGCGGGCAGCCCTCGACGGGGGGCCTGCCGGCTTCGAGCCCGGCTCCGGGTGCCGCCTCTTCCGGGCCGGCCGGCGGTTCGGGGGCGGTGTCCGACCACATCGAGCCCTCGACGGTCTCCCGTGACCTGTGGACCGGTACCGCGACCGGTGAGGGGAGCTGCAACCTGCCGCCGGAGGAGCGGGCTCAGTACCTGGTGGCCTCCGCGGTCGAGGCCGCCGACCCCAACGCGAAGACGGTCGCGGGCAAGGTCAGGATCCGGGTGATGCTGAAGCCGTACCACCAGGAGAAGGGGCCCTACTTCGTGTCCGTCGGGGTCAAGCCCCCGCACGAGATCGACCCGACGACCCAGCGGCCGTACGAGAACGTCCGCGACTACAACCACAGCATCGGCTACACCAGCAAGCCGGTCGACCTCACCCGGACGACCGACGGCGGGGGCGTCATCCTGACCTACCCCGACGACTTCGCCACGCAGCTCGTGGACAACGACGGGAACGCGAAGCGCTTCCCGGCCATCCCGGTGGCCAACGATCCGGGCAACTGGACCGTGTTGTTCTACCGAGTCAGGGGCCTCAGGGAGTACAGCAGCCTCTACTGCACCGGCTTTCCGGTGAAATAGTGTCCGACAGACTGATGAATGCACTGTCAGGCGGACGGTCGTAAGGCAGTGTTGACGGGTGCGCAAATTCTGGATGGCAAGCGGGATCGGGATCGGCGTCTGCCTGACCTTCGTCGCGCTGCTGGTCGTCGGTACGTACTCGGCGGCGGCGAGCCTCATGAAGGGCGGCAGGCAGGGGTCCGTCGGGCTGGTCAAGGGGGCCGTGCCGGCGATCTACCAGCCGCTGGTGGAGAAGTGGGGGAACCTCTGCCCCGCGCTCAACCCGGCCATGCTGGCAGCCCAGTTGTACACCGAGAGCAACTGGAAGCCGGACGCGCTCAGCAACGCCGACGCGCGCGGCATCGCCCAGTTCATCCCGGAGACGTGGGCCACGTACGGGGTCGACGGGGACGGTGACGGGGACCGGGACATCTGGGATCCCAAGGACGCCATCCCCTCGGCGGCCTCCTACGACTGCCAACTCGCCAAGGACGTCGCGAAGGTGGCAGGCGATCCGTCCGACAATATGCTCGCCGCCTACAACGCCGGCCCCTACCGGGTCATCAAGGCGGGCGGGGTGCCGCCGATCACCGAGACGCAGGGCTACGTGAAGGCCATCCGCTCCCTGGAGAAGAGCTTCGCGCAGCCCCTCGGCCGGGTCTCGCCCTCGCAGCAGGCCGCCGGGGCCGTGTACTTCGCGCAGAAGCAGCTCGGGACGCCCTATCTGTGGGGTGGTGACGGGACGGCGGCGGACAACGGGCGGTTCGACTGTTCCGGGTTGACCAAGGCGGCGTACGAGAGCGTGGGGGTCGAGCTGCCGCGGGTGGCCAACGACCAGTACAACGCCGGGTCGCATCCCTCGCGGGCCGAGCTGCTTCCCGGTGATCTCGTCTTCTTCTCCGACGATCTGACGAACTCTCGGGAGATCCGGCACGTCGGGCTGTACGTGGGCGGCGGCTACATGATCAACGCCCCGTACACCGGAGCCGTGATCCGCTTCGACAAGATCGACACCCCTGACTACTTCGGCGCGACCCGGGTCACCAAGGAGGGGGCGGAGGCGCTTCCGGAGCGGTCGCCGGCTGCTCCCAAGGCTTAGCCACGCTGCGTTAAGCGCAGGCCCTGAGCTGCGACGATGAGTCACCTTTGGATAACGTTGCCGTGATCATCCGGTGTGGGTGGAACCATGCGCGCCAGAACGGGCGTTCCATGGTCACGGGGGCTGATCGGCGGGGGGAGTTGAAGGGGGCGCACACCGTCGTGCGCCCGCACGGGACCTAGGCAGGCAAGGGGCCGCGGCGCATGGCTGGACTCACGAGCGGTGGGCCGAATGTGGATGTCAGCCTGCTGTACCGGATCAACAGCGTCGCGCGCGGTGCCCCCGACTGGCTCGACCGGGGCGTCGCCCTGCTCGCCTCGTACGGGCTTCCGCTCGCCATGGTGCTGCTCGTGCTGTGGTGCTGGCGCGGGGCGCGGCGCCAGGACGAGGCGGCCGCCGCCGAGTCGTTCGCCGCACTGGTGTGGGCGCCGCTGGCGGCCGCGATCGCGCTGCTGGTGAACGTGCCGCTGCGCGGGTTCGTGGCGCGGCCGCGGCCGTACCTCGCGCACGAGGGGCTGGAGGTGCTCGGCGGTGTGGACGGCGGTCCGGGCGCCGGGTTCTCGTTCGTCAGCGACCACGCCACCCTCGCCATGGCGCTCGGCATCGGGCTGTTCCTCGCCAACCGCCGGCTCGGGCTGGCCGGGATCGGGCTGGCGCTCGCCGAGGGGCTGTGCCGGGTGTACCTGGGCGTGCACTACCCGACGGACGTGATCGGGGGCTTCGCCCTCGGGACGGCCGTCGTCCTCCTCCTCGCACCGCTCGCCATGGCCGGGCTGACCCCGCTGGTACGGGCGCTCGCGCGGGCGCCGCGGCTGGGCCGGCTCGTACGGGCCAAGGACTACATGGTGGCCCGCCCGGTGGAACTCCCGCAGCGCCCGGCGGAGAGCGACCTCGCGGCCTGACACGGCCGCGCGGGTTCCGTCACCGGTTCCGTCACGGGTTCCAGAGGGCCAGCAGCAGGGCCACCACCAGGCACAGGCCCGCCGCGCCGAAGCAGAGCCGGACCGCCGTCGGGCGCGGACGGGGCCTCACGGGCCGCCGCCCTCGCCGCCCTCGCCGCCGCCGCCCGGGCGCTCGGCGTCGTCGCGGCGGTAACGGGAGCGCAGCCACAGCCCGGTGGCCGTCGCCGCGGCGGTGGTGAGCGCGATGGCCAACGCCACGTCGGCCGGCCCGTCCGCCGAGCCCACCGGACGGGCCCACGCCGCCGCGACCGGGGTGAGGGCGAACAGCAGGGCCCAGAGGAGGGCCACGAGGAGGGCCACGAGGCGGGGTGCGGTTCCTGGCATGCCTCCAGCGCAACCGGTCCGGCCACCCCCGGCCAGCCGGGACGTCCGAACGAGCGACACGCCCGGCCGCGGGGGGAGGGGCTACGCCTGCGCCGGCTCCGGTGGCGCCGGGTGGGCCGTCGCGTCCTTGCGGGCCAGGTCCCGGGAGCGGCGGGCCGGGCCCTGCCAGCCGCAGGTGCAGACCGCCAGGCAGAACGAGCCCCGTTCGGCGGTGCTGGTGGTGTGGCGCGGGGCGGGCACAGAGGGAAGCGGAGCGACCGGGGTCGCCGGGGTGTGCGGATCCACGGCTCCACCGTACCGGGGCCCGGGCAGCGTCGGTACGGCCCCTGGCCACTTCCCGACCGTGACGGGAAACCCCGGACCTCGTTAACCGGAGCGGGTGGGGGCCTCGGGCAAGCAGCGGTCATGCGTTGGGGGTTGGCAGGCGATGGTGGTGCACCAGCACAGGCGGCGACGGCTGCGACGGCGTGCGGGCGAGGCGGTGCTCGCGGTCTGCGTGGCCGTCACCGTGGCCGCGCTGGGCGGTTGCGGCGCCGCGAGCGGAACCGTGGCCGGCGGCGCGGCGGCCGACGCCCGGCCCCCGGGCGACCCGGTGGCGGCGGTCCGCGGGGCCGCCGACGCGCTGACCGCCACCGGCAGCGCCCAGGCCCGTACGGCCATGGAGATGGCCACCGGCGGGACCCGGGTGACGATCCGGGGCGAGGGCGGGGTCGACTTCCGCAAGCGGATGGGCCAGCTCCTGGTGATGCTGCCCGCCGATGTGAAGGGGCAGCCCGAGCACCGGCCCATCACCGAGCTGCTCGTTCCCGGCGCCCTCTACATGAAGAACCGCGGGGCGGGAGTGCCCGACGACAAGTGGGTCCGCCTCGACACCGCGGCCCTCCCCGACGGCAACCTCGTCACGGGCGGGGCCACCGACCCCCTGGCCGCCGCCGAGCTCCTGCGGGGCGCACAGCAGGTGACGTACGTCGGCGAAACCGACCTGGCGGGTACCAAGGTGCGGCACTACCAGGGGACGACCGACATCGGCAGGGCCGCGCAGAACGCCTCCCCGGGGGTCAGGGAAGCACTGCGGGCGGCGGCGAAAGGGTTCGCCGAGGACAGCGTGCCGTTCGACGCGTACCTGGACGAGCAGGGCCGGCTGCGGAAGGTCCGGCACCGGTTCACGTACGTGAAAAATGGCGTGATCGATGTCTCGTCCACGACCCTCCTCTACGGGTTCGGGGCCCCGGTGACCGTCGTATTGCCCGCAGAGGGGGACATTTACGCCGGGAAGATCGCCGAATAGCCGGCCGGAACGGCCCGGGCGGGTACGTCCGGGCCATGGCCCGCTATCCGGAAATGGTCCATCCGTGTCATGCGCGGCACGAGGCGCGCTCCCTAGGCTGGGAAGCCGGGTGCCGGACGGGCGATGGCGGCAGAGAGAGGTGACACGCGTGACTCCCGCAGGCGGTACGACGGTGCAGGACCACGTGGCGCTCGCCGAGATCGAGCTCTGCGGGGAGCTGATCATCGCGGCGTCGGCCGCGTCCGAGGACCGGCTCAGCCAGGACCGGATCGACGAGGTGCTGATGGGCATAGGACCGTAGCCGGCCGTAGACGCAACCAGAACGGAACTAGCTGCGCAGCAGGCGGGCGATGGCCTTCGTGGCCTCCTCCACCTTGGCGTCGATCTCGGTACCGCCCTTGACGGCGGCGTCCGCCACGCAGTGGCGCAGGTGCTCCTCCAGGAGCTGGAGGGCGAAGGACTGGAGGGCCTTCGTGCTCGCCGACACCTGGGTGAGTATGTCGATGCAGTACACGTCCTCGTCGACGAGCCGCTGGAGGCCCCGGATCTGGCCCTCGATCCGGCGCAGCCGCTTGAGGTGCTCGTCCTTCTGGTGGTGGTAGCCGTGGACGGGAACGGCCCCGGAGCCCTCCGCCTCGATGGTCGTCATGCGTCCTCCCGTGGTCCGGAACGAGGGGGTATATACCCCTCGCGGGTATAGGTTACGTCGCCCGGGCCGCTAGGGCAGGGTTCCGTAGGGCCCACTCTGCCTGATGGAGGACAGCTGGGGACCGCCGGTTAGCCGTGGCCGGGCGATGCGCCTAGCATCAGCCTGACCGAATCCGATGCACCCCGAGGACCCCACGTGCGATTTCGTCTGACCCCCAGGGAGACGAGCTTCTACGACATGTTCGCCGCATCCGCGGACAACATCGTCACGGGCTCGAAGCTCCTGATGGAACTGCTCGGAGCGGACCCCTCCGCCCGGGCCGAGATCGCGGAGCGGATGCGTGCCGCCGAGCACGCCGGGGACGACGCCACCCACGCGATCTTCCACCAGCTGAACTCCTCCTTCATCACGCCGTTCGACCGCGAGGACATCTACAGCCTCGCCTCGTCGCTCGACGACATCATGGACTTCATGGAGGAGGCCGTCGATCTCGTCGTCCTCTACAACGTCGAGGAACTGCCCAAGGGCGTCGAGCAGCAGATCGAGGTCCTGGCGCGGGCCGCCGAGCTGACCGCCGAGGCCATGCCGCACCTGCGGACCATGACCAACCTGACCGAGTACTGGATTGAGGTCAACCGGCTGGAGAACCAGGCCGACCAGATCCACCGCAAGCTGCTCGCCCAGCTCTTCAACGGCAAGTACGACGCCATCGAGGTGCTGAAGCTCAAGCAGATCGTCGATGTGCTGGAAGAGGCCGCCGACGCGTTCGAGCACGTCGCGAACACGGTGGAGACCATCGCGGTCAAGGAGTCCTGAACCTCGTGGACACCTTCGCTCTGATCGTGACCATCGGTGTCGCGCTCGGCTTCACGTATACGAACGGTTTCCACGACTCCGCGAACGCCATCGCGACCTCCGTCTCGACGCGGGCCCTGACCCCGCGCGCGGCGCTGGCCATGGCCGCGGTGATGAACCTCGCCGGTGCCTTCCTGGGCAGCGGTGTCGCGCAGACGGTCAGCAAGGGGCTCATCGAGACCCCGCAGGGCAACCGCGGCATGTGGATCCTCTTCTCCGCCCTCGTCGGCGCGATCGTGTGGAACCTGATCACCTGGTACTTCGGGCTGCCCTCGTCCTCCTCGCACGCGCTGTTCGGCGGCATGGTGGGCGCGGCGCTGGCCGGCGGGATCGGCGTCCTGTGGGACGGGGTGCTGGACAAGGTCGTCATCCCGATGTTCCTGTCACCGGTCGTCGGCCTCCTCGTCGGCTACCTGGTGATGGTCGCCATCCTGTGGATGTTCCGCCGCTCCAACCCGCACAAGGCCAAGCGCGGCTTCCGGATCGCGCAGACCGTCTCGGCGGCCGGCATGGCCCTCGGGCACGGCCTCCAGGACGCCCAGAAGACGATGGGCATCGTGGTGATGGCCCTGGTCATCGCCGATGTGCAGGGCGCCGACGATCCGATCCCGGTCTGGGTGAAGATCGCGTGTGCGGTGATGCTGTCGCTCGGCACGTACGCGGGCGGCTGGCGCATCATGCGCACGCTCGGCCGCAAGATCATCGAGCTGGACCCGCCGCAGGGCTTCGCGGCGGAGACCACCGGTGCCTCGATCATGTTCGCCACCGCCTTCCTCTTCAAGGCGCCGATCTCCACCACCCACGTGATCACCTCGGCGATCATGGGTGTGGGGGCGACGAAGCGGGTCAACGCGGTCCGCTGGGGCGTGGCCAAGAACATCATCCTCGGCTGGTTCATCACCATGCCGGCGGCGGGCCTGGTCGCCGCGCTCGTCTTCTGGCTCGCGGACCTGGCCTTCGTCGGCTGAGACGGACACACCCGGTACGGAAACGGGCCGGCTCCCCCCACCCAGGGGGAGCCGGCCCTCTTTCTTTCCGTCCTGCGGTGGCACCGCCATGCAGCACCGCCGGACGTCCGTGCGAGCGGCCCCGGCTGGATCAGCCGAAGCGGCCCGAGATGTAGTCCTCGGTGGCCTGGACGGACGGGTTGGAGAAGATCCGGTCCGTGTCGTCGATCTCGATCAGCTTTCCGGGCTGGCCGACGGCGGCGAGGTTGAAGAAGGCGGTGCGGTCCGAGACGCGGGCCGCCTGCTGCATGTTGTGGGTCACGATGACGATCGTGAACCGCTCCTTCAGCTCCCCGATCAGGTCCTCGATGGCGAGGGTGGAGATCGGGTCGAGGGCGGAGCAGGGCTCGTCCATCAGCAGGACCTGCGGCTCCACCGCGATGGCGCGGGCGATGCACAGGCGCTGCTGCTGGCCGCCGGACAGGCCCGAGCCGGGCTTGTTCAGGCGGTCCTTGACCTCGTTCCAGAGGTTGGCGCCCTTGAGGGAGCGCTCCACGATGTCGGCGAGCTCGGCCTTGCGGTAGCTGCCGTTCAGGCGCAGGCCCGCCGCCACGTTGTCGAAGATCGACATGGTGGGGAAGGGGTTCGGGCGCTGGAAGACCATGCCGACGGTGCGGCGCACCGCGACGGGGTCCACGTTCGAGGCGTACAGGTTCTCGTCGTCCAGCAGCACCTTGCCCTCGACGCGGCCGCCGGGGGTGACCTCGTGCATCCGGTTCAGGGTGCGCAGGAAGGTGGACTTGCCGCAGCCGGAGGGGCCGATGAAGGCCGTCACGGAGCGGGGTTCCACGGTCATCGAGATGTCATCGATGGCCTTGTGGCTGCCGTAGAAGGCGGAGAGGCCGCTGACGTCGATTCGCTTGGCCATGAGGGGTCACTTCGCTTTCATACAGTCGCGTCAGCGACCGGTCTTCGGGGCCTTCCAGCGGGCTATGCCGCGGGCCACCAGATTCAGGATCATGACGAAGGCGATCAGCACGAGCGCCGCGGCCCAGGCCCGGTCGTAGGAGGCTTCACTGCCGACCTTGTACTGCTCCCAGATGTACAGCGGGAGGGAGGACTGGGCACCTTCGAAGGGGTTGCCGTTGATCAGCTGGGACCCGAAGACCAGCAGCATGATCGGCGCGGTCTCGCCGGCGATACGGGCGACGGCCAGCATGACACCGGTGGCGATGCCGCCGATGGCCGTCGGCAGGACCACCTTGAGGATCATGCGCCACTTGGGCACGCCGAGGGCCAGGGCGGCCTCGCGCAGCTCGTTCGGGACGAGCTTGAGCATCTCCTCGGTGGAGCGGACGACGACCGGCATCATCAGGATCGACAGGGCCATTGCGCCGGCGAAGCCGGAGGGGCCGAAGCCGAGCATCAGGTTCCAGGTCGTCAGGATGAACAGGCCCGCGACGATGGAGGGGATGCCGGTCATGACGTCGACGAAGAAGGTGACGGCGCGGGCCAGCCTGCCCTTGCCGTACTCGACCAGGTAGACGGCGGTCAGCAGGCCGATCGGGGCCGCGATCAGGGTGGCGAGGCCGACCTGCTCCAGGGTGCCGAGCAGCGCGTGGTAGACGCCGCCGCCCTTCTCGAAGCTGGTCACGCCGTTCATGGAGTGGCTGAGGAAGGCGCCGTCGAGGGCCTCCATGCCGCGGCTGACCGTCGTCCACATCAGGGAGAGCAGCGGGACGACCGCGAGGACGAAGCAGACCCAGACGAGGGAGGTCGCGACGCGGTCCTTGGCCTGGCGGCCGTTCTCGACGACCGAGCTGGCCGTGTACGTGATCACGATGAACAGCAGGGCGGCGATCAGGCCCCACTGGACCTTGCTGTGCAGGTCGAAGACGAGGCCGATGACCGTGCCGAGGACGGCGGAGGCGGCGGCGATTCCGGCGGGGGCCCAGCGGGGCAGGCCGCCGCGGGTCAGGCCGGAGGGGGCGGCGGACTTGCGGGCCGGAGCGGGCCGGTGGTCCTGCAGTGCGTGGCTCATCAGGCGTTCGCCCCCGAGAAGTCCTTGCGACGGGCGATGATCAGGCGGGCCGCACCGTTGACGAGCAGGGTCAGCAGGAAGAGGACGAGGCCGGAGGCGATGAGCGCGTCACGGCCGAACTCGTTGGCCTCGTCGAACTTCGCGGCGATGTTCTGCGCGAAGGTGCCGCCGCCGGCGTCCAGGATGTGCAGCGAGATCAGGAAGCTCGGGGAGAGGACGGTGGCCACGGCCATGGTCTCGCCGAGCGCGCGGCCGAGGCCGAGCATGGAGGCGGAGATGACGCCGGAGCGGCCGAAGGGCAGCACCGACAGGCGGATGACCTCCCAGCGGGTCGCGCCGAGGGCCAGGGCGGCCTCCTCGTTCATGCGCGGGACCTGGAGGAAGACCTCGCGGCTGACGCTCGTCACGATCGGCAGGATCATGATCGCGAGGAGGATGCCGACGGTGAACAGCGAGCGGGCGACGCCGACCTGGGTCTTGTCGAAGACGTAGGTCCAGCCGAGGTACTGGTCGAGCCAGAGGTTCAGCCCGCCCAGCTGCGGGACGAGGAAGAGGGCGCCCCAGATGCCGTAGATGATCGACGGCACGGCGGCCAGCAGGTCCACCACGTAGGCGAGGGGCGTGGCCAGCTTGCGCGGCGCGTAGTGCGAGATGAACAGGGCGATGCCGACGGCGATCGGAACCGCGATGACCATCGCGATGACCGAGCTGACGACGGTGCCGAAGAGCAGGACGGCGATGCCGAAGACGGGGGGCCGGGCGGAGGCGTTCCAGTCGAAGGTGGTGAGGAAGTTCCCCTCGTTCTTCGACAGGGCGATGCTGGCCCGGTAGGTGAGGAAGGCGGCGATCGACGCCATGATCACCAGGAGCAGGATGCCGGAGCCCTTGGAGAGCCCGGAGAAGATCTTGTCACCGGCGCGGCCGGTGGACCTCGCGCTCCTGGAGACAGGCGGAGCCGTGTCTATCTGGTGGGTGGGTGTGCTGGAAGCCATGGTCTTTCCGGTCTGTGTGGGGGGCGAGCCCCCTGGCGGCGGTGCACCGGATTCCCCCGGGGTGGAGGGGGAGGGTCCCCGGGTCCGGGCCGCCCCTGGACGGGGCGGGCCGGACCTCGGGGGTCAGGACTTGGAGCCGTGGACGGTGGGTCTCAGGCGAGGGACTTGATGACCTCGCGGACCTTGCTGTTGATCTCGGTCGGGATCGGGGCGTAGCCGTTCTCGGTGAGGGCCTTCTGGCCGGCGTCCGAGGCGGTGTACTCCAGGAAGGACTTCACGGTGCCGAGCGTCTCGGGCTTGTTGCCCTTGTCGCAGACGACCTCGTAGGTGACCAGGACGATCGGGTACGCGCCCTCGGCCTTGGTGGCGTAGTCGAGCTTGAGGGCCAGGTCCGAGCCGGTGCCGGCGATCTTGGCGGCGGAGATGGCCTTGGAGGCGTTCTCCGGGGTGGCCTTGACCGGGGCGGTGGCGCCGGTGTTCACGTCGACCGTCTTGATGCTCTGCGAGGTGGCGTACGAGAGCTCGAAGTAGCCGATCGCGCCGTCGACGGCCTTGACCTGGGAGGCGACACCGGCGGAGCCGGAGGCGGCCTGGCCACCGGGGGCCGGCCACTTCTTGGACGCCTCGTAGGACCAGGCGTCGGGGGCGGCGGCCTTGAGGTACTTGCCCAGGTTCTCGGTGGTGCCCGAGTCCTCGGAGCGGTGGAACGCCTGGATGGCGGTGGAGGGAAGCGTGGCGCCGGGGTTCAGCTTCTTGATCGCCTCGTCGTCCCACTTCTTGATCTTGTCGTTGAAGATGTTGGCGATCGTGGCGGCGTCGAGGTTCAGCTTGTCCACGCCGGCGACGTTGAAGCCGAGGGCGATGGGGCCGCCGACCATCGGCAGGTTGATGCCCTGGCCGCCGGCGCAGATCTTCTTCGAGTCCTCGACCTGCTCGGGCTTCAGCGCCGAGTCCGAGCCGGCGAAACCGACGGTGCCCTGGTTGAACGCGACGATGCCCTCACCGGAGGAGGAGGACTTGTAGTTCACCTCGACGCCGGAGCAGGCGGCCATGTAGTTCTTGACCCAAAGGTCCACGGCGTTCTTCTGGGCGGAGGAGCCGGAGGCCAGCAGCTTGCCCTTGGCGCCGTCGCACTTGATGTCGCCGGGGGCGGGGGCCGATGCCTTCGTGGTGCCGTCGGCGCCGGTCTTCGTGTTGTCGTCCGAGCCGCACGCCGTCAGGACCAGGGCGCCGGACACGACGAGAGCCCCGAGGGCGGAGGCACGAAGCCGGTTCTTGCGCTGAAGCTTCACTGTTCGGGTGTTCCTTCCGAGGAGCCGCCGGCCGCTTTCTGGATCGGGGCGGCGTGCGAAGAGGACTACGTGATCGGTGAGGTGCGGGACCGTTCGTTCTCGTTCGGCTCGCACCGTGCGGTACCGAAATTAGGCAGAACAGGTGACGGGGTCGGCGGGGGTTGGTGAACGGGCGGTGAACCGTGGCGGACGGGCGGGTGCGGATGGGTGGGTTTTCACCGGGGATCAAGCGGGCGTTATCCGCCCGTTACGGTGCCGTGACCTTGCGGGCCCGGGTTGCGGGGCATGGAGGGGTGGGGTGGCTGGATCTCGTCGGTGGGGCCCTCCCCTCACGACCCCGCCGGGACGGCCGCCGCCGGCTGCCACAGGGTGTGGAAGCTGAGGCGGCTGGCTTCCACCGCGTGCCGCTGGTCGGCGTGGAGCACGCCCAGGGCGTAGGCCGTCGCCGGGGCGATGCGCGGGGTGCGGGCGGCCGCCGCCGAGGCGGTGGCGGCCTCGGAGGCGTCCCGGTGCTGGTTCAGCGCCTCGCTCGCCGCCGCCAGGTGGGGCTCGTACGCGCCCAGGGCCTCGCGTGCGTAGCGGTGCACGCGCAGCAGCCGGCGTACCTCGTGCCAGGCGGCGTCCGCGTGCGCCGAGTAGGGGGCGGAGGCGTCGGTGGCGGGGAGGGCCGTGACCGCCGTCTCCAGACGGGTCCGGGCCACCGCCGCCAGCGGGGTCAGGACGTCGTCCACGCGGCCGCCGGCCGCCACCGGGTCGAGCGGGACCTCGGAGGCGAGGACCGCCACCGCGTCGGCCACCGCGTGGAACCGGGCCGAGCCCAGCGCCTGGAGGGTGGCCGAGTGCGCCCGGGTGCGCGCCAGGGTGAGCTGGCGCTCCAGGAGGGCGCCGGCGCGCGCCGAGCCGACCGTCAGCGCGCCCGAGGCGCTGCCGCGCGGGGCCGGCACCTCGGGGGAGGCCGAAAGCCGTTGCAGGGCCTCCAGCAGCCGGGCCAGCCGGGCCGCGTACGCGTGCTCGTCCGCCAGGGTGGAGGACAACCAGACGAGCTCGGTGCGCAGCGGATCCGCCCAGCCCGCCTGGGTGACGGCCCGGAAGGTGCTCAGTGACGAGGCGATGCGGCGCGCGGCCCCCCGCAGGCCGTGCGCCGCCTCACCGTCGTGGCCGGTGTCGGGGCCGCCGCCGCCCGCGCCCGCCGCGCCCGCGTCATGCAGGCGCAGCGCGCGCAGGAAAGCGGTGGCCTGGGAACGCAGGTAGACGCCGAGCACGTCACCTGCGGTCGGGTCATGGTTTTGCTGAGCCACGCCGGCGCCTCCGGGCGTCTATGAGCATCTCCTGTACGTGCCGCAGCGGCTGGCCCTCGGCGTCGGTGCTGTGCCGGGTCCATTCGCCGTCCGGGCCCAGGTGCCAGGAGGAGGTGGCGTCGGACATGCCGGTCTCCAGCATCCGGTCCAGTGCCGCGCGGTGGCCGGGGTCGGTGACCCTGACCAGTGCCTCGATGCGGCGGTCGAGGTTGCGGTGCATCATGTCGGCGCTGCCGATCCACACCTCGGGTTCGCCGCCGTTGCCGAAGGCGAAGACCCGGGAGTGCTCCAGGAAGCGGCCGAGGATCGAGCGGACCCGGATGTTCTCCGACAGCCCCGGGACCCCCGGGCGTACGGCGCAGATGCCGCGCACCCAGATGTCGATGGGGACCCCCGCCTGGGAGGCCCGGTAGAGGGCGTCGATCAGGGCCTCGTCGACGATCGAGTTCATCTTCAGCCGGACGGACGCCGGGCGGCCGGACCGGTGGTGGTCGGCCTCCTTGTCGATGCGCGCGATGAGCCCGTCGCGCAGGGACTTCGGGGCGGTCAGCAGCCGGCGGTAGGTCTCGCGGCGGGAGTAGCCGGAGAGCCGGTTGAAGAGGTCGGAGAGGTCGGCGCCGACCTGCGGGTCGGCGGTGAGCAGGCCGAGGTCCTCGTACAGGCGGGCGGTCTTGGGGTGGTAGTTGCCGGTGCCGACGTGGCTGTAGCGGCGCAGCGTCTCGCCCTCCTGGCGGACGACGAGGGAGAGCTTGCAGTGGGTCTTGAGGCCGACCAGGCCGTAGACCACGTGGCAGCCGGACTCCTCCAGCTTGCGCGCCCACTTGATGTTCGCCTGCTCGTCGAAACGGGCCTTGATCTCGACGAGTACGAGGACCTGTTTGCCGGACTCGGCGGCGTCGATCAGGGCGTCCACGATGGGGGAGTCACCCGAGGTGCGGTACAGCGTCTGCTTGATCGCGAGGACGTCGGGGTCGGCGGCGGCCTGCTCCAGGAAAGCCTGCACGGAGGTGGAGAAGGAGTCGTACGGGTGGTGCAGCAGCACGTCCCGCTCGCGCAGCGCGGCGAAGATGTCGGGCGCCGAGGCCGACTCGACCTCGGCGAGGTCGCGGTGCGTACCGGCGACGAACTTCGGGTACTTCAGCTCCGGCCGGTCCAGCGAGGAGATCCCGAACAGCGCGGTCAGGTCCAGCGGCCCCGGCAGCGGGTACACCTCGGCGGCAGAGACGTTCAGCTCCTGCACCAGCAGGTCCAGCACGCCCGGGTCGATGGACTCCTCGACCTCCAGCCGCACGGGCGGCCCGAACCGGCGCCGCATGAGCTCCTTCTCCAGGGCCTGGAGGAGGTTCTCCGCGTCGTCCTCCTCCACCTCCAGGTCCTCGTTGCGGGTCACCCGGAACATGTGGTGCGCCAGCACCTCCATGCCGGGGAACAACTCCTCCAGGTGCGCGGCGATGACGTCCTCCAGCGGGACGTAGCGCTGCGGGGACGCCTCCAGGAAGCGGGAGAGCAGCGGCGGGACCTTGACCCGGGCGAAGTGCCGGTGGCCGCTGACGGGGTTGCGCACGACGACGGCCAGGTTCAGCGACAGGCCGGAGATGTACGGGAAGGGGTGCGCGGGGTCCACGGCCAGCGGGGTGAGCACCGGGAAGATCTGGTTGCGGAACAGGGTGAACAGCCGCGCCTGCTCCTTCTCCGTGAGGTCGGGCCACCGGATCAGGTGTATGCCCTCCTCGGCGAGCTGGGGGGCGATGTCCTGCTGGTAGCAGGCGGCGTGCCGGGCCATGAGCTCACGGGAGCGGGTCCAGATCAGGTCCAGCACCTCGCGGGGCTGGAGGCCGGAGGCCGAGCGCGTGGCGACACCGGTCGCGATGCGGCGCTTGAGGCCGGCGACGCGGACCATGAAGAACTCGTCCAGGTTGCTCGCGAAGATCGCGAGGAAGTTCGCGCGTTCCAGCAGCGGGGTGGCGGGGTCCTCGGCCAGCTCCAGCACGCGCTCGTTGAAGGCCAGCCAGCTGCGCTCCCGGTCGAGGAACCGGTTGGCGGGGAGCTCGCCGTCCTCGTCCTTGTCCTCGTAGGAGTCGAGGTCGGCGTCCAGGTCGGGATCGAGGTCGAGGCGGCCCGTGGTGGTGGGACCGCTGCGGAGGCGATGGCCGGCTATGGACCCGAGATGCGACTTCGCCGGCGGCCTCGCGGGGGCGGCGTCGGAGCTGTGAGACGGCTGCTGGGCGGGGACCTCGGTGGGGCCTGCGCTGGGCTGGTGGCTCATGACTCCATTCTTCCGCGCACGGGGCAGGACAGGCGCGTCGGACGTGTCCGCGGTCAGGCGGAGGCGGGGCTGCATACGGGGAGGCTCGCAAGCGTGTCTGAATGCCCGGTTAATGGCGTATGGCTTCCAGACCCCGCCTGCGGACACCATTCCCCGCATACCGCCGGACGGGTGGCCCCCCGGGGGGGCGCGTCAGCCGAGCCGGGCGAGCGCGTCCCCCACCGCCGCAGCCAACGTCCAGCCCGCCTGTGACCAGCCCCAGACCAGCGGCAGCCGCCGAGACGTGCGCAGCGGGTAGCGATCTGAGGCGCCCGTGGTCCCGAACGCTGCTCTGTTCGGCGTTTCGTGCAGGTAGCAACCCCAGGCGGCCCGCAGCCGCCGAGAAAAGAGAACCGCGTAGCGATCTGGCGCGTGCCGCGCCCCCGGCGCCGGACACATGCACGGGGGCCGGCCACCGCCCCGCACCCGGGGAGGCGGGTGGGCAGGCGCCGAGGTGGCCCGGGGGGTCGAGGGGGAGATAGCGGGCCCGCGTCCCCGCCCCCACAGGCACAAGCGGGGACGGATCGCCCCCGCTCCCCAGTCCTCAGCTCTCCGTGCGGTACATCAGATCCACCTCGTGCGTCGTGAAGCCCAGGCCCTCGTACACCGCCAGGGCCGCCGGGTTGTCGGCGTCCACGTAGAGCATCGCCGTCGGGAGGCCCTGGCCCGCCAGGTGGTGGAGGCCGATGGCGGTGAGGGCCTTGCCGAGGCCGCCGCCCTGGGCGCCCGGGCGGACGCCGACCACGTAGACCTCGCCGAGCTGCTCCTCGCCGTGGACCTTCGTCCAGTGGAAGCCGGCCAGTTCGCCCTCCCGCTCCGCCAGGAAGAACCCCTTGGGGTCGAACCACGGCTGCGCCATGCGGTCGTCGAGGTCCCGCTGCGTCAGCGAGCCCTGCTCCGGGTGGTGCGCGAAGGCGGCGGCGTTCGCGGCGAGCCAGGCCGCGTCGTCCTGGCCGGGGACGAAGGTGCGGACGGTCACCCCGGCCGGGAGCACCGGTTCGGGGAGCGGGGCCGAGCCCGGGCCCAGGGGGCGGCGCAGCTGGCGGAGTTCGCGGAACAGGGTCAAGCCGAGGACCTGCGCGAGGTGCCGGGCGGCGGACTTGCCGCCGTGGGCCCAGACCCGGATCCGCTTGCCGGAGGCGCCCAGGAGGGCGTTGCCCAGGGCCCGCCCGTGGCCGCGGCCGCGCAGCGCGGGGTGGACGACGAGCTCGGCGGCGGGGGCCTCCACCGGGTCGGTGTCCTCCAGTTGCCCGTATGCGACGAGCCGCCCGTCGACGGTGGCGAGGAAGTGGCGGATGCCCTCGCGGGGGCCGCCGCGCAGCTGGAGGCGCCCCTGCTCGGAGACGGCGGTGGTGCCGTCGGTGCGGGCCGCCTCGTGGATCAGCGCGAGGACCGCCTCGGCCTGTTCCTCCGTCAGTTCGTCGAGGATCTCGATGTGCCGTCCCGGCTCGACGGCCGTAGCTGCTGCGTCAGTCATGCTCCGAGCCTACGACCGACACTGCCCGACGGGCGTGCGTAACCAGCTCGCAACCCGCTACCCCCTGGTAGTGCTACGCGCGTTGACCATAGGCTGCGGGTCGATTCCCAGTTGTCTCGCTGTCCAAAAAGGGGAACAGATGTCAGCGAAGCCACAACGGCACCGCACGGCCCGCCGGTTGACCCTCGGCGCCCTCGCCCTCACCGCGGGGGCCGGTGCGATGGTCGCCGTCGCACTGCCCGCCGGTGCCGCGAGTGGCGGCGGTGCGGCCCTCAAGAACCGGACCGTCGACGTACAGATGCTGTCGTTCAACGACTTCCACGGCACGCTGGAGCCCCCGCAGGGCTCCTCGGGCACGGTCGGCGAACTGCAGGCTGACGGCACCACCAAGTCCATACCCGCGGGCGGCGTCGAGTACCTCGCCTCCGGTCTGCGCGAGGCCCGCAAGGGCCACGAGTACTCCGTCACGGCCGCGGCCGGCGACATGATCGGCGGCAGCCCGATGCTGTCCGGTCTCTTCCACGACGAGCCGACCGTCGAGGCGCTGAACAAGCTGAAGCTCGACGTGACGAGCGTCGGCAACCACGAGTTCGACGAGGGCAAGGACGAGCTGCGCCGGATGGCGTACGGCGGTTGTCACCCGGTCGAAGGCTGCTTCGAGTACGGCAAGACCTACACGGGAGCGGAGTTCAAGTACCTCGCCGCGAACGTGACGGACGAGAAGACCAAGCGTCCGCTGATGTCGCCCACCTTCGTCTGGAAGAAGGGGGACGTGAAGATCGGCTTCATCGGCGTCACCCTGGAGGGCACCCCGGACGTCGTCACCGCCGACGGCGTGAAGGGCCTGAAGTTCGGCGACGAGGTCGAGACGATCAACAAGTACGCCGCCGAGCTGGACAAGCAGGGCGTGAAGTCGATCGTGGCGCTGATCCACGAGGGCGGTCTGCCCGCGAGCGGCGCGTACAACTACGACTGCAACGTGCCCGGCGCCGGCGCGGGCATCTCGGGTGCGATCGTCGACATCGCCAAGAACGTGAGCCCGAAGGTCGACGCGCTGGTGACGGGCCACACCCACCAGGCGTACTCCTGCAACATCCCGGACCCCGCGGGCAACCCGCGTACGGTCACCTCGGCCGCCTCGTACGGCCGGCTGTTCACCGACACCACGCTGACCTACGACCGCGCGACCAAGGACATCGTCCGTACGCCGGTGCAGTCGCCGAAGCCGGTGAACAAGGTCGTCAGCCGGGACCTGCCGAAGGCCCCGGACATGACCGAGCTGATCGACCGCTGGAAGAAGCTGGCGGCCCCGGTCGCCAACCGTCCCATGGGCTACATCTCCGCCGACATCGCGGGCCGTGGCTCGGAGGCGCCGGAGAAGCCGCTCGGTGACCTGATCGCGGACGCGCAGCTGGAGGCGACGGCCGCGGCGGACAGGGGCGGGGCGCAGCTGGCCCTGATGAACCCGGGCGGCATCCGCGCCGACCTGGCGTACAAGGCGGCCGGGGACGAGGGCGACGGGGTCGTCACGTACGGCGAGTCGTACACGGTCCAGCCCTTCAACAACCTGCTGAACGTGGTGGACCTGACCGGCGCGCAGCTGATCACGGCGCTCCAGCAGCAGGTCAGCGGCCCGGTCAACGGCCCGAACCCGAAGATCCTCCAGGTCTCGAAGGGTCTGACCTACACGCTGGACATGACGAAGTCGGGCGCGGACCGGATCGTCGTCGGCTCGGTGAAGCTCAACGGCGCGGCGATCGACCCGGCGAAGACCTACCGGGTCGTGATGAACGAGTTCCTCGCGGGCGGCGGTGACGGCTTCACCGTCCTGAAGGAGCACAAGAACAAGCTGGTCGGCGTGCCGGACCTGGAGGCGTTCAACGCCCTCCTGGCGAAGTCCACGGCGGCGGCGCCGATCGCTCCGCCGGTGACGGACCGGATCACGGTCGTCAAGTAGGGCAAGGGCAGGACTGCGAGTAGGGCAGGGGCAGGACTGACAGAAGAGGGGCGGCGGGCCATCGGGCCCGCCGCCCCTTTCGCGTCCCGGCCCCCGCCCCTCAGACCTGCGCCAGGTACTTCGCCACCGCCGCGTGGAACCCCTCCGGGTCGGTGAAGGGGACGAAGTGGTCGCCGTCCAGGGCCGTGTACGAGGTCCCGGGCCGCCGGGTGACCATCGCGTCGGCGACGGCCTGGCCGAGCGCCTGGCTGCGGTTCGCGTGGATGAGCAGGGCGGGGCAGGTGCTCGCGAGCCAGGTGTCCCAGTGGTCGCCCTCGCAGGCGCGGATGGAGTCGAGCATGTCCTGGCCGTGGAAGGCCAGCCGCCAGCCGTCCCCGCCGGGCAGGGGGCGTACGCCGTCGGCGACGAAGGGCAGGGCGGCCGGGTCGACGGCGGCGAGGAGTTCCTCGCGGCTGGGCGCGGTGTACGGGAGCGCGCCGAGGAAGTCGAACCACTGCGGCCCGGCGGGGACGCGGATCTCGACGGTGGCGTCGACGCCGATCAGGACGCCGATCCGGCCGGGGTGGGCGGCGGCGAGGTGGTAGGCGTTGAGGCCGCCGAGGGAGTAGCCGAGGAGGGCGACCGGTTCGGTGAGGCCGAGGTGGTCGAGGAGGGCGACGGCGTCGGCGACGTAGCCCTCGCGGCGGTAGTCCGGGGCCCGGTCGGAGTCGCCGTGGCCGCGCTGGTCGGGGGCGATGACGCGCCACTCGTCGCCGAGTGCGGCGGCCAGGCCGGTGAAGGCGGCGGCCTCGGACATACCGCCGTGGAGGGCGAGCAGCGGGCGGCCGGGGCCGCCGAAGTCCAGGTACGACAGCGTGCGTCCGTCGAGGTCCAGTGTGTGGCGCATGGCGTGGCTCTCCCCGTTCGTTGCTGGGCGCGGTGCCCGGTGGCGACGTCGGCTTCAGCCTGCCACCACTTGCGCAAGCGCGCAATACGTACGTCTAGTGCATACGCCCAAACCCACCCCCCACTACGATCCCCGTCATGGGAAATCGCGAGGACCTGCTGGCCGGAGCGCGCCGCTGCCTGGAGGAGAAGGGCTATCTGCGCACGACCGTGCGGGACATCGCCTCGGCGGCGCAGGTGAGCATGGCCGCGATCGGCTACCACTTCGGCTCCCGCGAGGTGCTCCTCAACCAGGCCCTCTTCGCCGCCATGGAGGAGTGGGCCGCCGGCGCCGGACGGCTCGCCGGGCAGGGCGACACCGCCGAGGAGCGCTACGCCGACACCTGGGACCGCAAGATCCGCGACTTCACCGAGATGCGCTGGCTGTGGACCGCCTCCGTCGAGGCGTTCGTCCACGCCCAGTCCTCACCCGAGCTGCTCGCGATCCTCGCCGAGGGCCAGCGGCGCAACCGGCGCATGGTGGCCGCCGCGCTGCGCGGGGTCCCCGAGGACGCCGTCACCGAGGAGGACGTCCGCTCCCTCGGCTCCCTGCACATCGCCCTGCTCAGCGGGGTCATGGTGCAGGTCCTCACCGACCCGGACCACGCGCCGACGGGAGCCGAGCTCGCCCAAGGTCTGCGCGCCATGGCCGAGTTGCTCGGAAAACCGGTCCGTACCGACGGGTAGTAAGCGCACGCCCCGCACGCCATAATCCGGTCCGGCCACGGTGGCCGGAGCACACCGGATCGCGGACTCGGGAGCGGGCATGGCGCTGGACCGACGGACCTTCCTCACCGGCGCGGCGGCGGCGGCCACCGCCGCCACCCTCGGCGCGGCACCCCCCGCCCGGGCCGCCACGAGAACCCTCGCAGCCCAGGACTGGATGGCCGGCCTCGCCGACTCCACCGCCCTCCAGCGCATGACCATCCCCGGCACCCACGACTCCGGCGCCCGCCTGGGCGGCCTCTACGTCGCCTGCCAGAACACCTCGATCGCCGAGCAGCTCGACTCCGGCATCCGCTTCCTCGACGTCCGCTGCCGGGTGACGGGCGGCTCCTTCGCCATCCACCACGCCGCGTTCTTCCAGGACCTGATGTTCGGGGACGTCCTCGTCGCCTGCGCCGCCTTCCTCTCCGCGCACCCCTCGGAGACCGTCCTGATGCGCGTGAAGCAGGAGTACTCCACCGAGAGCGACGCCACCTTCCGCGCCGTCTTCGACGACTACCTCGACCACCGCGGCTGGCGCCCGCTCTTCCGGATCGCCGACACCCTGCCCACCCTCGGCCAGGCCCGCGGCAAGGTGGTGCTCCTCGCCGACAACGCCGGCCTGCCCGGCCTGCGCTACGGCGACGGGGGCGTCTTCGACATCCAGGACGACTACAACACCGAGCCCTTCGCCAAGCGCGGCCGGATCGAGGACCAGTTCCGCAAGGCCGTCCAGCAGCCCGGCAAGCTCTTCGTGAACTACACCAGCACCGCCGCCTACATGCCCCCGCGCTGGAACTCCGACCGGCTCAACCCGCAGGTCCACGCCTTCGTCGACGGCGCCGAACTGGCCGGCCGGACCGGGCTGGGCATCGTCCCGATGGACTTCCCGAACACCCGCTCCGGCCTGGTCGCCTCACTGATCCGGCACAACTGACGCCCGCGCCTGCGGCTGCCCGGAGGGCGGCGGCGTCGGGGCACCCGGGATGCGCAGCACCGCCTCCGTCCCGCCGGCCCCGTCCGCCGCCGCCCGCAGCTCGGCGGTGCCGCCCGAGCGGGCGGCCGTACGGGCCACGATGGACAGGCCCAGTCCGCTGCCGGGCAGCGCGCGGGCCGACTCCGAGCGCCAGAACCGCTCGAAGACGTACGGGAGGTCCTCGGCCGGAATACCGGGCCCGTGGTCGCGTACCGTCAGCTCGCCCGCCCGCAGCGCCACCTCGACCGTGCCGCCGGGCGGGCTGAACTTCACGGCGTTGTCGAGGAGGTTGACCACCGCCCGCTCCAGCGCCGCCGCCTCGCCCCGGACGAACCACGGCTCCAGTTCCGCGTCGAAGCGGAGCTCGGGGCCGCGCAGCCGGGCCCGGGACAGGGCCGTCCCGGCGATCTCGTGCAGGGCCACCACCCCGAGCGGGGCGTGCGGGGCCGCGTCCGGGCGGGACAGCTCCTGGAGGTCCCCGATCAGCGAGGCCAGTTCCGTCATCTGCGCCTTCACCGAGGCCAGCAGCTCCCGGCGGTCGTCGGGCGGGATGGCCCGGCCGGTCTCCTCGCTGCGCGCGAGGAGCTCGATGTTGGTCCGCAGCGAGGTCAGCGGGGTCCGCAGCTCGTGCCCGGCGTCCGCGATCAGCTGGGCCTGGCGCTCCTGGGAGGAGGCCAGGGCCTCGGTCATGGAGTTGAAGGACCGCGACAGCCGGGCGATCTCGTCGTCCCCCTCCTCGGGGATCCGCACGGTGAGGTCCTCGGTGCGGGCGATGTGCTCGACCACCCCGGTCAGCTCGTCGACCGGCCGCAGCCCCGTCCGGGCCACCCACAGCCCGGCCGCGCCCGCGCCGACCACGCCGACGCCGGAGACCAGGAGCAGGACCCAGGCCAGGGTGGACAGGGGCTGGTCGATATCGGCCAGCGGTTTGGCGATGGAGACCCCGAAGGACGCCCCGTTGGTGAGGCGCTTGTTGATCGTGTAGACGCGCATCCGGGTGCCGTCGCCGGTGGTCGCGTCATGCAGGGACTTGCCGTTCAGCCCGGCGGCGACGGCCTTGTCCGCGGCGGAGACGGGCAGGTCGCTGCGGCCGCTGACCAGGCAGCGGCCCCCGTCCGCGGTGACGATCTGCACGGTGGGTCCCAGCTCCTCGGCGATGTTCGGCGGCACCACCGCCGGGCGGGTCACGCATCCCTCGCGCAGGGTGCGCACCACCTGCTCGTCGGGCTGGGTCGCCAGCAGGGACTGGTTCAGCTGGTCGTTCAGCTGCGCCCGCACCATCACCCAGCACACCCCCGCCACCGCCGCCACCGCCACCGCGACCGCGACGGTCACCAGCAGCGCCAGCCGGGAGCGCAGCGGCAGGGCGCGGAACCGGGCGGCCGGACTGGTCATTCGGGCCCGCCCTCACCGGCGCGCAGCACGTACCCGACCCCGCGCACGGTGTGCACCAGGCGCGGCTCGCCGCCCGCCTCGGTCTTGCGGCGCAGGTACATCACGTACACGTCGAGGGAGTTGGAGCTGGGCTCGAAGTCGAAGCCCCAGACGGTCTTGAGGATCTGCTCGCGGGTCAGGACCTGGCGCGGGTGCGCGAGGAACATCTCCAGCAGGGTGAACTCCGTACGGGTCAGCTCCACCGGCCGCCCGCCGCGGGTGACCTCGCGGGTGGCGACGTCCATGCGCAGGTCGGCGAAGGTCAGGACGTCCTCGTGCCGCGCCGGCCCGGCGGCGGGGGCGGCGTAGGAGCTGCGCCGCAGCAGGGCGCGGACGCGGGCGAACAGCTCGTCCAGCTCGAAGGGCTTGACGAGGTAGTCGTCGGCGCCCGCGTCGAGGCCGGTGACGCGGTCGCCGACGGTGTCGCGGGCGGTCAGCATCAGGATCGGGGTGAGGCTGCCGGAGGCGCGCAGCCGGCGGGCCGCCGTCAGCCCGTCCATCCGGGGCATCTGGATGTCGAGGACGATCAGTTCGGGGGCGTACGAGGCCGCCTGGTCGAGAGCGTCGATGCCGTCGACGGCGGTCCGTACGTCGTACCCCTCGAAGGCGAGGCTGCGCCGCAGGGCCTCGCGCACGGCCGGCTCGTCGTCGACGACGAGGATCCGCTGCGGGGCGCCTTCGGCCGGATTCATGCTGTTCCCCCAGGGGTGGTGGTCGTCGGTGCGCGGGACGGGACCCGTCGCGTCCCAGGGTGTCAGAACGCGCGGGGCTCAGAAGGAGATGCCGAACCCGTCGCCGCCGCGACCGCTGCCGCCACCGCGTCCGGAGTCGGAGCTGCCGCCGGATCCGGTGCCGCCCTTGCGGAGGGAGTCGAGGTCGCCCTTGACGGTGTTGACGGGGATGGCGAAGCCGAGGCCGACGCTGCCGGCGCTGGAGCTGTCGCTGGAGGGGGAGAAGATCGCGGAGGGCATTCCGACGATCTCGCCGTTCATGTTGACGAGGGCGCCGCCGGAGTTGCCCGGGTTGAGCGAGGCGTCGGTCTGGATGGCCTTGTACGAGGTGGTGTCCGAGCCGGTGTCGCCGTTGAACTGCTGGCCGTCGTACGAGAAGGGCCAGCCGCCGCCCCCCTGCCGGCGCTGCTGCGGTTCCTCGGACCTGGGCACGTTCACGTCACGGTCGAGGGCGGAGACGATGCCGCTGGTGACGGTGCCGGTGAGGCGGTCGGGGGAGCCGATGGCCAGGACCTGGTCACCGACCTTGAGGCCGTCGGAGTTGCCGAGCTTGGCGGGCTTGAGGCCGCTCGCCCCCTGGAGCTTGATCAGGGCGAGGTCCTTGCCGGGGTCGGTGCCGAGCGTCCGGGCGGTGTACTTCTTGCCGTCGCTCATCGTCACCTGGATCTCCGAGGCGCCGCTGACGACGTGGTTGTTGGTGACGATCTCCCCGTCGGAGGTCAGGACGATGCCGGAGCCGGTGCCCTGCCCGGAGCCCGTACGGGTGTCGATGCGGACGACGGACGGGCTGACCTGCTCGGCCACGCCGGAGACGGTGCCGAGGCTGGACTGGGAGACGTTGGTGCCGGCGAAGCCGCCCGGGGCCGTCCCGTGCCCGCCGAGGTACTGCTGCACGGCAACCGCCGTACCACCGCCGACCACGGCCGCCGCGAGGGCGACGGCGGCGAGCAGCGCGACGGGGCGCTTCGCGCTGGGCCCGGGGGCCGGGGCGGCGGGGGCGGCCGGGGGGTAGGCGGGCGGGGGCGGGTAGAACCCGCCGCCCATCGCGTCCTGGGCCAGCCGGTCACGTCCGCGCTGCCACTCCTCGCCGAAGGGCGAGGGCTGGGCGGGGCGGTTCTCCTCGGGGTACTCGCCTTCGCGGCGGAAGCTGTCGGTCATGCCTGTGACTCTGTCCAGGGATCATGAAAGGATCCTGAGTCCCGGCTGAGAAGCCCGACAGAACCATGTATGCCCGATATAAGGGGGCGCGGCGGGGCGCGCGTGCGCCCCGCCGCGCGGGCCGGAAAGACGGCGGCGCGCGGCGGCCGGGCTCAGCGGCAGCCGCAGCTTCGGCGGATGACCAGGGCCGACGGGAACTGCTTCAGGCGCTCGCGCCGCGAGCCCGCCACCCGCAGGGCGTCGTCCAGGACGAGGTCCACCGCCGCGCGGGCCATCGCCGGCCGGTCGGAGGAGACCGTCGTCAGCGGCGGGTCGGTCAGCGCCGCTTCCTTCACGTCGTCGAAGCCGGCCACCGCCAGCTCCCCGGGCACGTCGATGCGCAGCTCCCGGGCGGCCCGCAGCACCCCGATGGCCTGGTCGTCCGTCGCGCAGAAGATCGCCGTCGGCCGGTCGGGCCGGGCCAGGACCTCCAGGGCGACCCGGTAGGCGTCGTAGCGGTTGTACGGGGCCTCGATGACCCGCCCCTCGACCGAGCGGCCGGCCTCCAGCATGGCCCGCCGCCAGCCCTCGACGTGGTCGGCGACCGGGTCGCCGACGGACGGGGTGTTCTCGATGCCGCCGATACAGGCCACGTACTCGTGCCCGTGCTCCAGCAGGTGCCGGGTCGCGAGCTGCGCGCCGCCGATGTCGTCGGTGACCACCGCGACGTCGTCGATGGCCTCGGGACGCTCGTGCAGCAGCACGATCCGCGCGTCCCATGCCTCGATCTCCGACGCGGCGCGCTCACTCATGCCCTGGCTGACCAGGATCAGCCCGGAGACCCGCATCCCGAGGAACGCGCGCAGGTAGTGCACCTCGCGCTCGTCCCGGTAGTCGGAGTTCCCGACCAGGACCATCTTTCCGCGCTCGGCGGCGGCCTGCTCGACCGCGTGCGCCATCTCCGCGAAGAACGGCTGCCGCGCGTCCGGGACGATCATGCCTATGAGGTCGGTACGCCGCGATGCCATCGCCTGGGCGACCCGGTCCGGGCGGTAGCCCAGGTCCTTGATCGCGGCGAGGACACGCTCGCGCGTGGCCGGGGCGACCGGCCGGGGTCCGTTGTTGATGACGTAGCTCACGACGGCGGTAGACGTACCCGCAAGTCGTGCAACGTCATCCCGCGTCACCTTGGCCACGCGCGGAAGTCTACGCGGGGTGACCTACCTCTGGGCAGGGCGTCCTGGGGAGGGGATGGTCACAGGGACCTCCCCCTCATGGGCCGCCATGGGACTCCGTGGGCTTCCTCGGTCTTCCTAACGGGGGACGGCCGCCGGGGCCTGGGCCGGGGTCTCCGCCTCCGCCGGAGCCGGGGCCTCGGCCGGAGCCTTCTTCCGCTCGGCCTTCGCCGCCGCCTCCGCCGCGGCCCGCTCGACCTTCTCGGGGGTGACGAAGCGGTAGCCGACGTTGCGGACGGTACCGATCAGCGACTCGTGCTCGGGGCCGAGCTTGGCGCGCAGCCGCCGGACGTGGACGTCCACCGTCCGGGTGCCGCCGAAGTAGTCGTAGCCCCAGACCTCCTGGAGCAGCTGGGCGCGGGTGAAGACCCGGCCGGGGTGCTGGGCGAGGTACTTCAGGAGCTCGAACTCCTTGAAGGTCAGGTCCAGGACCCGGCCCTTGAGCTTGGCGGAGTACGTCGCCTCGTCCACCGACAGGTCACCGTTGCGGATCTCCATCGGGGAGTCGTCGGAGCCGAGCTGCTGGCGGCCCGTGGCCAGCCGCAGCCGTGCCTCGACCTCGGCCGGGCCGGCGGTGTCGAGGAGGACGTCGTCGATGCCCCAGTCGGCGGTGACGGCGGCCAGGCCGCCCTCCGTGACGACGAGGATGAGCGGGCAGCCGGGCCCGGTGGAGCGCAGCAGCTGGCAGAGCGACCGCACCTGCGGCAGGTCGCGGCGGCCGTCGACGAGGATCACGTCGGCGCCGGGGGTGTCCACGAGGGCCGGGCCCTCGGCCGGGGCGACCCGGACGTTGTGCAGCAGCAGTCCGAGGGCGGGCAGCACCTCGGCGGAGGGCTGCAGGGCGTTGGTCAGCAACAGGAGAGAACTCACGACCGACCACCTGCCCAGGTCGGGTGGTCGTGCACCTGTTTGCTTCGCTGGTCCATCACGTCGGTTCCTCCTCGGTCCCGTCGAGGACGTGCGTGGTCATGCTTCGTACGACTTGCCTGGCGTACCGCCCGGTCCCCGCGCCCTGAGGTCCGGATGGATACCACTCTTCTCGGTCCGTTCAACGTGCTGAAAGCACAAAAGGACCCGGGGGCTACGTTGCCCGGATCCTCTACGCCGCCAGAATAGCCCACCCGTCCTTTCACGGCCGAGGGCTGCCATCCACCGCATTCTGTGGTTCGCGCCACGCCTTCCTCCTGCGTATGCCCTGTTTTCACCGGATCGGTGGACCCCCCGCGGGCTGCCCGGGCGCACGTACGGCGCGCGGAGGCACGCCGGGGTGACGAGCCGGAGGGGTCATCATGGAGGCCGACGGTCGAGATCCGACGGAGCCGAACACGATAGGAGCTGCAGTGGCAACCGGAACCATCCGCTACTGGGCGGCGGCGAAAGCCGCGGCCAAGACGGCGGAGGAGCCGTACTCGGCACGCACGCTGGCCGAGGCGCTCGACGCAGTGCGGGAACGCCATCCGGGGGAGCTGACCCGGGTCCTGCAGCGCTGCTCCTTCCTCGTGAACGACGAACCCGTGGGCAAGCGGGCGCATGACGGTGTCCTGCTGACCGAAGGGGGCACCGTCGAGGTGCTCCCGCCGTTCGCGGGCGGGTGAGCGCGGAGATGAGCACGCCCGAGGAGCAGCACCAGCAGCAGCGGGGGCAGGAGCAGGCCGCCGCCGCCCAGCAGGACCCGTACAGCACGCAGACCTGGCAGGCCGACACCTGGGAGACCGGGTACCAGCCCGTACAGCCGCCGCTCGGCTCGGTACCGGGGCAGGGGGCGGCCGGTGACGGTACCGGTGCGGGTGCGGCGTGGCCGCAGCAGGGGCAGCCGCAGGCCGCCGCCCTGCCCGACTCCTGGTTCCGCGACGCCCAGCCGCAGCCGCAGCCGCCGCAGCAGACGGGCGGGGGCGTGCCGTGGCCGGACGCCTCCTCGGGCGGGGCCGGGTACGCGCCCGCGTACCCCGGCCCGGCGCAGCCGCAGCCGGCGGTACCGGACGCCTGGTTCCGCGACGCCCAGCCGCAGCCGGACGCCGCCGCGCAGACGGCGTACCTGCCGCCCGTACGGGACCCCGGGCCGGCGCAGCCGACCGGGGGCGGTGCCCCGTGGCCGGACCCCGCTTCGGCCGCCGCCGAGACGGCGTACCTGCCGCCGGTGCGGGAGCCCGCGGACGCGGTGGCGGAGACGGCGTACCTGCCGCCCGTACGGGAGTCCGCCGACGCCGCCGAGACCGCGTACCTGCCGCCGTACCCGGGGCCGGCGCAGCCGCAGCCCCAGCCGGCGGTACCGGACGCGTGGTTCCGCGACGCCCAGCCCGACCCCGCCGCTGAGACGGCGTACCTGCCGCCGGTGCGGGAGCCCGATGCGGCCGCCGCCGAGACGGCGTATCTCCCGCCGGTGCGGGAGGCCGAAGTGGCCGCCGCCGAGACGGCATACCTGCCGCCCGTGCGGGAGGCGGAGCCGCAGGCGGGGGCCGCCGCCGGGGCGGACTGGTCGCCGCCGACGCTGGGCGGGAACACGCTGCGCGCCGTCGACCCCGCGCAGGCGCGGGCCGAGGGCCGGTCGCCGATCATCGACCCCGGGCCTCAGTCGGCGATACTCACCGCCGCCCTCGGCCTCCTGCTGGCCGGGGCCGCCGCCCTGGGCCAGTACGCCCTGCTGCTGCCGCTGATCGCCCTCCAGGGCCTCACCGCGGCGGGCTGGTTCCGCCTCAACGGCATGTGGCCGGCCCGTCAGGGCATCGCCCTCGCCTTCGCCGGAGCCCTCGTCGCCGACGGCGCGGTGCTCGCGGTGGACGGTACGTACGGCCCCGGCGCGATCATCGGCACCCTCGGCGTGTGGGTGCTGCTCACGCTGGTGCTCCAGCTGCGCAGCCACGCCGACGCGGACGAGCGGATGTACGGGCTGATGGCCTCGGTTGCGTCCGCCGCGCTGGCCATCGCCTGCGCCGGGTTCCTCACGGCTGACATGGGCGCGGTGAGCGCGGGGGCCGCCGCCGTGGCCGTCGCGGTGTTCGCGCGGGCCCTGCCGCTGCCGACCGCGCCCTCCGTGGGCGTCGCGCTGGCCGCCGCGGCCGGTGCGGGCATCGCGGTCGGCGGGCTGGTCGGGCTGGGCGCCGGCGGTGCGCTGGTCGGTCTGGCGGCCGGGGTGTGCGCGCTGGTCGGGCTGCGCGTGGCGGCGTACGACTACCCGTCGAAGTTCGTGCACATGACGGCCGGTGTCGCGCTGCCGCTGGCGGTGGCCGCCCCGGCGGTGTACCTGATCGGCCGGGTGGTGGGCTGAGGCAGGGGGTGGGGGGGGAGACGGTGCTCACCCGGCCGGTTCACCCCGCTCCGACCACGATCATGGTCCACTGGAACGCACGTACTACCGAGGAAGAGGGGGAGGGCACGTGCGTTTCCTGCGTTTCGTGGTGATCGTCGCCGTGGTGCTGGGGGGCCTGTTCGTGGGGGCCGACCGGTGGGCGGTCAGCTACGCCGAGAACCGGCTCGCCGAGAAGGTCCAGGCCCACCAGGGCCTGGCCGGCAGCGCCGAGGTGGACATCCACGGCTTCCCCTTCCTCACCCAGGCCCTCAGCCACGAGCTGGAGCAGGTCGACCTCACGCTCAAGGGGGTCGACGCCGGCGCCGACGGCCGCAAGACGCGCCTGTCGCAGCTCGACGCCAGCTTCCACGACGTGAAGCTGAACGCGGACTACTCCGGCGGCACCGCCAAGCGCGCCGAGGGCACCGCGCTGATCTCCTACGAGGACCTCACCAAGGCGTCCCAGAACGGCGCGACGCTGACCTACGGCGGCCAGCCCGGCAAGCTGAAGGTCACCGCGACGGTGGACGTCCTGGGCCGCCCCCTCACCCGCAGCGTGATCTCCACCGTCACCCTGGTCGACGGCAAGGACGGCTCGGGCGCCGCCGCCGGCGGCAAGACCGTCCGCGTCCGCGCCGACTCCGTACCCGGCGAGGGCATACCGGGGATCGAGAGCGCCATCCGCAAGCGGACGGACTTCGAGCGCCGCATCGACGACGGCCTCCCGGCCGGTCTGAAGCTCACCGCGCTGACCTCGGACGAGGCGGGCGTCCACCTCACGCTGACCGGCACGGACGTGAGCCTGGCCGGATCGTGAGACGACGCGGTCCGATCCGCAGAAGAACGGGCCGCACGACCAGCCCCGGCAGGCCCTGAAACGGCCTGCCGGGGCTTTCTCGTACCAGTATTCGGACGATCCCGTCTCGCCATATGACACGCCGGTGACAGGGCGGCCGGTTCGTCCCTACGATCCTCGCTATGAAGCATCAGCAGGCGGACCTCACGAAGCGGCGGGCAGTAGACCTGTGTCGCGTCGCCGCCATGCTCTGTCGCTCCATGTGAGGCGTGAGCTTCCGCTCCGCCGGCCGGACCGACGGCCCTTCGTCCCGCGAGACCGCGACCGCACCGCCGTGCCTCCTCCTGCCCCCTGACGCCTCCCCGCGCAGGGCCGTGGAGCGACAGCAGGAAGCGGTCCCCGCACAGCAACGCCGCCCCACCGCAGCACCAGCACAGCCCCGCCGCACACTGCCCCGGAGGAGATCACCATGAGCCGCAGCGACGTCCTCGTCGACGCCGACTGGGTCGAGGCCCACCTGAACGACGCCAACGTCGTGATCGTCGAGGTGGACGAGGACACGTCCGCGTACGACAAGAACCACATCAAGAACGCCGTCCGGATCGACTGGAAGCAGGACCTCCAGGACCCGGTGCGCCGCGACTTCGTGGACCAGGAGGGCTTCGAGAAGCTCCTGTCCGCCAAGGGCATCTCCAACGACGACACCGTCGTCCTCTACGGCGGCAACAACAACTGGTTCGCCTCGTACGCCTACTGGTACTTCAAGCTCTACGGCCACCAGGACGTCAAGCTCCTCGACGGCGGCCGCAAGAAGTGGGAGCTCGACTCCCGCGACCTGGTCGACGGCAAGGAGGTCCCGAACCGCCCGGCCACCCAGTACAAGGCCAAGCCGCAGGACACCTCCATCCGCGCCTTCCGTGACGACGTCGTCGCCGCGATCGGCTCCCTGAACCTGGTCGACGTCCGCTCGCCCGACGAGTTCTCCGGCAAGCTCCTCGCCCCGGCCCACCTCCCGCAGGAGCAGTCGCAGCGCCCCGGCCACGTGCCGAGCGCCCGCAACATCCCGTGGTCGAAGAACGCCAACGACGACGGCACCTTCAAGTCCGACGAGGAGCTGACCGCCCTCTACGAGGCCGAGCAGGTCGATCTGGCGAAGGACACCATCGCCTACTGCCGCATCGGCGAGCGCTCCGCGCTCACGTGGTTCGTGCTGCACGAGCTCCTGGGCCAGGAGAACGTCAAGAACTACGACGGCTCCTGGACCGAGTACGGCTCGCTCGTCGGCGTGCCGATCGAGCTCGGCCCGAACAAGTAACCAGCCCCCCCGGCGCAGCAGCAACTCTCTCAGGACAGGACAGAGAACATGTGTGGAGCACAGATCGGCGGGCCCGACCTCGCGACGCTCAAGCCCGGTGAGACCGCGATCCAGGGCCAGGTGACCAAGGACGGCGAGCCCGTCAGCGGCTACGTGCGGCTGCTGGACTCGACCGGCGAGTTCACCGCCGAGGTCCCGACCTCCGCGACCGGCCAGTTCCGCTTCTACGCGGCCACCGGCTCGTGGACGCTGCGGGCCCTGGTGCCCGGCGGCCAGGCCGACCGCGCCGTGGTGGTCGCCGAGGCCGGCGGCGTGACGGACGTCGCCATCGCGGTCTGACCACCGCACCGCTGTACCGGCCGGAGGGCCGCACCCCAGGGGGTTGGACGCCACTGGATCGGGGTGCGGCCCTTCGCGCCGTCCGCCCGCGGCCCTACGCTGGAGACATGTACGCCCGGCGCCGGCGCGCCTATTTCCTGCTGATGGGCGGATGCCTGTTCCTCTTCGTCTCCGCCTGGTCCTTCGTGCGGCTGTTCTCGGTGCCGGCGGCCGTCGCACTGTGCGTGGTCGCGATGGTGATCCCGCCGGTCGCCGCGATGGTCGCGAACCGGCGCGGGCCGGAAGACCGGTGGTGGGACGACCCCTCGGGGGACCCCAAGTCCGACGAGTGGTGGGACGAACTGGACGGCAAGCGGCGTCCGCCCGAGGACTGAACGCGTTCGAGATAAAAGCGTAATAAGGATGCCTACAACGGCATCGTCTCCCCGGCGGTCTTGGTGGTGCGCGGGCGAACGCTCCCGCGCCCCAGTCCTGTGGGGGGACCCTCTTGGAACACGAACAGCCGCCGCCGGCCGCCCCGCGCCGCCGCGGCCGCCGCACGACGGCCCTGATCGCCGCCGCCCTCGTCCTCGGCGCCCTCGTCGGCACGGTCACGGGCTACGCGATCCAGTACGGCCGGACGCCGACGCCCCTGCCGCCCCTGGCCCAGCAGAAGCTGGACACCCCGAAGGCGCAGCCGCCGAACGACGCCACCACGGTCAAGTCGGTCAACGCCAACCGCTGGCACAAGACCGACGGCGACCTCGCCGCCTTCCTGATCGACGCCCCGTCGGGCGCGAAGGTCGAGGCCGACGGCTACGACACGCTCGACTCCTTCGCCATGGGCTTCGAAAAGCCGGACCACGCCATGCGCGACTTCCTGGGGGACGGGTTCCGGCGCCTCGCCACGCGGGCGTGGACGCAGGACGACGTCTCCGTCGAGGTCCGGCTCGTGCAGTTCCGCGACCTCTCCGGCGCGGACAGCTACCACCGGATGCAGGCCACCTACATGCCCGACAACGAGTTTACGGGCAGCGGCGGCGTGGCCGTCCCCGGTGTCTCCCCGGGGCTCGGACACGTCTGGGTCAGCTCGGAGGCCCACCAGAAGGCCGGGTACCTCCCGTCGCGGTGGGGCCGCGCCCTCGTCCGCAAGGGCGACATCGTCCTGGACATCAACTACTACGACATGCGCGGCCGCGCCATCGCCGAGAACGACGTCCTCGACCTGGCCAAGCGACAGCTGGAGCGACTGTGACCGAGCCGCAGACTGAGCCGCAGACCGAGCCGCAGGCCGTGACCGGACCGGCTCCCGAGACCCCCGCTCCGGCCGCGCCCGCGCCGGACCGGCGCAAGCGGATCGCCCTGCTCGCCGCGGCCGCGGCCGTGGCGCTCCTCGCGGGCGGCAGCGTCTGGGCGCTCTCCGCGACGGCCGACCGGACCGCGCCCACCGCCTACTGGGTCGAGGCGGGCGGCAAGCTGCCCGAGGCCGAGCACCCCGCGCCGGTGCCGGCCAACGACCTCACCGGCAAGCTCCTCCCGGCGCCCTCCGGGTTCAAGCCGGGCCCCGATCTGGAGGAACAGGGGAACGACTTCTACGTGTCCGGCGAGAAGGCGGTCGAGGGCTTCAAGGAGGCCCGCAAGGGGCTGTCCACCTCGGAGCGCAAGAAGCGCGACGACGCGCTGGCCGACCTCAAGCTCAAGGGGCTGGCCGGCCGCAGTTACGCCTCCACCAGCATGGTCGTCGAGGTCCGTCTGATGCAGGCCGACCCCAAGGCGCTGGGCGCCTTCTCCGAGGTCTCCCGGAAGATGTCCGAACTCATGGGCGCCGAGGGCGACGCGCCGAAGGTGGACGGCTACCCGGACGCCAGGTGCGGGCTGCTGTCCCTGGGCGGGGACAGGAAGGAGACGATCGACTCCCTCTCCTGCGTGGCCGTCCAGGGCGACGTGATGGTCAGCTTCCGGGCCTACGGTGCCCGGACGGCCGGGCTCTCGAAGATCGAGGCCACCACTTTCCTCAAGAACCAGCTGTCCCGCCTGAAGTCCCCCGGGGAGTCCGTGTGACCGAGCAGAGCACCGCCACCGGCCCGGCCCAGGCGCCCGCCGAGGCCCCGCAGGCGCCCGTCACCGGCGAGGCCCCCGGCGAGGCCCCCGCCTCCGTCGCCGCCGAGCCCGCAACCGAGTCCGCCACCCCCGAGGCCCCTGTCGCCCCCGCCGCCCCGAAGGACCGCCGCGCCCTGCGGGCCGTCCTGCGCTGGACCGCCGCCGTCCTCGTCTTCGGCGCGGCCGGTGCGGGGACCGCGTACGGGATCGGCCAGGCCGAGCGGACCGGCCTCCCCGGCCTGTCCACCCGGAGCGACGGCCGCTGGACCTACCCGGTCCTCGCCAAGCCCGCGCTGCCGCCCGGCGCTCCCGTGCCCTTCGCCGTGGACAACCCGGAGGGCATCCACTACGCCGGCCTCACCCAGCTCGCCCTCCCGGCCCCGCTCGGCTCCACCCCGGACACCGGGCTGAAGCTGGAGAAGGACTCGGAGGTCAGCGTGGACACCTTCCTCCAGGAGTACGAGGGCTCCGTGCGGGAGAAGGTGAAGGCGGGCTTCGCCGACAACGGGCTGCGCCAGATCGTGGCCCGCGGCTGGACCACCCCCGACGGCACCCGTACCCGGGTCTACCTGCTGCGCTTCCACGCCTCCGGGTTCGCCGACACCTTCCAGGGCTGCGGCTACGACCTGGCCGGCGTCAAGGGCACGGAGCCCGACCCGGCCTGGGACAAGGCCCGCGCGGGGCAGCCCGCCCCCAAGCCCGACGGCATCACCGTCCTGAGGGAATCCGTCCCCTTCGGCGACGAGCAGACCCGGGTCGGCTGCGTCCAGTCGGGCGACATCCAGGCGCTGGTCCTCCAGAGCCGCAAGGGCGGGGCCGAGGCCGTCCCGCTGCACCAGGCGGTGATCCTCCAGCGGCAGCTGCTGAGCTGACCGGGGAGGGCCGGTTCGGCCCACCTCGCAGCGTGCGCCGGTCCCCGGCCCAGTAGGCTTGGGGACCGGCCCTGTACACCCGTACCGAATCCTCCGAGGAGCACGCCGTGCTTGAGGCATTCTTCACCTCCCTGCTTGTCCTGGTCTGCGTCGGCGTCCTCGCCTTCACCGGCCTCGCCGTCAAGAAGCTGTACCAGGGTCAGCGCTAGCCGGCCGACCAGCAGACGGCCGACCGCCCCGGAACCCCTCCCACAGATCGCCTGAGCAGCCAACCATGATCCAGATCCCCTCCGACCTGAACCCGGGCCTCGTCCCCCTCGCCTTCCTCCTCGGTACCTGGGAAGGTGCCGGCGTGTTCGACTTCCCCGGCGAGGAGAAGTGCAACTTCGGCCAGGAAGTCGTCTTCAGCCACGACGGCCGGGACTTCCTGGAGTACACCTCCCGCTCCTGGGTGCTCGACGCCGAGGGCAACAAGGTGCGCCCGCTGGAGTCCGAGTCGGGCTACTGGCGCATCGACAAGGACCGCAAGGTCGAGATCGTCATGGTCCGCGACCAGGGTGTGGTCGAGGTCTGGTACGGCGAGCTCGCCGACCAGAAGCCGCAGATCGACCTCGTCACCGACGCCGTTGCCCGCACCGCCGCCTCCGGCCCGTACAGCGGCGGCAAGCGCCTCTACGGGTACGTGAAGAGCGACCTGATGTGGGTCGGCGAGAAGGCGACCCCCGAGGTCGAGCTGCGCCCGTACATGTCGGCCCAGCTGAAGAAGGTCGTCACCCCGGAGGAGATCGCCGACATGGCGCGCAACCTCCCCGAGCTCCCGGAAGACGGCATCGCCTTCTTCCACTGAGCCGGACGCGTACGCGAGAACGCATGCGTAAGAAGGGGACCGCGGCAGGGCCGCGGTCCCCTTCGCGCCCGTACACTGGCCGGGTGGTGACCACCGACTGGAAGAGCGACCTGCGGCAGCGCGGATACCGGCTGACACCGCAGCGCCAGCTCGTGCTGGAAGCGGTCGACGCCCTGGAGCACGCCACGCCCGACGAGATCCTCGTCGAGGTGCGCAGGACCGCCTCCGGCGTGAACATCTCCACCGTGTACCGCACGCTGGAGCTCCTGGAGGAGCTCGGCCTGGTCTCGCACGCCCACCTCGGGCACGGGGCCCCCACCTACCACCTCGCCGACCGGCACCACCACATCCACCTCGTCTGCCGCGACTGCACCGAGGTGATCGAGGCCGACCTCGACATCGCCGCCGACTTCACGGCGAAACTGCGCGCCACCTTCGGCTTCGAGACCGATATGAAGCACTTCGCCATCTTCGGCCTGTGCCGGCAGTGCGCCGCCCGGCGCCGCGACGAGCCCACCGCCGGCTCCGAGGCCGGCCAGGGCGACGCGTAGCGCCCCCGGTGCGCCCTGGGACCCCGCGCCCGGGGTCGTAGGCTTGGGGGCATGACCAGCAGCCCCTTGCTCCATCTTCCCGGCGCCGTAGCGGCCGAAGGCCGTGACGAGGGCGTCGCCGCCCACTACGGAGAGCTCTACGGCGAACAGCGCGCCCTCGCCGACGGCCGGGGCTTCGTCGACCTCTCGCACCGCGGGGTCGTCACCGTCACCGGCCAGGACCGGCTCAGCTGGCTGCACCTGCTGATCACCCAGCACGTCACGGAACTCCCGCCCGGGCAGGCCACCGAGGCGCTGATCCTCTCCGCCAACGGGCACATCGAGCACCAGATGTACCTCGTGGACGACGGCGAGACCACCTGGGCCCATGTCGAGCCCGGCACCCAGGAGGCGCTGATCGGCTACCTGGAGTCGATGAAGTTCTTCTACCGCGTCGAAGTCGCCGACAGCACCGCCGACTTCGCGGTCGTCCACCTGCCTGCCGGCTCCATCGCCGAGGTCCCCAAGGAGCACGTGGTCCGCGAGACCCCGTACGGCCGCGACGTGTTCCTGCCGCGCGCGGAACTGGAGGCGTTCGCCGCCGCCCACGGCCCCGCCGCCGGACTCCTGGCGTACGAGGCCCTGCGCGTCGAGGCGCACCGGCCGCGGCTGGGCCTGGAGACCGACCACCGCACCATCCCGCACGAGATCGGCCTCATCGGCACCGCCGTGCACCTCCAGAAGGGCTGCTACCGCGGCCAGGAGACCGTCGCCCGCGTCCACAACCTGGGGAAGCCCCCGCGCCGGCTGGTCTTCCTGCACCTCGACGGCTCCGAGGTGCTGCTCCCCGCGCACGGGACGCCCGTACGGCTCGCCGCCGACGGGGAGGAGGGCCGTCAGCTCGGTTTCATCACCACCGCCGTACGCCACCACGAGCTCGGGCCGATCGCGCTCGCGCTGGTCAAGCGGAACGTTCCGCTGGACGCCCCGCTGCTGGCCGGGACCACCCCGGCCGCGCAGGAGGTCGTCGTGGCCCCGTAGCCGTGCCGCTCCTTCACGGCTACACGTCGATGACGAGGGTGAACGGGCCGTGGTTCGTCAGCGAGACCCGCATGTCCGCGCCGAACCGGCCCGTCGCCACCGTCGCGCCCAGCGCCCGCAGCTGCGCCACGACCTCGTCCACCAGCGGCTCGGCCACCGGCCCGGGCGCGGCCGCGTTCCAGGTGGGGCGGCGGCCCTTGCGGGCGTCCCCGTAGAGCGTGAACTGGGAGATCACCAGCAGCGGGGCGTCCACGTCGCTGCAGGACTTCTCCGCCTCCAGGATCCGCACCGACCACAGCTTGCGCGCCAGCACGGCGGCCTTCTCCGGCGTGTCGTCATGGGTCACCCCCACCAGCACGCACAGTCCCTCGCCGACGATCTCGCCGACCGTCTCGCCGGCCACGACGACGCTCGCGCCGTCCACCCTCTGCACCACTGCTCGCATACCACCTGTGTACCAGGCGTGCACCCGTCCGGGGCCGATCGGGTGGCGTGGGACTGCGTCCGCACCACGGACAGTGGCACCATGCCTGGAGGCGGTGCCTCCCGCACCGGTCGAGGGACGGACACGAAACGATGAACACCTCTGGTACCTCCGCACCTGCACCCGCGCCCGCGTCACCCGCGTCGTCCGGCGGCGGGTCCGTGCCCCCTGTACGGCCGCCCGCGCAGCGCACCGGCGTCGAGGGGCTGACCACCCCCGCCGCGCTGGGCCTGCACGAGCTGCGTGCCCTGCGCCGCGACGCGCAGCGCGACGAGGCCGACCTCAGCTACGTCCGCAGACTCCTCCAGGGCCGGATCGACATCCTGCGCGCCGAGCTCGCCCGCCGGACGGACCCCGAGGCGCCGGTGGTGGACCGGCTGTCGGAGATCCTTGCCGACGCCCCCTCCAGCCGCAGCGCCTCCGCCCGGCACGTCACCCTGCGCACCCCGCACAACGAGGAGTTCCGGCTGCTCGCCGCGGAGATGCTGTCGGACGTGGAGCTGTCGGACCTCCAGGCGCGCACGGACGCCGAGCTGCACGAGGCGATGGCCCGGCTGACCCGCTACGAGCAGCAGGTCTCGCGGCGCCGCCAGCAGCTCCAGCGGACGGCGGACGACTCCAGCGCGGAGATCACCCGGCGCTACCGGGAGGGCGAGGCCCAGGTGGACGACCTGCTGGCGTGAGGGTGTGACGGCGTGACGGGCGCCGGAAATTCGGGCGACTCGGCCGGGCGGTGCCGTTAGCGTGACCGGATATGAGTGCTGACATCCGGCCGATCGCCGCATCCGAACGTGCCGACTGGATACAGGCCCAGAACACGGGCTTCCTCCAGGCGGCCCGCGTATGCGAGTCCGACGTGGCCATGCGGAGCAAGTTCTGGGACCTCGCCCGCACCCAGGGGGCCTTCGACCCCGTCACCGGCCGCTGCGTGGCCACCTTCCGCTCCTTCTCCCAGCGGCTGACCGTGCCGGGCGGGGCGTCCGTCCCCTCCAGCGCGGTCACCAACGTCAGCGTGACGTCCACGCACCGCCGCCAGGGGCTGCTGACCCGGATGATGACGGCCGAGCTGACGGCCGCCAAGGAGCGCGGCGACGTCGTCTCCACGCTGATCGCCGCCGAGTACCCGATCTACGGCCGGTACGGGTTCGGGCCCGCCACCACCACCGCCGAGTGGGAGATCGACGTCGCCCGCTGCGGCCTCGACCCCCGCCTCTCCGGCCCCGGCGACGGCGGCCGCATCGACCTCGTCGACGCCGCCGAGGCCCGAGAGACCGGCCCGGACCTGCACGAGCGGCTGCGGCCGGCGGTGGCGGGCGCGGTCAGCCGCGACGACCGCTGGTGGAACGTCGCCTGCGGGGTGGAGCAGACCCGGGCGCGCCCCTACAAGGACAGGTTCTTCGCCCTCTACCGGGACGCCGCGGGCGAGCCGGCCGGTCTCGCCGCGTACGTGGTCGACGACCACTGGACGGAGGAGAAGCGTCCGCTGAACACCCTCCAGGTCAAGGATCTGATCGCGGTGACCCCGGAGGCGGAGCGCGCCCTGTGGCGGTTCCTGTGCTCCATGGACTGGGTGCTGAAGGTCCGCACCGGCTACCGCGCCCCTGACGACATCGTCCCCCTGCTGCTGCCCGACCCGCGCGCGGCCCGGCTGGTGACCTCGGCCGACTTCGTGTGGCTGCGGCTGCTCGACGTGGAACGGGCCCTGTCGGCGCGGACGTACGCCGTGCCCGGGGTCCTCGTGCTGGACGTGGCGGATGCGGCAGGTCTCGCGGACGGCCGCTACCGGCTGGACGCGGCGGCCGGCACGTGTACCCGTACCGGGGAACCGGCCGACCTGCGGCTCGACGTGTCCGCGCTCGGCTCCCTCTACCTGGGCGACGAGTCGGCGGTCCGGCTGGCGGCGCTGGGGCGGCTGACCCAGGAGCGGGAGGGGGCGGCGGCACTGGCCGACGCGGTGTTCCGCACGGCCCGGCGGCCGTGGTGCCCGGACGTCTTCTGAACCGTCCGGCCGAGCAGAGGAGAGGGCACATGACATCGATCGTCGAGCAGCTGCGTGCGGCGGGCTGTGTCTTCGCGGAGGAGGAGGCCGAGCTGCTGACCGAGGCCGCCTCCGACGAGGGGCAGCTGGCGGGTCTGGTGGCCCGCCGCGCGGGAGGCGAGCCGCTGGAGCACGTCGTCGGCTGGGCCGGGTTCTGCGGGCTGCGCGTGGAGGTGGGCGCGGGTGCCTTCGTACCGCGCCGGCGCAGCGAGTTCCTCGCGGAGCAGGCGGTGGGGCTGGCCCGGCCGGGGGCGGTGGTGCTGGACCTGTGCTGCGGGGTCGGCGCCCTCGGTGCGGCGGTCGCCTCGCAGGTGCCGGGCGGGGTCGAGCTGCACGCGGCCGACATCGACCCGGCCGCGCTGGCGTACGCCCGGCGCAACGTGGCCCCGTACGGCGGCACGGTCTGGGAGGGCGACCTGTACGCGGCGCTCCCGGCGGGGCTGCGCGGGCGGGTGGACGTCCTGGTGGTCAACGCCCCGTACGTGCCGACCGGGGAGATCGGGCTGATGCCGCCCGAGGCCCGGGTGCACGAGCCGCTGGTCTCCCTCGACGGGGGCGAGGACGGCCTGGACGTGCACCGGCGGGTCGCGGCGCAGGCCGCGCTCTGGCTGGCCCCGGGCGGCCACCTGCTGATCGAGACCAGCGCCCGGCAGGCGCCGCTGACGGCGTCCGCCCTGACGGCGGGCGGTCTCGCGGTGCGGGCGGCCACCTCGGAGGAGCTGCACGCGACCGTGGTGATCGGCCGCGCCCCGGCGGCGTAGGGGGCGCGTCCACGGTCACGAGGCGAGGCGCTCGGCCATTCGTTCGGCGAGGAACGCCTCCCAGGTCCGTTCGCCGGTCATCGCCCCGTCGAGGGAGAGGTTCTCCCCGGCGCGGTAGGCGCGGCCGGCCTTTCCGGGCATCCGGACGGGCATCATCAGGCGGCGCTTGCCGCGCGCCCGCAGGTAGTCGCGGCTGAGGTCGCCGAGGGTGTGGACGGCGGGCCCCGCGAGGTCGGCGACCAGGCCGGCGGGCCGGCCGAGGGCCAGCTCGACGAGGCGGGCGGCGACCTCGCGGGAGTCCACGGGCTGCCAGCGCACCCCGCCGGGGACGGGGACCACGGGCAGCTTGGCCAGCTTCTCGGCGACGGTCAGGGCCAGTTCGTGGAACTGGGCGGCGCGCAGCGTGGTCCACGGCAGCCCGGACCCGGAGACGGCCCGCTCGGCTTCGAGCTTGGCCCTGAACCAGGCCAGGGGCACGGTGTCCGCGCCGATGACGGAGACCAGGACGAGGTGGCGCACCCGGGCGGCCCGCGCGGCGCGCACCAGGTTGCGGGCGGCGACGTCGTCCCCCTTGGGGCCGCCGGCGAGGTGCAGGACCGTTTCGACACCGTCGAGGGCGGCGTCGAGGCCCTCGTCCTTCAGCAGGTCGCCCCGTACGGGGGTGACGCCGTCGGCGGCCGGGCGGGCGGTGCGGCTGAGGACCCGTACGGGGACCCCGGCCTCGCGCAGCAGCGGTACGACGAGGCTGCCGAGGGTTCCGGTGCCGCCGGTGACGAGGAGGGGGCTGGGGGCTCCGGTGGGCGATCCGGTGGTGTCCGTCATCTGGCTCATCTCCGATCGGGGGGACGGAAGGTGACGTCCCTGGCTTGAACCCGCCCGCCCGTGCGGCGGCGTGCGGTCTACTGCCCTGACCCGCGGTGAGGAAGGAATGTGACAGTGGAGGATCTGACGCGGTGCTTCGAGGAGCACCGGGGCCATCTGAGGGCGGTCTCCTACCGGATGCTGGGCTCGCTGAGCGAGGCGGACGACGCCGTCCAGGAGGCGTGGCTGCGGCTGGAGCGCACCGATGTGAGCGGGGTGGAGAACCTCGGCGGATGGCTGACGACCGTCGTCTCCCGGATCTGCCTCAACATGCTGCGCTCGCGCGAGCAGCGGCGCGAGGACCCGGTGGAGCGGCTGGAGACGCGGATCCCGGACCCCCTGATCAGCTCCGAGCGACGGATCGACCCGGAGCAGGAGATCCTGCTGGCCGACTCGGTGGGGCTGGCGCTGATGGTGGTGCTGGAGTCGCTGGCGCCGGCGGAGCGGCTGGCGTTCGTGCTGCACGACATGTTCGCGGTGCCGTTCGAGGAGATCGCCCCGCTGGTGGAGAAGAGCCCGGCGGCGACCCGGCAGCTGGCCAGCCGGGCCCGGCGCAAGGTCCAGGGCCAGGCCCCGGCCCCCGACAAGGACCTCGCGCGCCAGCGGGAGGCGGTGGACGCGTTCTTCGCGGCCGCGCGGGACGGGCAGTTCGAGGCACTGCTGTCGGTGCTCCACCCGGACGTGGTGCTGCGCTCGGACGGCGGAGCCGGCAGCCCGCTCAGCGTGATCCTCACGGGCGCCCGCACGGTGGCGGGCCAGGCGGCCATGTACAGCTCGCTGAACCCGTACGTCCGCCCGGCCCTCGTCCACGGCGCCGCGGGCGTGGTGGTCGTCCGCAAGGACCGCGCGGTGTCGGTCATGGCCTTCACGGTCGTCGAAGACCGCATCGTCGCGATCGACGTCCTCTCGGACCCCTCCCGCCTGCGCACCCTGGACCTCACCCCCCTGACGGCCTGACCTCCGCGGTCGGCAAGGAGCGCTCGCTCAGACCGGCGAGGAGCCCGAGCGAGCACCGTCATCCGGATCCGCCGCCGGCGAGAACCCGCTGGAGCGCCTCCAGCGGGTACGGGGTCTGCCTGTCCTCGTCCTGGATCCTGCCGTAGAAGTCCGTCATCACCGCGGCGAGCGGTGCGTGGCGGGTGAGGACCGCCCTGGCCCCCTGCGGCCCCTCCGGCGGGGCCGCGCCGTCCGCGCACGCGCGGATCAGGGCCTCGCGTTCCTTCCGCTCGTATCCGTACAGCTTCCTGATCAGGCTGTGCACCAGCCAGCTGCGCGTGTAGCAGCGGTCGTAGGTCCTGTGCAGTTCGAAGAAGCTGGTCTCGGACGGTGAGAGATCGAAGCGGGAGGAGAGGGCGAGGCCGAAGTCGGCGAAGTAAAGGCGTCGGCCGTCGGTCAGGATGTTCTGGAAATGGGCGTCGAAGTGCAGGAGCCCGCGCGCGTTCATGAAGGACGTGCCGGCCTCCAACTCGCCCTCCGCGAGGGCGCAGGCCCGGTTGGCGGACTCCTCGCCGGCCTGTAGCCGCTCGGTGAGCCACTCGTCGAGCGTCTGGGGGATGTACTCCAGGAACAGCGCGAGGCTCGCGGAGGACCGCCGAAGGGCCTCGATGCGCCGGCGCACCTCCGGGCCGCCGCCCCAGTAGGCCACGGCCCGTTCCACGTCCGCGAGCTCGCCGGGAAGTGCGGCCGTGCCGGGCAGTACGCGCCAGTGGTACATCATCGGGAACCCCGGATACTGCCCTCCGAGCACCCAGTTCGTCGTCATGGTGTGAACGGCGAGCTCCCGCCAGGCCCCGAAACCAGGCCCGCCCACGCCGTACTGGCAGAAGGCGGGAAGCCCGAACAGGTTGGCCGTGGAGCGGGCGTGCTCCGGCAGTCGCTCCATATCCGTGAGCGGCACCCGCTTCACGAAGACCGGCCTCCCGTCGACCTCCAGCAGCGCGGACCTTCCGCCGATACCGGAGCCGAGGGGAAGGGCGGCGTCGACGAGCTCGCCCAGCCGGCGGTCGCTGTGCAGGGCGAGGGACGTGGAGACGGTGCTGTAGGTGGCTGAGCGTCTGTTTTCCGGCATGTCGTGACCTACCTTTTTTCCGTCCCCGTGCTCGCGTGGCAACCGGCGTCGGCTGCGCGACCATACGGCCGAGTGGGTACTTCTGCAAGCAAGCGCTTGCAATAGTTAGCAGGGTGGGGCAGGATCGGGGCATGGCATCGCTCAACGTCGGGAATCTCGGCGAGTACCTCCGTGAGCAGCGGCGGCAGGCGCAGTTGTCGCTGCGGCAGCTGGCCGATGCGGCGGGGGTGTCGAACCCGTACCTGAGCCAGATCGAGCGCGGGCTGCGCAAGCCGAGCGCGGAGATCCTCCAGCAGCTGGCCAAGGCGCTGCGGATCTCCGCCGAGACCCTGTACGTGCAGGCCGGGATCCTTGACGAGCGGGACCGGGACGAGGTGGAGACGCGCGCCGTCATCCTCTCCGACCCGTCGATCGACGAGCGGCAGAAGCAGGTGCTGCTCCAGATCTACGAAGCGTTCCGCAAGGAGAACGCGGCCGGAGAACCGGCCGCCGACAGCGCGGTGCCCCCGACGAACTGACCGGATCCGGGAGGACCCGCACATGGCCATCGCCGATGACCTGAAGAAGACCCTCACCGACCCCACCCCCCTCTACTTCGCCGCCGGCACCGCCGACCTGGCTCTCCAGCAGGCCAAGAAGGTTCCCGGCCTGATCGAGCAGCTGCGCATCGAGGCCCCGGCGCGTATCGAGGCCGTGCTCGACACCGACCCCAAGGCCGTCCAGGAGAAGGCCAAGGTGGCCCAGGAGGCCGTCACGGCCCGGGTCGTCGAGGTCTTCGGGGCGATCGACCCGAAGAAGCTGGGCGAGACGGCCCAGGACCTGGCGCTGCGCGGGGTCGGGGTGGCCGCCGAGTACGCCGTCCGGGCCAAGGAGACCTACGACAAGGTCGCCGAGCACGGTGAGCAGGCCGTACGGTCCTGGCGCGGCGAGGTCGCCGACGAGATCGTCGACATCGCCGGTGCCGTGGAGCCGGAGCCGGCCGCGGCCCCGGAGCCCGCGCAGGACGTGCCGGCCCAGGCCGGCGCCGGGGCGGAGGAGAGGCCCGCGGCGAAGAAGCCCGCCGTGCGCCGCAACGGGACCAAGAAGACCGCCGACGAGAGCTGAGTGGTCCACGGGCGAACCGGGCACCCGAGGGGTGTCCGGTTCGTTCTCGTTCCGGAAGGCGGCTCGGGCGGTAGCGTGGAGTCGGAAGTGCTGGATGCGAGAAGGCGGTCGAGACGATGCTGATGCAGGGGTTCGATAACGGGGTCCTCCCGTTGCTCGGCTACGCCATGCTGGCGCTCGCCGTCGTGGCCTTCGTCATGGCGCTGGTCGCGCGTGAGGACGCGTACCGGGCCGCCGACAAGCAGACCAAGACCTTCTGGCTGGCCATCCTGGGCGTCACCGTCCTGGTGGACTTCTTCCTCGGGCTGCTGTTCCTGCAGATCGCGGGCCTGGTGGCGACCATCGTGTTCCTCGTCGACGTCCGGCCCGCCCTCCGGCAGGTCTCGGGCGGCGGCAGCCCCCGTCGCGGCGGCAGCAGCAGCGACGGCCCGTACGGCCCGTACAACGGCGGCCGATAGCGCCGTCAGCCCGCGTTGCGGGAGAGCAGGACCAGGGCGACGTCGTCGGTGAGCTCGCCGCCGTTGAGGCGGCGGGCCTCGGTGACGGCGGCCTCCAGGAGGGGTTCCCCGGTCAGGCCATCGTCCAGGTGCCGGTTGATCATGTCGATCATGCCGTCCTGGCCGAGCCGCTCGCGGCCCTCGCCGATCCGGCCCTCGATGAGGCCGTCCGTGTAGAGCATCAGGCTCCAGGTGCCGCCGAGGTCCACCTGGCGGCGGGGCCAGCGGGCGCGGGGGAGCAGTCCGAGCGCCGGGCCGCTGTTCTCGTACGGCAGGAGCCGGGCGGGGCGGCCGGGGCGCGTGACCAGCGGGGCCGGATGGCCGGCCAGGCACAGGCCGGCGCGGCGGCCGTCGGGGGAGATGTCCACCGTGCACAGGGTGGCGAAGACCTCCTCGCAGGGCCGCTCCACCTCCAGGACCTCCTGGAGGGTGGCGAGCAGCTCGTCCCCGCACAGCCCGGCCAGGGTCAGGGCGCGCCAGGCGATCCGCAGCTCGACGCCGAGGGCGGCCTCGTCGGGGCCGTGGCCGCAGACGTCGCCGATCATCGCGTGGACGGTGCCGTCGGGGGTGCGGACGGTGTCGTAGAAGTCGCCGCCGAGGAGGGCCCGGCTGCGGCCCGGGCGGTAGCGGGCGGCGAAGCGGAGGTCGGAGCCGTCGAGGAGGGGGGTGGGGAGCAGTCCGCGTTCCAGGCGGGCGTTCTCCTGGGCGCGCAGTTTCGATTCTGCGAGCTTGTACTGGGCGATGTCCGCCCGCTTTCTCTCCACGGCGTAGCGGATCGCGCGGCTGAGGAGCCGGCCGTCGAGCTCGTCGCGGAAGAGGAAGTCCTGGGCGCCGACGCGGACGGCCTCGGCGGCGCGTTCGGCGTCGGCCTCGGCGGTGAGTACGAGTACGGCGTGGCGCGGCGCGATGCGCAGGACCTCGCGCAGGGCGCCGAAGCCGTCCTCGTCGGGGCCGGGCAGGGCCAGGTCCAGCAGGACGCAGTGCACGTCGGGGGTGAGCAGCCGGGTGGCCTCGGTGAGGTTGCGGGCGGTGCGGAGCCGGATGCGCTGGCCGTCGCCGTCGAGGATCTCGGGGACGGTGAGACCGCCGGCGGGGTCGTCTTCGACGACCAGCAGGGTCAGCGGGGCCGCCTGGGGGGCGGGGCCGCCGTTCTCCGTGGCGGAGGTCTCCCTCTGCCGCGGTACAGATACGGGCATCGTCTCCGGTTCCTTGCCTCCCCCCGGAAGTGCGCTCATGCCGGGACCCTAGCGGGCGGGTGCGGGGTGCGGAATGCCGGAGCGGAGGGGGCCCGGCGTCAAATCCCCCTATCCCGGCGGAAACCCGCCCACCCCGAATGACCAACGTCACGGCCTGATGGAGACCCAGGTCACAGGCCGACGGCCTGACCGACCCCTGCCGCGGCGGCTGCGGGCGCGGGTTGGAGCCGCACCGGGCCGCGGGGGGCCGCGGTCCGGCTGGTCCCGCGCACGAGCCGTTCCCGATACAGACGCGGCGGCTGCGGCCGCGCGGGGACCCGTGCCCGGAGCGGCGTGGCGGGTGCGGCCGTGTGGGGGACCCGTGCCCGGGCGCGGGGGCTGCGGTCCCGCCCCGGGAGCCGGGCCCCGCCCCGAGAGCCGGGCCCCGCCCGGGGCTACGCGTCCGGGCGGACGACCGCCTTGATCGGCATCGAGCCCGCGCCCGTCAGCGTGACGGTGCGGCCCGGGCGCGGGGCGTGGACGATGGCGCCGTCGCCGACGTACATCCCGACGTGGCTCGCGTCGTCGAAGTAGATGATCAGGTCGCCCGGCCGCATGTCCTTGAGCGGGACCTTGGGCAGCAGCCGCAGCTGCTCCTGCGAGGTGCGCGGGATCGGGCGGCCCGCCGCCAGCCACGCCTGCGAGGTCAGGCCGGAGCAGTCGTAGGCGCCGGGGCCCTCCGCCCCCCACACGTACGGCTTGCCCATCTGGGCGGTGGCGAACTGCACCGCCTTCTTCCCGGCCTCCGAGGCCAGCCCCTTGACGTCCCGCATCGCGCCCGACGACAGCCACGCCGTCTGCGCCTGGTACTGGGCGTCCTGCTCCAGCTGGATCAGCCGGGCCTTCTCCTCGGCCGCCAGCCGGTTCTCCAGGGCCTCCGCCGCCTTGATCTTGTCCTCGATCTCCTTCTTGGCGGCTTCCTTCTTGACCCGGTTGTCCTCTATCTTCTGCCAGACGGCGCCCGCGTCCCTCGCGTACTTCTCCAAGTCCGCCTGGGTGCGGTTCAGTTCGCCCAGCAGGTCCGTGGTGGCCTTCTCGCCCTGCCGCAACCGGCCCGCCCCGTCGAGGAAGTCGGAGGGGCTGTTGCTCAACGCGAGGCGGGCGCCCGGCGGCAGGCCGCCCGAGCGGTACTGGGCGCGGGCCGCCGCGCCCGCGCGGTCCTTGAGGGTGGAGATCCGGTCCTGGCCGGCCACCACCAGCTTGGCGATCTCGACGATCCGCTCGGACTGCGCCTTGGTCTCGCTCTGCGCGAGGTTGTAGGCGTCCGTCGCGCTGCCGGCCTGGCGGTAGAGGTCGTCTATCTCCTTGCGGACCTGCTCCAGCGACTTGCCACCGCCCGGCTCCGGCGCGGCCGGTGCGGCCGGTGCCGCGTACGCCGTGCCCGTCACCAGGCCGGGGGCCGCCACCATCGCCATCGCGCACAGCAGTGTCAGGGCGGACGCCGCCCCCCGGCGCGACGACGCTCGCTTCACGCTCCCCATGGCTCCCCCAGGCGCCCCGCGTCAGACCCGGTATCGGGCGTCACCCGACATCACATCTGACTATTCATCAGTAACTTGGCACTGTCTCCGGGATGGTGCCACGAACGGGCGGATTCCAACACCCTCCGGATTCCGCTCCGATCATGACCCGCCACGCACCGTCCACCCCAGACGGCTCAACGGGCCGTCCCCACCCCCGGTTCCCCGTCGCGCGAGGTTCACCCCGCCGGGCGCAACGCCTCCCAGCGCACCGTCAGTTCCCCCTGCCTCCACCGCACCGGCCCGTCCGCCAGCGGCCACTCCCCGGCCAGCGCCCGCGCCGTCCGGATCCAGCGCTGCCGCGCCCCGTACGAGGCGTACGGCGCGGCCGCCGCCCACGCCCGGTCGAAGTCCCGCAGGAACGCGTGCACCGGCTCCCCCGGCACGTTCCGGTGGATCAGCGCCTTCGGCAGCCGCTCCGCCAGGTCCGAGGGCCGCTCCAGCGAACCCAGCCGCGTCGCGAAGGTCACCGTCCGCGGCCCCTCCGGCCCCAGCGCCACCCACACGTGCCGCCGGCCGATCTCGTCGCAGGTCCCCTCCACCAGCAGCCCCTCCGGGGCCAGCCGCCCGCACAGCCGCCCCCAGACCTCCTCGACCTGCTCCTCGTCGTACTGCCGCAGCACGTTCGCCGCCCGGATCAGCGCCGGCCGCTCCCCGCCGTCCAGCGGCACCTCGAACCCTCCGTGCCGGAAGCTCAGCCCCTCCCGCTCGTACGGCTTCGCCCCCGCCACCCGGGCCGGCTCGATCTCGATCCCGACCACCCGTACCCCGGGCGCCGCCTCCCGCAGCCGGGCCAGCAGCTCCACCGCCGTCCACGGCGCCGCCCCGTACCCCAGGTCCACCGCCACCGGCGCCTGCGCCCGGCGCAGCGCCGCCCCGTGCACGGCGGCGATCCAGCGGTCCATGCGCCGCAGCCGGTTCGGGTTCGTCGTCCCGCGCGTCACGGTGCCCACGGGGCGCTTCGGGGCGGGCGGAGTGCTGCGGGAGACCATGCGCCGAGCGTAAGCGGAGCGCCCGCCCGGCAGGAAAAGGCGGCCCGCGGACCAGGAAGTGGCGGCCGCCGCACCAGGAAGTGGCGGCCGGCGCACCAGGAAGTTCCGAGGAAGTTGCCGCCCCCCGGAATGCGCGGGACGCCCATCCGGGTTGCACTCCTTGCAGGGCGCCGCGTGCGCTCCCGCAGCCATGCCGTCCGGCGTGCCGCCCCACCGGCACCCCCGAGCCCGCCGCCCCGCGCGATCCGAGCGAGAGGAACTGCTCCCTTGAGCCAGTACGTGTCCCGCCTCGGCGGCAGCATCAGCGGCCGCATCGCCGCCGCCCGCGGCGCCCGCCAGGACGCGCCCCGCCTGCGCCTCCCGGCCGTCGGCCACCACCGCAAGCCCCGCCGCGTGGCCATGCTCAGCGTGCACACCTCACCGCTGCACCAGCCCGGCACCGGCGACGCCGGCGGGATGAACGTCTACATCGTGGAGCTGGCCCGGCGCCTCGCCGCCATCAACATCGAGGTGGAGATCTTCACCCGCGCCACCACCGGCGGCCTGCCCCCGGTCGTCGAGCTCGCCCCCGGCGTCCTCGTCCGCCATGTGGACGCCGGCCCCTACGAGGGCCTCGCCAAGGAGGAGCTGCCCGCCCAGCTGTGCGCCTTCACCCACGGCGTCATGCAGGCATGGGCCGGCCACCGCCCCGGCTACTACGACCTCGTGCACTCCCACTACTGGCTCTCCGGCCACGTCGGCTGGCTCGCCGCCGAACGCTGGGGCGTCCCCCTCGTCCACGCCATGCACACCATGGCCAAGGTCAAGAACGCCGCGCTCGCCGAGGGCGACACCCCCGAGCCGGCCGCCCGCGTCATCGGCGAGACCCAGATCGTCGCCGCCGCCGACCGGCTGATCGCCAACACCGCCGAAGAGGCCGACGAACTCGTACGCCACTACGAGGCCGACCCCGGCAAGGTGGCCGTCGTCCACCCCGGCGTGAACCTCGACCGCTTCACCGTCGGCGACGGCCGCGCCGCCGCCCGCGCCCGGCTCGGCCTGCCGCAGGACGCCGTCATCCCGCTCTTCGCCGGCCGGATCCAGCCCCTCAAGGCCCCCGACATCCTGCTGCGCGCCGTCGCCGAGCTCGTCGACCGCGACCCCGCCCTGCGCGGCCGCCTCTTCGTCCCCGTCGTCGGCGGGCCCAGCGGCAGCGGCCTCGCCAAGCCCGAGGGGCTGCAGAAACTCGCCGCGAAGCTCGGCATCACCGACCTCGTCCACTTCCACCCGCCGGTGGCCCAGGACCAGCTCGCCGACTGGTTCCGGGCGGCGTCGGTGCTGGTCATGCCCTCGTACAACGAGTCCTTCGGGCTGGTCGCCATCGAGGCCCAGGCCGCGGGCAGCCCCGTCCTGGCGGCCGCCGTCGGGGGGCTGCCCGTCGCCGTGAACGACGGGGTCACCGGGATCCTCGTCCCCGGCCACGACCCCGTCGACTACGCCCGCGCCCTGCGCCGCTTCGTCGACGAACCGGACCTGACGAGCCGCATGGGCGCCGCCGCCGCACGGCACGCGCAGCACTTCGGCTGGGACACCGCCGCCAGCGGCACCGCCGACGTGTACACCGCGGCCATGCATGATCACCGCCGTCGCGTACGCTCCCACCATGGCTGACACCGCGGCGATCATCGAGTCCACGCTGGCCGGCGCCGGGCTGGGCTGGGAGAGCCCCCAGCCCGGTACGTACGTCGTCCAGCTCCCCGGTACCCGCAAGCTGAGCACCACCTGCTCCCTGCGGATCGGCCGGCACTCGCTGTCGGTCAACGCCTTCGTGATCCGCCACCCGGACGAGAACGAGGCGGGCGTCCACCGCTGGCTGCTGGAACGCAACCTCAAGCTGTACGGCATGGCGTACGCGGTCGACCCGCTCGGCGACGTCTACCTCACGGCGCGGCTCCCCCTGTCCGTCGTCACCCCGGACGACCTGGACCGCCTCCTCGGCACGGTCCTGGAGGCGGCGGACGGCGCGTTCAACACCCTGCTGGAACTCGGCTTCGCGAGCGCGATCCGCCGCGAGTACGAATGGCGCACGTCCCGCGGCGAATCCACCCACAACCTCGACGCCTTCAGACACCTGACGCAGCCCAGCTGACGGGCCGACGCGGCCGGCCGCCCCCTACGCCTCGGCGGGCAGAGCCGTCACCGGCGCCGGCGCGGCCTCGGGTACGGCTACGGAAGCCGTGGCCGAAGCCGCCGCCGGAGCAGCGGCAGGAGCCGGACCGGCGGCCGTGTCCCCCTCCCGCAGCCCCCGCATCAGCAGCCAGTACCCGGCCGCCGCCACCGTGCCCAGCACCCCGGTGGACCCCCACAGCCAGCCCGCGCCGAAGTGGTCGATCACGAACCCCGCCATCAGCGGAGCCACCAGCGAGGCCACCGCCCAGGACAGCGTGTACATGCCCTGGTACCGCCCCCGGCCGTGCACCGGCGACAGCCGCACCACCAGCCCCATCTGGGTCGGCGAGTTCACGATCTCCGCCAGCGTCCACACGCACACCGTCAGCGCGTACGCCCACAGCGGCCCCGCGAACGCCGTCATCGCGAACCCGTACCCCGCCAGCAGCGCCGAGACGACCAGCAGCCGGCGCGGGTCGCGGTGCTCGATGAACCGCGTCACCGGCAGCTGGAGCACCACGACCAGCACCCCGTTCGCCGCGATGACCAGCCCGTAGTCCCCGGGCGAGAACCCGGCCGCGCCCATCGTCACCGGCAGCCCGACCGAACCCTGCGTGAAGATCAGCGAGATCAGGAACGACAGCCCGACCACCCCCATGAACCGGCCGTCGCGCAGCACGGTCCCCAGCCCGACCTCCGGCCCGCCCCGCGCCACCGCGGCCGCGTCCTTCTCCGGCCGCGACTCCGGCAGCTTCAGGAACACCAGCACCGCGCACAGCAGCGTCAGCGCCGCCTCACCCAGGAACCCGGCGAGGTAGCTGTACTCCGCGACCAGCCCCGCCGCCATCGAGCTGATGGCGAAGCCCAGGTTGATGGCCCAGTAGTTCAGCGCGAAGGCCCGCACCCGGTCCTCGGGCCGGACGATGTCCGCCATCATCGCCTGGACCGCCGGACGAGAGGCGTTCGAGGTCATCCCGACCAGCATCGCCACCGCAGCGATCGCCGCCGGGTGCTCCATGAACCCCAGCAGCGCCACCGCCCCGGCCGTCGACACCTGCGCCACCAGCATCGTCGGGCGCCGCCCCAGCCGGTCGGTCATCACCCCCGCGACGAGCGAGGAGACCACCCCGCCGAGCCCGTGCAGCGCGGCCACCAGCCCCGCGAACGAGGCGGAGTACCCGCGGTCGAGCGTCAGGTACAAGGCCATGAAGGTGGCGACGAACGCCCCCAGCCGGTTGACCAGCGTGCTCGCCCACAACCACCAGAACGCGCGCGGCAACCCCGCCACGCTCTCCCGGGCGGACCTCCTCAGACGGCCAACGGACATACGGATTCCCCCGGGTGATGTAAGTGTCGCTGATCCGTCCGGGATGTTACGAGAGAGCTGCCGCCGACCGCCACCCAATTGACGCCGGCCGTCAATCGGACGGCCCACGGGACCGCCCGCGGACCGCGCGCGAGCGCCCTGGCGCGTCCACTACGCTCGTACGCATGGCCGACGCACCGTACAAGCTGATCCTCCTCCGCCACGGCGAGAGCGAATGGAACGCGAAGAACCTGTTCACCGGCTGGGTGGACGTCAACCTCAACGAGAAGGGCGAGAAGGAGGCGGTCCGCGGCGGTGAGCTGCTCAAGGACGCCGGCCTGCTGCCCGACGTCGTGCACACCTCCCTCCAGAAGCGCGCCATCCGCACCGCGCAGCTGGCCCTGGAGGCCGCCGACCGCCACTGGATCCCCGTCCACCGCTCCTGGCGCCTGAACGAGCGCCACTACGGCGCCCTCCAGGGCAAGGACAAGGCCCAGACCCTCGCCGAGTTCGGCGAGGAGCAGTTCATGCTGTGGCGCCGCTCGTACGACACCCCGCCGCCGGCCCTCGAGGACGGCACCGAGTTCTCCCAGTCCGCGGACCCGCGCTACGCCTCCATCCCGCCGGAGCTGCGCCCGCGCACGGAGTGCCTCAAGGACGTCGTCGTCCGCATGCTCCCGTACTGGTACGACTCGATCGTCCCGGACCTCCTCGACGGCCATACCGTCCTGGTCGCCGCGCACGGCAACTCCCTGCGCGCCCTGGTCAAGCACCTGGACGGCATCTCCGACGCCGACATCGCGGGCCTGAACATCCCCACCGGCATCCCGCTCTCCTACGAGCTCGACGCCGATTTCAAGCCCCTCACCCCGGGCGGCACCTACCTCGACCCCCAGGCAGCCGCGGCCGCCATCGAGGCGGTCAAGAACCAGGGCAAGAAGTAACCCGTAAACGGCAGAACAAGCCCCCCACCCGCTGGTTTTCCGGCGTGTGGGGGGCTCTTCGGTTATCGGGGGGTGGCGTCCGAGAGCTGTGGCGGGGGTGGGGCGGCGGGTGGGGCGGGGGGTCTCGTCTCCTCCACGTGGCGGGACAGTACGTCGCCGAAGTGCTGGCGGCGGCGTAGTTCGCGGACGTCCAGGGGGTGCATGCGGCCGACGCCCGACGTGGTCAGGGCGGTGACGCCCGTGCCCAGTACGGAGCAGATCAGCGCGAACCACACGAGGGTGCCTGTCACTGCGGGTCCTCTCCGGTGCAGATGATCGGGGGACGGGGGCTCCCGTGCCCCCGGCGACATCGGCATAACGGGTCGGCATATGCCGGGTTGCGTGTTGTCAGCCGTTTGCCGCCGCGCGCCCTTCTTCCGGCCCGCGCGCCCCCCTCCCGGCTCTTCCGCATCAGGGGCGTGCGGCCCCGGTGTGCGCGCCGCCGTCCGGCTCCCTGTGCGCCCCGGTCACGGCGGGCGTTGGCGCTCGTCCCCGGCCCGTGCGCCGGCCGGGCCCTCACCGCCGCGGGCCGCCCGTGGGCGCAGAAATGATAAAAGGCAGTAGTCAACCTCGCCCGACCGCCGGCCACCATCACCTGGACGGCGCACACCCTCACCGGTATCCGGAGCGTTGGGTGGACTATGACAACAGCAAAACACGCGGCAATGTTTCCTCTGAGCGCGGACAGCGACGTGCGCGACGGTCAGATCCGGGCCGCGAGGGTGGGGAAATGGACATACACGGTCTCGGAGGATCCGGCCCTGGAGAAGGGCGCGACCCTTCGGCATGAGGGGCTGGAGGTCGGACTCCACTACTCGTCCTCGATCTTCGAGGACTTCCTGGACGCGGTGTTCCGGATCCAGACCGAGTTCAACCGAAGGTCCCAGGAGGCCGCACCGCTCAAGGCGCCGGCCGGCGAGCGCTCCGGGCAGACGTCCCGTGTATGAGCGGTACGGCCACTACGCCCCTCAGCCGGAGCCCACGATGTACCTACCGGGGCCGGGGCCGATGCCGGATCAGGAGCAGTACACCCCCTACGGGCAGCCGCTCTTCGGGCAGGCCGGGATGAGTGCGTCCTGGGACCCCTCGGAGGAGCTGGCCCGCCTCTGCCGGGACACCATGGCGCCCGGCCCGGCGGAGCCGCTGGGCCAGGCCGTCTTCGGCCACACCGTCGGTGAGACGGTCAGCGGCGTCGGCCTCGCAGCCGACCTCGCACCGGGCTACGTCCCCGACCTCGCTCCGGGCTACGTCCCCGACCTCGCACCGGGCTTCGTCCCCGGCCTGGCCGACGGCGGGATCCGAGCGGAAGGCGGACACCGCGGACACCGGCGGGGCGGCGCCGCGAAGACGTCGGTGCTGACCCTCCTGCACACCGGCAGTCTGTGCACCGCGGTCCTCGTCGCCGTCATCGCCGCCGTGGTGAGCATCTTCAGCGGTCTGGCCATCTGCGAAGCCCTGCGCCACAGCGCCGGGCCGAGCACCGCGCACGGTGTGTCCAGCTGGTGGCCGCTGCTGATCTACGGGCCCTGGATGGTCGCCTCCCTGTCCATCCTCCGGGCCGCCCTGCACCAACGCCGGGCCCTGCACTCCTGGTCGATCGTCCTGCTGTTCTCCACCCTGGCCACACTGCTCTGCGTGGCGCAGGCGCCGCGCACGTTCGCCGCGGAGGCCGCGGCCACGCTGCCCCCCATCGCCGCGCTGGCCTGCTTCCAGCAACTCGTCCGGCAGATCACGCTGACGCGCCCGCCCCGGCAACCCGCCCCACGGCACCGCAGCCGCCGCCGGCCCGCCCCGCTCCGGCCGCCGGCGCCGGCGGGCAGCCCGGGCGCCGTGCTCCCCGACTACCCCGGGAGGGACCGGAGGGGCTCCGTCGGCGCCCCCGCCGGGTACCGGCTCCGCTACGGCTCATGAAGGGCGCGGGCCCCGGCCGGGCGGGGGCCGGGCGCCCACGGTGTGCCGGGAAGGCCACGGCGGCATCGCGGAGCAGACCGTCGTCGGCGCTCGACGCGATGCGGTCGGGCGTCGCTAACTTCTCGGGCACCTGGGGCCTTTCGGACTTCAACGAACGCGTGCACCACAGGAACGAAGATCCAAACAGATAAGTCACGGGCTGCGCACGGTCTCAGCCCTACGAGTACCACGCCCCTTCATCACTCCCCCTGACAGAGAGGACGACAGCATGACCTACGAGCTCACCCACGCCGAGCGCCTCCGGTACAAGCGGAGCCAGGACGCCGCGTACCAGGCCGGTGAGGAAGCCGTCACCAACCTCCAGGCCGCCCTCGCGCTCGCCGGGCTGACCCTGCCCTCGCTGTACAACGACGGACCGGTCGGCTGCCGGGGCTTCGTCCGGCTCGGGGGATGCAGTGTCGCCCTCGCCAACCGGCTCGCCGAGGTCATCGCCGCGGGGGCCCACGCCCTGGCGGGCGAGCAGCTGTGAGCCCCGTGGCCGGGCCGGTGACCGGTCTGGAGGTCCCCGCGTGAACGAGTGGCCGACCGACCCCTACCGGTTCCCCGGCTTACGGGGCGACGCACCGTACGAGGAGGAAGCCCAAGCCGGGGCTCCCGCGGACGCCTGGCCCGGACTCCTCCCGGAACCCGGCCCCCTCCCCGCCTCCGCCCGCCGGCCGGGAGCCGGCGGGCCGGACCCGGCCGACCGCCGCCGGCTCGACCTGCACGTGTGGCTGACCAGTGCCGGCGTCCGCCCGCACGCCGACGACCCGCACGCCATCGCCGTGCTCTCGACGGTCGACGACACCACCCACGCGGCCCTGCGGCGCTGGATCACCGGCGGTCTGTGACCGGGCACCGGAGCGCTTCCGCTCCCGTGGTCCGCCGCCCGTCCGCGGAAAGCGGGGTACGAATGCCCGCATCAAGGGTCTGACCGGCCATTACGTGGCGGAAGCGGGCGTCCTGGCACCGGCGCGTTGGGCCGAACAGGTGGTGCTCGTCCTCCGGGTGCACGGCCTGTTCGGCCGCGTATGCACAATGCGGTTTGTGAACGCACATCCCACGGTCAGAAGGCGCCGTCTGGGCGCGGAGCTCCGGCAGTTGCGCAAGGCCGCGGGTATGACGTCCACGCAGGCGGCGGGCCACCTGCTGGTGTCGCAGTCCAAGATCAGCCTCATCGAGACCGGCCGCCGTCCCATCAACCCGCGGGACGTGCGCGACCTGTGCCGGCTCTACGGGGTCACCGACCAGGACGTCGTCGACTCGATGATGCGGATGGCGAAGGAATCGGGCCGGCAGGGCTGGTGGGTCTCCTGCGGTGACGTCCCCTACGGGGTCTACATCGGGCTGGAGACGGGGGCCGCCTCCATCCACACGTACGAGCCGCTGGTGATCCCCGGCCTGCTGCAGACCCCCGCGTACGCCGCCGCGCTCATCACCCAGACCGCCCCCCACATCACGCCGGAACAGGCCGCCGTCAGCCTGGAGGTGCGGCTGCGGCGCCAGCACCGGGCACACCACCCGGCCCGCCCCTTCCGGTTATGGGCGGTCCTGGACGAATCCGCGCTGCGCCGCGAGGTCGGCGGCCGTGAGGTCATGCGCGAGCAACTGGAGCACCTGAACACCCTCGGCGCCCAGCCGCACATCACCGTGCAGGTCCTGCCCCACGCCGCCGGAGCCCACGCGGGGCTCCTGGGGCAGTTCTCGATCCTGGGGTTTCCCGACGCCGACGCGGGAGTGGTCTACCTCGAACGCTTCACCAGCGATCTCTATCTGGAGAAGTACACCGACCGCTACCCGTACTACATCCTGTACGACCACCTCCAGGCGCAGGCCCTCAACCCGGAGGAGACACGGCACTTCATCAACGACCTGGTCAAGGCGTTCCCGGGGGAGACGGGACTGCCCGCCCGGGGACGTACCGCGCGGGCGGCCGCGGGTGTCAAGCCCCGAGATGCGGGGGCGTGACGGGCTCACCGCCCCCGGGGCCTACTGGAGACACGGGATCAGCCAGAACCGTGATCCGCTTCCCGACTCCCCGGAGGTCTCCCATGTCCCGCACCCCCCGCTCCCTGCGCCTCGTGCTGCTCACCGCCTCGGCTTCGCTCGCGGCCGGAGGCGTACTGCTCCCGACCGGCGCCTTCGCCGCCGCCCCGGCCACGCCGCACCTGGCTGCCTCCCCGGCGCACGGGCACGGGCACCGTCATCACGGGTCCGAGGAGGGCGACAACAGTGGCAGCGGCGGGCAGGACGCTCCGCCGCCCGCCGACCCCGGCGGGGTGGTTCCCCCCGACCGCTGCGACGACCCGACGACGGCCCCCGGGCTGTGTGTCGACGGCAAGCCGCTGCCCAAGGGCGACGGCCACGTCGTCGTCCCGCAGGGGCCGCCCGTCATCCAGAGCCCCACGGGCAGCGGCACCACCGAACTCGCCGTCTGACCGCGCCACGCAGGCGAAAGGGCCCCGTCCGGTCTTCCCGGACGGGGCCCTCCCCGGCTGCGCGGGCGGCGGGCCGGCCTCAGCCCCCGCACTGGCAGGGAGCGCCGGACTGGCAGCCGCAGCCGCAGCCGGACCCGCAGCCGCAGGCCGCGAGCAGGGGCAGGCGCAGGGGCTCCGGACGGGGCGGCTGCTCCTGCTCCGGGGTGATGGGGACGGGGGATTCGGGCATGGATCCTCCTCGCAGGCGGCGTACGGGACGTCGTAGTGCCTTCGCCTCATTCATGCCCAGCCACACCGGCGCGTCAACGGCGCATTGGGGCGCGGGAAGGACCGGAGCAATCCAGCAGGACGCCCCCGCCCGGACGCCCTCGCTCAGACGCGGCCGCCCAGGCGCGCCCGCTCAGACGCCCTCGACCTGCGTCGGCTGCTGGAGCTCGTCCGCGTGCTCGCCCGTCACCAGGTACACCACGCGCTTGGCCACCGACACCGCGTGGTCGGCGAACCGCTCGTAGTAGCGGCCCAGCAGGGTCACGTCCACGGCGGTCTCGATGCCGTGCTTCCAGCGGTCGTCCATCAGGTGCTGGAAGAGGGTGCGGTGCAGCTGGTCCATCTCGTCGTCGTCCTGCTCCAGCTGGAGCGCCAGGTCCACGTCCTTCGTGATGATGACCTCGGCCGCCTTCGCCATCAGGCGCTGCGCCAGCTGGCCCATCTCCAGGATGGTCGCGTGCAGGTCCCGCGGCACCGCGCGGTCGGGGAAGCGCAGCCGGGCCAGCTTCGCCACGTGCTGCGCGAGGTCGCCGGAGCGCTCCAGGTCGGCGCTCATGCGCAGCGAGGTGACGACGATGCGCAGGTCGGTGGCGACCGGCTGCTGGCGGGCCAGCAGGGCGATGGCGCGGGCCTCCAGGTCGTGCTGGAGGTCGTCGACCTTCTGGTCGGCGGCGATGACGCTCTCGGCGAGCTTCAGGTCGGCGTCCAGCATGGAGGTCGTGGCCCGCCCGATCGCGGAACCGACGAGCCGGGCCATCTCGACCAGGCTCTCTCCGATCGAGTCCAGTTCCTCGTGGTACGCGTCGCGCATGTGTCCTTCTCCTGCCTGCTTGCCTACTACTCGCTCTTACTACTGCTACCGCGTGGTCGGTCCTGCCCCACGGTGACACGTTCGGGTGCCAACGCGTCCGTCTCCGGCATCCCAAATGAATCAGCACCGTCGCCAGGGTGAACTCTGGGCGACGAGTGTTCGAGCTGCCACCCGAACGGCTGGGGAAGTGTCGTAGCACCTGCTTAACCTGGACACATGGACGTGAACGCGGCGGTCGCCGCAGCTGCGGCGATCGCCGGTCTCTGCACCGGTGTCATCGCCATGCTGGCGTTCCGCTGGAGCGAGCGCGACCAAGCCCGCCCCACGAGGAGCTCCATGCGCCCCGACATCAACGCGGTGCTCCCGCCCGGCGTGGACACGGTGCTCTCCGTACTCCGCTCCTCCGCAGTCGTCCTCGACGAGGGGGACGCGGTGGTCAAGGCCAGCTCGGCGGCTTACGCCCTGGGCCTGGTCCGCGGCGGGAAGCTCGCCGTGGAGCCCATGCTCCACATGGCCCGTGACACCCGCCGCGACGGAGAGATACGCCAGATCGAGCTCGACCTGCCCCGGCGCGGCACCGGCCGCGGCGAGGCCCTCGCCGTCTCCGCCCGCGTGGCGCCGCTGGGCTCCCGCCTGGTGCTGCTGCTGGTCGAGGACCTCACCGAGGCGCGCCGTATCGAAGCGGTGCGCCGTGACTTCGTCGCGAACGTCTCGCACGAGCTGAAGACCCCGGTCGGCGCGATCTCCCTGCTGTCCGAGGCGGTGATGGACGCCGCGGACGACCCCGAGGCGGTCAGCCGCTTCGCGGGCCGCATGCAGATCGAGGCCACCCGCCTGATCAACCTCGTCCAGGAGCTCATCGACCTCTCCCGGGTGCAGAACGACGACCCGCTGGAGGACGCCGAGCCCGTACGGGTGGACACGCTGGTGGCGGAGGCCATCGACCGCTGCCGCCACACGGCCACCTCCAAGCAGATCACCATGGCCGCCGGAGGCACCGCCGACCTGCGCGTCTGGGGCAACCGCGGCCAGCTGGCCGCCGCCCTCGGCAACCTGGTGGAGAACGCCGTCAACTACAGCCCGGCCCGCACCCGGGTCGGGATCGCCGCCCGCCGGGTGACCGCGCCGGGCGGGGACCTGATCGAGATAGCCGTGACCGACCAGGGCATCGGCATCCCCGAGAAGGACCGCGAACGCATCTTCGAGCGCTTCTACCGGGTGGACCCGGCCCGCTCCCGCGCGACCGGCGGAACCGGCCTGGGCCTCGCCATCGTCAAGCACGTGGCGGCCTCGCACGGCGGGGAGGTGTCGGTGTGGAGCTCCGAGGGCCAGGGCTCCACGTTCACCCTGCGGCTCCCCGAGGCGGCCGCCCCGGCTCCGTCGCCCGCGCCCGGCACCACGACACCCCTGCCCGATCCAGAACCAGCCGTCCCCTCCCCGGAGGTCCTTCCGTGACCCGAGTGCTCGTCGTCGAGGATGAGGAATCCTTCAGCGACGCCCTGTCCTACATGCTCCGCAAGGAAGGCTTCGAGGTCGCGATCGCCGCGACGGGGCCCGACGGGCTCGACGAGTTCGAGCGCAACGGCGCCGACCTCGTCCTCCTGGACCTGATGCTGCCCGGCCTGCCGGGCACGGAGGTCTGCCGGCAGCTGCGCGGCCGCTCCAACGTCCCCGTGATCATGGTGACCGCCAAGGACAGCGAGATCGACAAGGTCGTCGGGCTGGAGATAGGAGCCGACGACTACGTCACCAAGCCCTTCTCCTCCCGCGAGCTCGTCGCCCGCATCCGCGCGGTCCTGCGCCGCCGCGGCGAGCCGGAGGAGGTCACCCCGGCGGCGCTGGAGGCCGGTCCGGTACGGATGGACGTGGACCGGCACGTGGTCACCGTCGGCGGGGCCAAGGTGGACCTGCCGCTCAAGGAGTTCGACCTGCTGGAGATGCTGCTGCGCAACGCGGGCCGCGTGCTGACCCGTATGCAGCTGATCGACCGGGTGTGGGGCGCGGACTACGTCGGCGACACCAAGACCCTCGACGTCCACGTCAAGCGCCTGCGCGCCAAGATCGAGCCGGACCCGGGCGCTCCGCGCTACCTGGTCACGGTCCGCGGCCTGGGCTACAAGTTCGAGCCGTAGCCCTGCCGGGCGTGAAAAGGGGAAGGGGACCCGGCCGCGATGCGGCTGGGGCCCCTTCTTCTCGTCCGGCGGCGCGGTGCTCCCGCGTCGCCGGGCGTGCGCCGTGTCAGTGGCCGGCCGCGTGCGACGCCGAGGCCGAGGGGGAGCCCGACGGGGCGCCCGAGGGCGCGGTGGACGGGGAGCCGGAGGGGCTGCCCGACGGGGCGGGGGAGGAGGAGCCCGACGGGGCCGGGGTGGCGCCGGCGGCGGGGGCCTCGGTGGGGCCGAAGCCGGCGTACATACCGGCGGCGGGGACCACGTAGGCGTCCAGCTTCACGTCACCGGCGGTGCTGAGCTGGAAGGTCATCTCCTGCACGTTGCCGTCCTGGATGGCCTCGCGGCCACCCTCGACGACGGCGGAGGCGTTGCCCTTGCCGCCGATGACCACGGAGCCGCCGGCGGGCACGGTGATCTTGCCGGCTCCCTCGGCGCCCTTCAGGGTCACCTTGGACTTGCCACCCGCCAGGGTGATCGCGTCCAGGGTCTGGTCCTTGTCGCCGGAGTTGAAGACGGTCGCCGAGACGGCGGCCGGGCCCTTCTTCTCCTTGCCGCCCTTGGTGATCACCAGGGCGTTCTGGACCTTGATGGCGCCCTTGGTGACGGCGGCGTTGTCCGGCTTGATCTGGAGAGTCTGCGCGTCGTTGCCCGCGCCGCACGCGGCAAGCGAGGCGAGCGAGAACACTACGGCGGAAGCGGCGAGGGCGCCGCGTCGAAGGCTGCGGCTCACGGCGGCGGCAACTCCTTGGACGTACGGACGGGAGGATGGGGCCTCGGAGCGGCCGAGGTAAAGCCGCCCTAAGGGTGTGTCAGCGGGCTTAGGTTACCGAGCCGCCACCCCGCCCCCGCACCCGACCCTCCGCAGTGCGGGCACCGCGCCGCACGGGTGCGCGATCTTGCATTCCGCTATGCCGCCGGACGGCCCCGCGATGATCGAATTCAGGCATTCCCCCGAACGCCGGTCCGTGATCAATTCGGGATTGGGCCGGAACCGCTCCGTACGCGTGGCCGCCAGTCGAACGGAGTACGTCGTTTTCCTGTCCTGGAACCCGGCAAAACGGGACGTACGTCACACTGATGGGCCTGCGCTCCCGGTGTAACGTGGCCGTTTCGCCCGGTCCGCACAGCGCCTCCGACCTGCGAATACCCCCCTCCGGAACCCTTCCGCAGCACGTTCGTGTCGCTGTTGTCAAGCCCCGAGAGGTGCCCTGACCTGCGAAAACGCCATTCATAACAGTCAGTTCTCGTGTTACCCTGGATAGCCACGGAAGGGGTACCTGTCACATGACGTTCAAGGTTGGCGACACCGTGGTCTATCCCCATCACGGGGCCGCGCTGATCGAGGCCATCGAAACTCGCCAGATCAAAGGCGTGGACAAGACCTACTTGGTGCTCAAGGTCGCCCAGGGCGACCTGACGGTTCGTGTGCCTGCGGACAATGCGGAGTTCGTCGGTGTTCGCGACGTAGTCGGCCAGGACGGGCTGGACCGGGTCTTCGAGGTGCTCCGCGCACCTTACGCAGAAGAGCCCACGAACTGGTCCCGTCGCTACAAGGCGAATCTGGAGAAGCTCGCTTCGGGCGATGTCATCAAGGTCGCCGAAGTGGTGCGTGACCTGTGGCGTCGCGAGCGTGAGCGTGGGCTTTCCGCCGGTGAGAAGCGGATGCTCGCGAAGGCGCGGCAGATTCTGGTGAGCGAGCTGGCGCTCGCCGAAAACACGAACGAGGACAAGGCCGAGGCCCTCCTCGACGAGGTTCTCGCGTCCTGACGCTCGAACCGAAACCGATCACAGTGTGCCGCGGTGCCCGATGACACGCCCTCTCCTCCACGGGAGGGCTGTTGCCGGGCGCTGCGGCATGTCTGCGTCCGCACACTCCGCACGTTCCTTGCGCGCCGGGTCCGGGCAGCCGGCTCGACCGGTCGTCACGGAAGGGGCGAGGGCGTCGCACCCGGCACCCCTCAGGCCATACCCATGTCGGCCGAAGTCACAAACCTGGCTCGGAGCTACTGATGTCTGACGAATCCCGCCCCCACCGCACCGCCGCGGTGATCCCGGCCGCCGGCCGGGGGGTACGCCTCGGCCCCGGCGCCCCCAAGGCCCTGCGGGCCCTCGGCGGGACACCGATGCTGGTCCACGCCGTCCGCGCCATGGCCCGCTCCCGCGCGGTGTCCGTCGTCGTGGTCGTCGCCCCGCCCGCCGAGGCCACCGAGGTGCGCCACCTGCTGGACGAGCACCCGCTGTCCGACCGCACCGAGATCCTCGTCGTCCCCGGCGGTGACACCCGCCAGGAATCCGTGCGGGCCGGCCTGGACGCCCTCCCGGCCGACGTCACCTCCGTCCTCATCCACGACGCGGCCCGCCCGCTGGTCCCCGTCGACACCGTGGACGCCGTCGTCGAGGCCGTCCGCGACGGCGCGCCCGCCGTCGTCCCCGCCCTGCCGCTGGCCGACACCGTCAAGGAGGTCGAGCCCGGCAGGCCCGGCGAGCCCGAGCCCGTCCTCGGCACCCCCGAGCGGTCCCGGCTGCGCGCCGTGCAGACCCCGCAGGGCTTCGACCTCAAGACGCTGCGGCACGCGCACGAGACCATCGCCGTCGCCGGCGAGGGTGCCACCGACGACGCCGGCCTGGTGGAACGCACGGGGGTCACCGTCGTGGTCGTCCCCGGCCACGAGGAGGCGTTCAAGGTCACCCGCCCGCTCGACCTGGTCCTCGCCGAGGCCGTACTCGCCCGCAGGAGGGCCACCGATGCCTACTAGTCCCGGCCCCGCCGCCCCCCTGATCCCGCTCGTCGGGATCGGCACCGACGTCCACGCCTTCGAGACCGGGCGCGAGCTGTGGTGCGCCGGCCTGCTGTGGGAGGGCGAGGACGGTCTCGCCGGGCACTCCGACGGCGACGTCGCCGCGCACGCCGCCTGCGACGCCCTCTTCTCGGCCGCCGGCGTCGGCGACCTCGGAGCGCACTTCGGCACCTCCCGCCCCGAGTGGTCCGGCGCCGCCGGCGTCACCCTGCTGGCGGAGGCGGCCCGTATCGTCCGCGCCGAGGGCTTCGAGATCGGCAACATCGCGATCCAGGTGATCGGCGTACGCCCGAAGATCGGCAAACGGCGCGAAGAAGCACAGAAGGCGCTCGCGGCCGCCGCGGGCGCCCCCGTCTCCGTCTCCGGCACCACCACCGACGGACTCGGCCTCACCGGCCGCGCCGAGGGCCTCGCCGCCATCGCCACCGCCCTCGTCTACCGGGCGGAGCGGACGGAACGGACGGAGCCGGCGCGGCCCACGGAGCCGGCGCGGCCGTGACGGATGTCAGGCCGCCGATGACGGATGTCACCTCTTCGGCAACAAAGCGTCCCCGCGACCTCAAACGGTCGCGGGGCACTGCCGCACGCGCACTACCCTGGATGCCGTGACTATTCGCCTGTACGACACCAGCGCCCGGCAGATCCGCGACTTCACCCCGCTCACGCCGGGCTGCGTCTCGATCTACCTCTGCGGTGCCACCGTCCAGGCGGCGCCGCACATCGGGCACATCCGCTCCGGCCTCAACTTCGACATCCTGCGCCGCTGGTTCAGCTACCGCGGCTACGACGTCACCTTCATCCGCAACGTCACCGACATCGACGACAAGATCATCGCCAAGTCGGCGGAGCAGGGCCGTCCCTGGTGGTCCATCGGCTACGAGAACGAGCGCGCCTTCAACGACGGCTACACCGCACTCGGCTGCCTGCCGCCCACCTACGAGCCCCGCGCCACCGGCCACATCACCGAGATGGTCGAGATGATGCGCGGCCTCATCGAGCGCGGCCACGCGTACGAGGCCGACGGCAACGTCTACTTCGACGTGCGCTCCTTCCCCGGCTACCTGGAGCTGTCCAACCAGGAGCTCGACAACCTCCTCCAGCCCTCCGGCGAGGGCGAGACGGGCAAGCGCGACCCCCGCGACTTCGCCATGTGGAAGGCCGTCAAGCCCGGCGAGCCCTCCTGGGAGACCCCCTGGGGCCGCGGCCGTCCCGGCTGGCACCTCGAATGCTCCGCCATGGCGCACAAGTACCTCGGCCGGGCCTTCGACATCCACGGCGGCGGCCTGGACCTGATCTTCCCGCACCACGAGAACGAGATCGCCCAGGCCAAGGGGTTCGGCGACGAGTTCGCCGCCTTCTGGATGCACAACGCCTGGGTCACCATGTCCGGCGAGAAGATGTCCAAGTCGCTGGGCAACTCGGTGCTCGTCTCCGAGATGGTCAGGCAGTGGCGCCCGATCGTCCTGCGCTACTACCTCGGCACCCCGCACTACCGCTCGATGATCGAGTACAGCGAGGAGGCGCTGCGCGAGGCCGAGTCCGCGTTCGCGCGGATCGAGGGCTTCTGCCAGCGCGTGGTGGAGAAGGCGGGCGGGCCCGTCGAGCCGGCCGCCGAGGTGCCCCCGGCCTTCGCCGAGGCGATGGACGACGACCTGGGCGTCCCCCAGGCCCTCGCGATCGTCCACACCACCGTCCGCCAGGGCAACAGCGCGCTCGCCGCCGACGACAAGGACGGGGCCATCGCCCGCCTCGCCGAGGTGCGGGCCATGCTGGGCGTCCTCGGCCTGGACCCGCTCGACCCCCAGTGGGCCGGCGAGACCGACCGGGGCGAGGAACTGCACGGAGCCGTCGACACCCTCGTACGCCTCGTCCTGGACCAGCGCGAGTCCGCCCGGGCCCGCAAGGACTGGGCGACCGCCGACGCCATCCGCGACCAGCTCCAGCAGTCCGGCCTGGTCATCGAGGACAGCCCCACCGGCCCGCGCTGGACGCTCGGCCCGCGCTGATCCGGACCCGCCCGGGCCCGTTCCGCAACCGGACCGGACCCGCTCGGACCAGCGCCGTTGTGCCGCCCGGCCATCCGGGCGGCACACTCTTCATACGTACATATCGCAGCACGAACGAAACAGGTAGAGGTCATGGCCGGTAACAGCCAGCGCAGGAACCGCCGCACGTCCAACAAGAAGGGCGCTACGGTCGGCAGCGGTGGCCAGCGGCGCCGGGGCCTGGAAGGCAAGGGCCCCACCCCCAAGGCGGAGGACCGCAAGGGCCACAAGGCGTTCCGCGTCTCCAACGCCATGGCCCGCCAGGCCGCCAAGCGCCGCCCCGCCCCCCGCCGCGGCGGCCCCAAGGGCGCCAGCGAGATGGTCGTCGGCCGCAACCCGGTCTTCGAGGCCCTGCGCGACGGCGTCCCCGCCACCACCCTCTACGTGCAGCAGTTCATCGACAACGACGAGCGCGTCCGCGACGCCCTCAAGCTCGCCGGCGAGCGCGGCAACATCAACCTGATGGAAGCCCCGCGCCCCGAGCTCGACCGGATGACCAACGGCCTCAACCACCAGGGCCTCGTCCTCCAGGTCCCGCCGTACGAGTACGCGCACCCCGAGGACCTCACCGACGCCGCCTACGACAACGGCGAGGACCCCCTCATCGTCGCCCTCGACGGCGTCACCGACCCGCGCAACCTCGGCGCGATCGTCCGCTCCGTCTCCGCCTTCGGCGGCCACGGCGTGGTCATCCCCGAGCGCCGCGCGGCCGGCATGACCGCCGGCGCGTGGAAGACCTCCGCCGGCACCGCCGCCCGGACCCCGGTCTCGCGCGTCACCAACCTGACCCGCGCCCTCCAGGAGTACAAGAAGGCCGGCATCGCCATCGTCGGCCTCGCCGCCGAAGGCACCCACGAGGTCCAGGACCTGGAGGCCCTCGCCGGCCCCGTCGTCATCGTCGTCGGCTCCGAGGGCAAGGGCCTCGGCCGCCTCGTCGGCGAGAACTGCGACTTCCTCGTCCGCATCCCCATGCCGGGCGGCGCCGAGTCCCTCAACGCCGGTGTCGCCGCGGGCGTCGTCCTCTACGAGGCCGCCCGCCGCCGCGCCGCCCGAGGCCGCGTCTGACCTGCCGCCGTACGGGCCGCACCGGGGCGGCCCGCTTGATCCAACCGGCCCACGGAACGTGACCCGTGAGCGTGTCGCCCCGCCCCTCCCGGGCGGGGCGACTTGATCTTGACGGGTCTCGGACAGATCCCTGCTGTCAAGGCAGTGTCCTAAACACTGATCACTCGGTTAGATGAGTGTGGACACCAGAACGTCAGGGTTCGACGACCAGCCCGCGCTGAGCATGGTCAAGGTGCCGTGCGACCCCGCACAGGTCATCGTCAACCACGCCAGCTTCCGCGTGCGGCTCGCACCGAGCCCGAGCGCGCGTTCCAAGCCCTCGAACGCCCCCGGCCGCGCCCCGGTCCTGGCCGCCGGAGCCGTCGCGGCCGCCGGAGTCACCCGCCGCCGCGCGCCCGTCGTCTGGAGCGGCAAGACCGCCCCCGGCGACGACGCGGCGGCCACGGGCGGACTCCTCCAGGCCGTACGGGAAGCCGGCCGCGGCCACGACGACTACGACGGCGGCGCCACCCAGACCATCCCCCGGGTGGACCTCGCGCGCGACCTCGGCGAGGACACCCTCGCCACCCCCACCGTCATCGGCCAGCGCAGCTACGCCGACGACACCCGCCCCCTCGCCGCCGTCCCCGACCAGCCACGCCAGGCCCACGGCCTGCCCTACGAGGACCAGTACGCCGGCTCCGGCACCGACACCCGGCGCCCCTCCGCCGACAGCCGCGCCCTGGCCTCGTACTACCCCGGCCGCCGCATGAACCTGGGCGTGGTCCTCCTCCCGCTGCGCGTCTTCCTCGGCTTCATCTCCGTCTACGCCGGCATGGGCAAGCTGTGCGACCCCGTCTACTTCGACGGCGGCGAACGCGGCTCCATGGTCACCTGGCTGCGCACCCTGCACCCCTGGGCCCTGGCCGAACCCCTGCGGGACTTCGCCCTCGCCCACCCGGTCGGCGCCGGCCTCACCGTCGCCTTCCTCCAGGTGCTCGTCGGCGTCCTGACCATCCTCGGCCTCTGGCAGCGCTTCGCCGCCTGCATCGGCGCGCTGCTCTCCGCCGCCCTGCTGATGACCGTCAGCTGGAAGACCGTCCCCGCCTACGACGCCCCCGACATCATCTACCTGGCCGCCTGGAGCCCGCTCATCATCGCCGGCGCTCCGGTCTACTCCCTCGACGGACGCCTCGCCGGCGAAGCCTGGCGCACGCTCGGACCCCGTTCCGAGATGTGGATGCTGCGCCGCCGGGTCCTGCGCCGCGGCGCCATCATGGCCACCGTCGTCTGCGGGCTGACCCTCCTCATCGGCTCCCTCCTCGGCGGCGCCGTCCGCTCCAGCACCGTCGTCACCGTCCCCGGCCCCGGCCAGGCCCCCAGCAACTACCTCCCCGGCAGCCCCCTGCCGCAGCCCCCCAGCCCCCAGCAGTCCGGCGGACCCAAGCAGCAGCCCTCCAAGTCGGCCTCACCCTCCCCCTCGGCCTCCGCCTCCACGCCCGCCGCCAAGTCCGGCCGCACCGGCAGCGGAGCCCCGACCCGCGACAGCTCCGGCACCCCGGGCACCACCAAGGGCAGCACCGGCGGCCAGAGCCCGCGCAGCAGCACCCCCCGGCAGTCCAGCCCCCAGCAGCCCCCCACCACCTCCGGCAGCCGCACCAGCGGCACGGACACCACCGCCAAGAAGCCCGGCCTCGTCGGCGGCCTCCTCGGCTGACCATCACCCCGCACACACCACGGAAGGGCCCGGCGTACGCGCCGGGCCCTTCCGCCGTCCTTGACACGCCCCGATGCCCCGATGCCCCGGCGCCCCGACGCTCCACACGCCTCAGACGCCGCTGTGGGCCGCCAACTCCCGTGCGGCCTCCGCCAGGTCCTTCGCCGTGTCGATCGCCCGCCAGTAGGCCCCCTGCGGCAGCGGAAACCCCGCCAGCCGCCGCTCCCTCGCCAGACGCGGGAACGTCGTCCGCTCGTGGTCCCCCAAGTCCGGGAGCAGCGCGGCGAATCCGGGCGCGAACACGTACACCCCGGCGTTGATCAGATAAGGCGACAGCGGTGCCTCCACGAAGTCCAGCACCTGCCCGAACTCGTTGGTCTCCACCGCCCCCCACGGAATCCGCGGCCGCGCCAGCGCCAGCGTCGCCGTCGCCCCCCGCTCCGCGTGGAACGCCGCCATCTCCCGCAGCGGGAACCGCGTCCACACGTCCCCGTTGGTCGCGTACCAGGGCCGGTCCGGCCACGGCAGGTGCCGGGCCGCGTACTTCAGCCCGCCCCCGCGCCCCAACGGCTCCTCCTCCACCACCGTCGTCACCCGCAACGGCAGCACCGCCCGCGCCAGCCACTCCTGGAGCACCTCCGCCAGGTGCCCGCACGAGACGACGGCATCGGTGACCCCCTCCGCCGCCAGCCACGCCAACTGGTGCCCGATGATCGGCAGTCCCGTCCCCGGGATCTCGACCATCGGCTTCGGCCGGTCGTCCGTATACGGCCGCAGCCGCGAACCCTGGCCCCCCGCCAGGACGACGGCCTGGACGGGCGGGGCCGGGAACGCGGCCGCGCGGTCGGAGGTGGGTGCAGCGGGCGGAGGGGTGTCGGTCATGGCCGTCAGCGTAGGGACGGCCACCGCCCCGGCCGGGGCGGCACGGCGGGCGTCAGCCCATCGAGGCGACGCCGGACGCGTACGAGGTGTCGCACACCGGACGGGCGAAGGACTGCGCCTTCGTCGGCCCGTACGCCTCGACGGCGGCCCGGCCCAGCGCCCGGGCGATGCCCATGCAGTGCTCGGCGAGCGACGGCCGCCCGTTCACCTGCTCCTGGAGGTGCCCGAGGACGACACCCGGGTTCTCACCCTGCTGGAGTTCACTGAGCAGCTTGTCGCGCAGCACGTCCTGCGGGGCGCGCGGCTTCGCGGGGACGGAGACGTCCTCGGCGGAGGCGGTCAGGATCTGGGACGGGGAGTTGTCCGCCCAAGGGACCATGGTGACCGCGAGGGTCCCGGACAGGACCAGGACGACGGGCAGGACCAGGGCGAGGGAACGGCCGATTCGGCGGGCAGTGTGGGTCACGAGGCGAGAGTAGCGCTCGGTAAGGGTTTGGCGACATTTGGTCACCCGGTCGAGGGATGGTTCGACGTGGCTTTTCGATTTACGGGTTGACGCGCGCGGCCGAATGCCCGTATCTGCCGGGGTTCCTGGCCCCCGCCTCCCGCAACTGCCGCGGGAGGGGCGCTCCTTGACGGAACACCCCTCCCGCGCGCTACCCCGGCCGGTCAGCCGGAGAGGCGTTCCCCGGTCGAGGTCGAGAACACGTGCATCTCGTCGGCCCGCGGCACCACATGCAGCGAGGAGCCCTTCTCGGGCACCTGACGGCCGCCCACGCGGACCACGATGTCCTGCCCGTCTCGGCTGCCGTAGACGTAGCCGTCGGCGCCCAGCTCCTCGACGACATTCACGGTGATCGTCAGACCGCCGCCCTCGCCGACGTCGAAGTGCTCGGGGCGCACGCCCACGGTGACGGTCTTGTCGCCCGAGTCGGCGGCGGCGGACAGCGCCTCACGCGACACCGGCACCACACTGTCCCCGAACTTCACACCGCCGTCGGTGATCGGCACCTCGACCAGGTTCATGGCCGGCGAGCCGATGAACCCGGCGACGAACAGGTTCGCCGGCCGGTCGTACATGTTCCGCGGGGTGTCCACCTGCTGGAGCAGCCCGTCCTTCAGCACCGCGACCCGGTCACCCATGGTCATGGCCTCGACCTGGTCGTGGGTGACGTAGACGGTGGTGATGCCGAGGTCGCGCTGGAGCGCGGCGATCTGCGTACGGGTGGACACGCGGAGCTTGGCGTCGAGGTTCGACAGCGGCTCGTCCATGAGGAACACCTGCGGCTTGCGCACGATGGCCCGCCCCATGGCGACGCGCTGACGCTGGCCGCCGGAGAGCGCCTTGGGCTTGCGGTCGAGGTACTGGGTCAGGTCCAGCATCTTCGCCGCCTCCTCCACCTTGCGGCGGATGGTGGCCTTGTCCTCGCCGGCGATCTTGAGCGCGAAGCCCATGTTGTCGGCGACGGTCATGTGGGGGTACAGCGCGTAGTTCTGGAACACCATCGCGATGTCCCGGTCCTTGGGCGGCAGGTGCGTGACGTCGCGGTCCCCGATGCGGATGGCGCCGCCGTTGACGTCCTCCAGCCCCGCGAGCATGCGCAGCGAGGTGGACTTGCCGCAGCCGGAGGGCCCGACGAGCACGAGGAACTCCCCGTCCTCGATCTCCAGCTCCAGCTGGTCGACGGCGGGCTTGTCGCCGCCGGGGTAGAGGCGGGTCGCCTTGTCGAAGGTGACAGAAGCCATGGTGATGCATCCCTTCTACCGGCAGGAACGTGCCGGACGATCCGAGTGGAAGGTCTAGTCCAATATCAAGGACTCCGCCCGACGCTACCTGCCCGGAGCCCGTCTGTCAGCAACCTGACGCCCCGGATGGTCTCCAGCAGGGTGGGGTAGAGCACCGGATTTTTGACCATGGTTCCTGCTTCGACGCCCGCTGCCGGCCTGGCGAGACCCTAGGGGGTCACACCGGATCGGTCCTACGCAGGCTCCACAGGCGTTGCGGCCGACGGCCCGTCGGTCCGTACTGTGCTCGGCTACACCGCCGGGACGATGTCCGGCAGCTCTGAAGCCTTGATCACACTCGGCGGCACCCGTCCCGGAGGCAAGGCCATGGCCACCGCCCAGTACAGCCGCATCCCTTCTTCCCGGAGGTTCACCGCCGCGTTCTCGTCCCGGTCGTGAGCGGCCCCGCACTCCGCGCAGGTCCACTCGCGGATGGACACGTGGAGCTTCGGGCCCTTCGCGTGGCACGCGGAGCAGCGGCGGGTCGACGGGAAGAACCGGTCCACAATCACCAGGGTCCGTCCGTACCAATCGCACTTGTAGCGGAGCTGGCGCAGCAGCTCACCCCAGGCGGCGTCGGTGATCGACCGGTTAATAGCTGCCTTGCGGCGCCTGCTTCCTCCCGTGCCCGCACTTAGGAGATTGGCGATCGGCAGGTCTTCCACCACGAGCACTTGGTTCTCGCGCACGAGGCGGGTGGTGTACTGGTCCAGCTGATCACGGCGGACGTCACCGATCGAGGCGTACAGACGGGCGATCCGTTCCCTGGCCTTCCCCCGGTTCTTCGAACCCTTCTGCTTCCGGTGCAGTTCGCGCTGGAGGGATACGAGCCGCTTCTCGTACTTCGCCAGGAGACGGGGATGCGGCAGATTCTCCCCGTCGTCCAGCGTCACCAGCGTCGCGAGCCCGAGGTCGAGGCCCATGGCCTTGGGCTCCCGGCCACCCGGGAGGAACACCTCGGGGAGCGGGACTATCACTTCTTCCACCAGGACGGAGAGGAAGAAGCGGCCGGCCCGGTCGCGGGTGACATTCAGCTTCACCGGTAACTGCCCTGCGGGGAGCGCGCGCGACCAGCGGATGTCGAGTGGCTTCGTCTGCTTGGCGAGGGTGACCGTGGCCGTACCCGGACGCTCCGGGTCCTCGACCCATCGGAAGCCGGTCCGGACGTAGGTGGCCGAGTCCTTGGAGTGGTGTCTGGACTTCCTCTTCGGATAGTTCGCTGAACCCTTGAAGAACCGGGAGAAGGCCGAGTCCAGGTGTCGCAGGGACTGCTGGAGGACCGCAGACGAGGTCTCCTTCAGCCACGCCGTCTGTCGTACGCGTTTCCACCCGGTCAGAGCCCGGCAGGTCTCCGCGAAGCCCAGCGAGACCCGGTGCTCTTCCCACGCCTTCACCCGGAGGGCTAAACCCTCGTTGTAGACCCAGCGGCAGGCACCGAAGGTCTGGGTGAGCTGGGCCGCCTGGTCGGCCGCCGGGTAGAAGCGGAAGCGGTAGACACGCTGCTGCGTGCCCGGCTTCCTGACCAGCCCCTTCAGGGGCGCGACCACTCTCCGCCGATGCTTGGTCCGGTCGCCCACCCCGAGGAGCTCGCGCTTGATGCGCCGGGCTTCTTCCCCTGTTATTCGGTCTGCCATCTACCCTCCCGCGATCTGATCTCCAGAACGGCACACCAGTACGGTCAACGAACGCTTGCGTGAGGGGTTACGGGTGCGAGGTCAATGTGATGGCTTGGGGAATCGGGCCCTGTGTAGAGTAAGAGCGGCTTCGCGCACGGTGGGTCTGTGCGCTTGGGCGTGCCGCCTTAGCTCAGTTGGCTAGAGCGCTTGACTTGTAATCTTGAGGTCGTCGGTTCGATTCCGACAGGCGGCTCCGTCCCAGGTCAGAGGCATCTGATCAAGGGAATTCGTAAATAAGCGGAAGGCCCCGGGTGAGCCCCCGGGGCCTTTTGCGTGCCTCAGGAGCGGCCCGAGACGCGGTTCGCCAGGCGGGCCAGGGGCGTGGTGGCCGGGGTGTGGGTGGTTGATTCGCGGTGGTCGGCCGCGCGGTAGGCGGCGTACAGGGCGTGGACGCCGAGCCAGCGGAGGGGTTCCGGTTCCCAGGGGCGGACGCGGTGGTGGACCCAGGGGAGGGTGGTCAGCGGGGTGGGCTCGTCCAGGACCAGGTCGCGCAGGGTGCGGGCGGCGAGGTTGGCGGTGGCCACGCCGGAGCCGACGTAGCCGCCGGCCCAGCCGAGGCCCGTGGCGGGGTCCAGGGTGACCGTGGCGCACCAGTCGCGGGGGACGCCGAGCACGCCCGACCAGGCGTGGGTGATCTCCGTTCCGGTGAGGACCGGGAAGAAGGCGGTGAGTAGGGCGGTGAGGGAGGCGATGGTGGCCGGCTGGGTGCGGCCGTCGTTGTCCGTGCGGGAGCCGAAGCGGTACGGGACCCCGCGGCCGCCGATCGCGATGCGGTCGTCGGCGGTGCGCTGGGCGTACATGTAGGCGTGGGCCATGTCGCCGAGGAGGGGTGCGTCCGTCCAGTTCAGCTGCTGCCAGACCGAGGGCGGCAGGGGGGCGGTGACGATCATCGAGGAGTTCATCGGGAGCCAGGTGCGCTTGTGGCCCTTGAGGGAGGCGGTGAAGCCCTCGGTGCAGCGCAGGACGTACGGGGCGCTGACGGTGCCGTAGGGGGTGACGGCGCGGCGGGGGGCTATCTCGGTGACGGGGGTGGACTCGTGGATGACGACCCCGAGGCGTTCGCAGGCGGCGGCGAGGCCGCGCAGGAGTTTCAGGGGGTGGATGCGGGCGCCGTGGGGGGTCCAGCTGGAGCCGACGGCGTCGGATACGGCGATGCGGTCGCGGGTCGCGGTGGCGTCGTAGAGCTCGCGGTCGGTCTCGCCGAAGGAGAGTTCGGCGGTGTGGAAGGCCCGGAGGCGGCTGAGCTGGGCGGGGGTGCGGGCGACTTCGAGGACGCCGCCGCGGTGGATGTCGGCGTCGATGCCCTCCTTGGCGGCGACGTCGACGACCTCGGTGACGGTGTCGTTCATGGCCTGCTGGAGGCGCTGGGCGGCCGCGTGGCCGTGGAGGGCGGCGTAGCGGTCGCGGCCGGCGATGCCGTTGTAGAGCCAGCCGCCGTTGCGGCCGGAGGCGCCGTAGCCGCAGAACTTCTGCTCCAGGACGGTGACGTGCAGGTGGGGTGCGGCGCGCTTGAGGTAGTAGGCGGTCCACAGGCCGGTGTAGCCGCCGCCGACGATGGCCACGTCGGCGGTGGTGCCGGTGGTGAGGGGGGCGCGGGGTGGCTGGGGGGTGGTGGTGTCGGTCGCGTACCAGAAGGAGATACCGCCGTTGATCGTCATGGGGGAGTTGGTACAGGCGGTGGGGGAGGGGTGTCCATGGGCAGGGTGTCGGGTCTCAGGGTTCGAGGACGACCTTGCCGGTGGTGGCGCGGGATTCGAGGTCGTGGTGGGCGCGGGCGGCCTGGGCGAGGGGGTAGCGCTGGACGGCGGGGCGCAGCCGGCGGGCGGCGGCTTCGGCGAGGGCGCGGGTCTCCAGGGTGCGGAGGGGGTCGGGGGTGCCGACGGCTTGGAGCATGGCGGGGCCGAGGACGTGGTGGGTGGTGATGCGGCGGGTGTCGAGTGCGGCGCGTTCGGTGTCGGTGGGGGTGTACGGGGCGCCGCTGGACCAGCCGTGGACGAGGTGGCGGGCGCCGGGGGCGAGGAGGGTGAGGGCGGTGCGGGTGGTGTCGCCGCCGACGGAGTCGAAGAGGACGGTGGCTCCGGCGGGGTGGTGGGCGTGGAGGGCGTCGGCCCAGTCGGGGGTGGTGTAGTCGAGGGCGAGGTCGGCGCCGTTGGCGGTGGCGAGGGCGGTCTTGGCGGGGCCTCCGGCGAGGGCGATGACGGTGGCGCCGGCGTTCTTGGCGTACTGGACGAGGAGGGTGCCGATGCCTCCGGCGGCGGCGGTGACGAGGGTGACGGAGTGGGGGCCGAGGTCGGCGAACTGGAGGATGCCGAGGGTGGTGCGGCCGGTGCCGATCATGGCGACGGCTTCGGCGGGGTCGAGGCCGTCGGGTACGGGGTGGAGCCGGTCTGCGTCGGCGACGGCGTACTCGGCGTAGCCGCCGGGGCGGAAGCCGAGGTGGGTGACGACGGTGCGGCCGAGCCAGGCGGGGTCGGTTCCGGGGCCGAGGGCGTCCACGGTGCCGGCGACTTCGCGTCCGGGGATGGTGGGGAGCTCGGGGAGGGGCGCGGGCGGGCCCTGGATGCCCTGGCGGAGGGTGGTGTCGAGGAGGTGGACGCCGGCCGCGGCGACGCGGACGCGGACCTGGCCGGGGGCGGGGGTGGGGAGGGGGGCGGTTTCGTGGGTGAGGTTCTCGGCGGGGCCGAAGGCGTGGAGGCGGATGGCCTTCATGGTGGCGGGCGGGGTCGCGGTGGGCTGTGGGGTGGGCCGCGTGGCGGGGCCGGTCGTGGTCATGGGGAGAGCGTCCGACCTCAAGCGGGGTTGAGGTCAAGGGTGGGTTGTGGGGTGGGTCGTCAGGGAGTGGGTCGTCAGGGGGGCTTGTCAGTGGGGTGGGTCACGATGGGGGCATGGCGCGGAACGGGCGGGGTGGCGGGCAGTCGGTGAAGGCGGCGCGGCGGGCGGAGGTGGTGCTGCCGGAGCTGGTGGTGTGGGAAGGGGGCGTGCTGGAGCCGGAGGGGGATTACGACGGGCTGGAGTTCGCCGACCTGGACCTGGCGGGGCAGGAGGCGGTCGGGGCGCGGTTCATGGACTGCGCGCTGCGGCGGTGCGGGCTGGACGGGGCCGGGCTGGCGAAGGCGCGGGTCATGGATTCGGTGCTGGAGGGGGTCCGGGGGGTGGGGGCGGACCTGTCGGGTGCTTCGTTGCGGGATGTGGAGGTGCGGGAGGCGCGGCTGGGCGGGGTGCAGTTGCACGGGGCGGTGCTGGAGCGGGTCCTGGTGCGCGGCGGCAAGATCGACTACCTGAATCTGCGGCAGGCGCGGCTGCGGGACGTGGTGTTCGAGGGGTGCGTGCTGGTGGAGCCGGACTTCGCGGGCGCGGTGCTGGAGCGCGTGGAGTTCCGGGACTGCGTGCTGCGGGGGATGGATGTGACGGGGGCGCGGCTGGCGGATGTGGATCTGCGGGGCGCGGCGGAGCTGGAGGTGGCGCGGGGGGTGGAGTCGTTGGCGGGGGCGGTGATCAGCCCGTCGCAGTTGTTCGACCTGGCGCCGGCGCTGGCGGCGCAGTTGGGGGTGCGGGTGGTGGGGTAGGTCGTCTCTTTCGGATCTTGTCGGTCAGGCCCGCGTCTCCCCCAGCTACCGCTGGGAGGTGCCCCCAGGTGCCGTGCACCGGTGCCTTGGCCGGGCGCCGCCGTACTGGACGTACTTGGTGCCCGGCCAAGGCGGCGAGGTGCGGTGCCGGGCGGCGCGGGCTCAGACAGGATCCGGAAGAGACGGCCTGGGGGCGCGGTGGGCGGGTGTGTCAGGCCAGGTCCGTCGCGGGGTCGATGGACCAGTGGTTGACGGTGAACATCCGGCCGGCGAACGGTACCTCGGTCTCCGCGACGAAGCGGAAGCCGACGGAGCGGCAGATGCCGTTCGAGGCGGCGTTGCTCGTGGAGGGATAGGCGTGCACGACGCCCCAGCGGCCGGCGTCGCGGGCCTGCTCCAGGAGGGTGCGCACGGCGCGCTTGCCGAGGCCGCGGCCCTGGTGTTCGGGGAGGATCATCCAGCCGATCTCGGAGACGGGCCCGTCGTCGGTCTCGTGGGACCAGAGGTTCACGGTGCCCGCGACCACCTCGGGGGCGGTGGCGGGGTCGGGGACGATCATCTTGATCCAGGCCAGGTCGGCGGCCGCCTTTCCGGCGTCGCGCAGGACCAGGGCCGGCATGTCCTCGGGCGGCTGGGGGCCGCCGAGGTGGGCCATCATGCCGGGGTCGCACCGCATCCGGACGTAGGCGTCGAGGTCGTCCGGTGAGACGTCGCGCAGCCGCATGTCAGGCCGCCGGGACGCGGGGGAAGCGGGACTGGAGGGTCCAGATGACGGGGTTGTCGGCGAGGTCCTCGTGCATGTCGACGAGGTCGGCGATCAGGTCGTGGAGGAAGTCGCGGGCCTCGCGGCGCAGCAGCCGGTGGCTGAAGGTCAGCGGCTCCTCCTCGGGCGGCATCCAGTCGGCTTCGATGTCGACCCAGCCGAAGCGGCGTTCGAAGAGCATCCGGTCGCTGGACTCGGTGAAGTCCACTTCGGCGTACTGGCTGTGGGCGGAGCGGCTGCCGCGGGGGTCCTGGTCGAGTTGCTCGACGATGTCGCACAGGGCCCAGGCGAAGTCGAGTACGGGCACCCATCCCCAGGCTGTGGACACCTCGGTGTCCTTGTCGGTGTCGGCGAGGTAGACGTCGCCGCAGAAGAGGTCGTGGCGCAGGGTGTGGACGTCCGCCGAGCGGTAGTCGGTCTGCGGGGGGTCCGGGAAGCGCCGGGAGAGGGAGTAGCCGATGTCGAGCACGTAGCCGATGGTGTCACGGGTGGGTGGGGGGCGGGTGGTCAGGAGGGGAGAAGGCGTTGTTCCTTGGCCACCGCCACGGCGCCGGCGCGGGTGTCGACGCCGAGTTTGTCGTAGATGCGGCCCAGGTGGGTCTTGACGGTGGCCTCGCTGATGAAGAGGGCGCGGGCGATGTCGCGGTTGCCGAGGCCGCGGGCCAGCTGGCCGAGGATGTCCAGTTCGCGGTCGGTGAGGGTGGGGCGGGTGCCGCGCATGTGGGCCATGACGCGGCTGGCGACGGGTGCGGAGAGGGTGGTGCGGCCGGCCGCCGCCGAGTGGATGGCGGCGAAGAGCTCCTCGGGGCGTTCGGCCTTCAGGAGGTATCCGGTGGCGCCGGCGCCGATGGCGCGGGTGATGTCGGCGTCCGTGTCGTAGGTCGTCAGGACGAGGACGTGCGGGGGGCGGGGGAGGGCGGTGATGCGGCGGGTGGCCTCCACGCCGTCGATGCCCTCGCCGAGCTGGAGGTCCATGAGGACGACGTCGGGGTGGAGCCTGGCGGCCAGTGCGACGGCCTCTTCGCCGCTGCCGGCTTCGCCGAGGACCTCGATGTCGGGTTCGCTGCCGAGGAGGGCGAGCAGTCCGGCGCGGACGACGACGTGGTCGTCGCAGAGGAGGATCGTCGTCATCCTGTGGGCTCCAGGGGGATCGAGGCCGAGAGGACGGTGCCCTCGCCGGGGGTGGATTCGATGGTCAGGGTTCCGCCGAGCTGGCGCACGCGGGCGCGCATGGCGGGCAGGCCGTGGCCGCGGTCGGCCGGGGCGTGGGTGGTGGGGGCGGTGGCGGTGAAGCCGGTGCCGTCGTCGGCGATGTCCAGGACCACCTGGTCGCCGAGGAAGCTGAGGGTGAGGGCGGCGGTGCGGGCGCCGGAGTGCTCGCGGATGTTGGCGAGGGCCCCCTGGGCGATGCGCAGCAGGGCGGATTCGGCGCGGTCGGGGAGGGGGGCGGGGGTGCCTTCGAGGTGGAAGCGGACCTCGATGTGGGGGCCCGCGTCCAGGGCGCGGAGGGCGTCGGCGAGGCCCGCGCCGTTGTCCAGCTCGGGCGGGGCCAGGTCGTGCACCAGGCGGCGGGCCTCGGCGAGGCCGCGGGCGGCGATGCCGGTCGCGGTGCGGACGTGGGCGCGGGCGGTGGCCGGGTCGGTGTCCCAGGTGCGGTCGGCTGCCTGGAGCAGCATCTGCTGGCTGGAGAGGTGCTGGGCGAGGGTGTCGTGGATCTCCATCGACAGGCGCTGGCGTTCGGCGAGGGTGCCTTCGCGTCGTTCGGTGGCGGCGAGTTCCCTGCGGGTGCGGATGAGGTCGTCGATGAGGGTGCGCTGGGCTTGCGCCTGGCGTTCCATGTGGACGAAGACGGCGGTGGCGAGGGCGGCGATGGCGGGCGGGGCGAGGAGGAGGTTGGGGTCGAAGGCGGTGGAGAGCTTGAGCTGGGCCGCGACGACGAAGACGGTGAGGACGGTGACGAGGGCTACCGCCGCGCGTGGGGGGAGGGTGCGGAGGGCGGTGAAGAAGAGGGGGACGGCGCACCAGGCGAAGCTGGGTGCGAGGACGACGAGGACGACCCAGGTGGCTACGACGAGGCCGAGCCACAGCCTCCGGCGGGGGGTGCCGGTGACGCCGGGGGTGGTGCCGCCCACGGCGGGGCCGAGGACGTAGAGCAGGGCCAGGGTGACGCTGAGGGCGATGACCCAGGGGGTGCGGGGTTCGCCGGGGTGGCGCAGGAGGAACCGGGCCACGGAGGCGCCGAGGAGCAGGAAGAACGCCGCGTGCATGACGGTGGCCAGGGCGCGGGTGTCGGGCTTCCGCGGGGGGTGGCTCACGGGGGCTCTCCTGGGGGTGGGGTGTCCATTGTCCCGCCGTTGCCCTGGCCGGGCGGTTCTGCGGGCCGGGGGCCGGGGGGGGCGTGCCCCCGCGGGGCGTTGCTGGGGCGGTTGCCCTTGCGGGCGGGGTCGGGGATGGCGTTGCCCTTGCGGGGCGGGGCGGGGCGGGGCGGGGTTCTGGGGTGCGGGGTCGGGGGCTGGGCCGTTGGCCCTGTGGGGCGGGGCCGGCTAGGTGCGGGCTCGGGGGTGGGTGGTGGGCCTTGCGGGGCGGGGTGCGGGTTGCGGTGTCGGGGGTGGGTGGTGGGCCCTGCGGGGCGGGGCCGGCTAGGTGCGGAGTCGGGGGTGGCCGGGGTCGGTGCCGGGGTGGGGTGCCGCCCGGGGCGGGCTTCGATGTTCGGCGCTCTGATCCGGGTCAGTGTTGTGGGTCGGGGCATGGCGCCGAAGTCATCTCGTTTTAGCCCCGGACGACACCCCACCCCGTCCCCGCCCCCGGCCGCGCGAGCGAGCGGAGGCACGTTCGCAGCCGGGTTCGGCAAATCTGAGCCTCGCCGGCGTTTGAGGCGCGGGGGTCTGGGGGCTGGCCCCCAGGACACGGCCCGCAGGCGGGCGACCGGCTCGGGTAACCCCGGCCCCGCCGGCGTTGAAGGCGGGTTCGGTATCAGGGAAGCGGGCGGCCGGCCCCACCGCATCGGCCGATCGGATGACCTCCCAGTCAACCGGTGTGGTCGGTGGGGGCAGCCGGTACGGGGATGGGGCGGGGCGGGGGTGGGGGTGAAGGTGGGAGGGAGCCAGTCGAGACCACCAGGAGCAGAGATGAACACCCGTACCCGCGTCCTCACCGGTACCGCCCTCGCCGTCGTTCTCGGTGCCGGTACCTTCGGGGCCGTCAGCGCGAGCGCCACCCCTGCCAAGAAGGACGAGGCCAAGAGCGGCAACTTCACCACCTCGACCCACCTGACCGTCGACGCCGCCACCCGCGCCGCCCAGGCCGCGCTCCAGGCGGCCGAGAAGGAGAACCAGAAGGTGACGGTCGCCGTGGTGGACCGCAACGGCAACACCCTCGTCACCCTGCGCGGTGACGGCGCCGGTCCGCAGTCGTACGAGTCCGCGCAGCGCAAGGCTTACACCGCCGTGTCCTGGAACGCCCCGACCTCGGTGCTGGCCGGCCGCCTGGCGCAGACGCCCAACCTGAAGGACATCCCCGGCACCCTGTTCCTCGCCGGTGCCGCGCCGGTCCAGGCCGGCGGTGCGCCCGTCGCCGGTATCGGTGTGGCCGGTGCGCCGAGCGGTGACCTGGACGAGAAGTTCGCCAAGGCCGGTGTCGAGGCCCTCGACAAGTAGCCCGACTTAGGATCGGGCGTGTGGAACTCCGCGCGCTCCTCCGCTCCGCCGCCCCCGTCCTCGCCGTCCTGGCCGCCCTCGCCACGGGGTGTACGGGGGCGACGGTGCAGGGGCGGCCGGGTGCGTCCGGGCTGCGGGATCCGTACTTCCCGCGGGCGGGCAACGGCGGGTACGAGGTCGAGCACTACGCGCTGGACCTGGCGTACGACCCCGCCGACGGCGTGCTGCACGGGACGGCGGTGATCACGGCGCGGGCCGGGCAGGGCCTCAGTTCGTTCAACCTCGATTTCAGCGGGCTGGAGGTCGAGGGCGTGGAGGTGCAGGGCGCCCGGGCCCGGTACAACCGGACGGGCAGTGAGCTGACGGTGCGTCCGGTGCGGGACCTGCGCAAGGGCGAGGTGTTCCGTACGCGGGTGGACTACAGCGGGCGGCCGAAGCCGCTGGTCGATCCGGACGGCTCCAAGGAGGGCTGGATCACCGCGGAGGGCGGTGACGTGGTCGCCGTCGGCGAGCCGGTGGGGTCGATGGGCTGGTTCCCGGGCAACCACCACCCCAGTGACAAGGCCACGTACGACATCACGGTGACCGTTCCGGCGGGGTACGAGGCCGTGTCCAACGGGGAGTTGCTCTCCCGCCGAGAGGCCGGCGGCGGACGGACGGAGTTCGCGTGGCGGAGCGCGGAGCCGATGGCGAGCTACCTGGCGACCCTCGCCGTGGGGAAGTTCCGGGTCAGTACCGGGCGTACCGCTTCGGGGGTGTCGCTCTACCAGGCCGTGGCTCCGGGGGAGGAGGAGGCGGCGCGGGCGGTGCTGGCGCGGGTGCCGGAGGTGGTGGAGTGGGGGAGCGCGACCTTCGGGCCCTACCCGTTCGGGACGGCCGGGTCGATCGTGATGCCGGCGGGGACCCTGGGGTACGCGCTGGAGACGCAGACCAAGCCGGTCTACCCGGGTGCGCCCGGCGAGGAGCTGGTGGTGCACGAGCTGGCGCACCAGTGGTTCGGGAACTCGGTGTCGCCGGAGTCCTGGAAGGACATGTGGCTGAACGAGGGGTTCGCCACGTACGCGGAGTGGCTGTGGGCGGAGTCGCACGGCGGGGTGTCCGCGCAGCGGCGGTTCGAGGCGTTCCTCGCCGGTGACACGTCGGTCGACGAGAACGCCGGTGGGGACTGGGCCGCGTTCCCGCCCGCCGCGCCGCCCGGCGCCGCGCGCATCTCCGACGACCCGGTCTACTACCGGGGCGCGATGGTGCTGCACCGGATCCGGCAGGAGGTGGGGGACGCGAAGTTCTTCGACCTGCTGCGGGGCTGGGCCGCCGACCACCGGTACGGGAACGCGAGCACCGCGGAGTTCACGGCGTACGCGCAGCGGCGTACGGGCGCGGACCTGAAGAACGTGTGGGACGTGTGGCTGTACGGGCAGGGCCGCCCGAAGGCGGGGTAGCCGGGGCGGCCCCTTCCCCGGGGTGCCGGGGAGGGGCCTGGCCGCGGGCGGGGCTCAGACGTTGACGCCGAAGTCCTGGGCGATGCCGGTGAGGCCGGAGGCGTAGCCCTGGCCGACGGCGCGGAACTTCCACTCGGCGCCGTTGCGGTAGAGCTCGCCGAAGACCATCGCGGTCTCGGTGGCGGCGTCCTCGGAGAGGTCGTAGCGGGCGATCTCGGCGCCGCCGGCCTGGTTGACGACGCGGATGTACGCGTTGCGGACCTGGCCGAAGTTCTGGCTGCGAGAGTCGGCGTCGTAGATGGAGACCGGGAAGACGATCTTGTCCACGCTGGCGGGCAGACCGGCCAGGTTCACCTTGATGGACTCGTCGTCGCCGGAGCCCTCGCCGGTGCGGTTGTCGCCGGTGTGGACGATGGTCTGGTCCGGGGTGGACTTGTTGTTGAAGAAGACGAAGTGGCCCTCGGAGACGACCTTGCCCGTCGCGTCGACCGCGATGGCCGAGGCGTCGAGGTCGAAGTCGACACCGGTCGTCGTACGGACGTCCCAGCCGAGGCCGACCGTGACGGCGCTGAGGCCGGGGGCCTCCTTCGAGAGCGAGATGTTTCCGCCCTTGGACAGGCTTACTGCCATGTGACTGGTGTCCTTCCTCGACATTCCGGGTGCCATGACCCCCGATACGGGGTCAAGCTACCGCTGCCCTTCATAACGCGGCGAGGGGGCGCGGAGGTTCCAGGGAGGTTCCGCGAAGGAGCCCGGGCGGGAAATGAGGGTGACGGGGGCGGCGCGCGGGCGGATCATAGGGGGCATGCCTGGTCCCTATGTCATCCGCGGTGCGGTCGTGCTCCCCGAGGCGGAGCTCGCCTGGCGGTTCTCGCGTTCCTCCGGGCCGGGCGGGCAGCACGTCAACACCTCGGACTCGCGGGTGGAGCTGCTGTTCGACGTCGCCGCGACGAAGGCGCTGCCGGAGGTGTGGAAGGAGCGGGCGCTGGAGCGGCTCGCCGGGCGGCTGGTGGACGGGGTGCTGACCGTGCGGGCGTCCGAGCACCGGTCGCAGTACCGCAACCGGGAGATGGCGCTGGTCCGGATGGCCTCGGTGCTGGCGGAGGCGACGGCGGCCCCGCCGAAGACCCGCAGGCCGACGAGGATCCCGCGCGGGATCAACGAGCGGCGGCTGCGGGAGAAGAAGGCGCGGGGCGAGACGAAGCGGGGGCGCAGCGCGCGGGACTGGTAGGTCCCCGTGGCCGCGTCCACGGCCCTTACGGCAGCAGGTGGCGGTAGCGGCCGCGGAAGTACGTCAGGGGCTGGGCGTCGGGGGAGGGGAACGCGGTCGTCAGGACCTCTCCGATCACCAGCGTGTGGTCGCCCGCCGCCACCCGGTCCCGGGTGCGGCACTCCAGGGTGGCCAGGGCCCCCGAGAGCAGCGGGGCCCCCGAGGCGGCGCCCCGCTCGTAGGCGAGGTCGGCGAAGAGGAGCCGGTCGCTGATGCGGCCCTTCATCGAGAAGCGGCCCGCCACCTGGAGCTGGTTCTCCGCGAGCAGGGACACCGCCCACAGCGGCTGCTCCGCCAGCAGGTCGTCCATCCGGGACCCCTCGCGGACGCTGACCAGCACCAGCGGCGGGTCCAGGGAGACCGACATGAAGGCGGTGGCCGTCATGCCCACGTCCTCCCCGCGCGGCCCGTCGGCGGTCAGGGGCGGCTCGTGGGCGGTGATCAGGCACACGCCCGCCGCCAGCCGGGACATGGCGGCGCGGAACTCCTCGTTGCTCACCCCCTCAGGATGGGGGGAGAGGGGGGCGTCGGGGGCGTAGGGCTGGGCTACGGGGGTCGTCTTCGGCACGTACCGCACGCTAGTACGGTCGCCGTGCGCCGCACATCGGGCGCTGGTCCGAGCCGCGTCCCCGCCGCAGGGACTAGGGCCGGGCGTATCGTTTGCGCGTGGGAAGGCGGGGGAGGGCCCCTCGTCCTCAACGGGCCCATGGCGTAGCGCTCTTCATCTCATGTGACTTGAGTCACAGAGGGCAAGATTTGTTGACCCTGTGTACCTGCCGCACAGCTCACTGTGATTCAGTGGACGGGACACCGCAACGAAACGCCGATGACAAACCTGGAGTTGCTGTCGAGGTCTCGGGGAGAGCGAGCAATGGAGACCGAGTCGGAGCCGTACGTCCGTCTTGCGACCCTGCGGCAGCTGCACCAGGTGGTGGCCGAGCTCAACACGGCCCGGAGCCTGGCGGACACTCTGCAGACCGTCGTGGACGGCATCGTGCGCGGCCTCGGCTACGAACTCGCCTGCGTCAACCTCGTACGCCCTGACGGGGACCTCGTCGTCGCCGCTTTCGCAGGTGACCCGGCCGCCGAAGCCCTCATCACCGGCCGCGTCGGCTCCCGCGCCGCCTGGGAGCGCCGCCTCACCATGGGCGAGGAGTGGGACGGTCTGCGGTTCATCCCGCACACCGAGGGCTGGGTCCTGCTGGAGGACGACGTACCCCAGTGGCACACCGACGGGCCCGATCCGCGCTTCGAGGACGAGTGGCACCCCGAGGACCGGCTCTACGCCCCGATGTATGCGACGGGCGGGGAACTCCTGGGTGTCATCTCGGTGGACAGACCGCGCAACGGCCGCCGCCCCGGCGCCTGGGGGCGCGAGGCCCTCCAGATGTACGCCTTCCAGGCGGCCATTGCGATCAGCAACGCGCGCCTGCGCGCGAACATGCAGCGCGCCCTGGTGCGGCTGGAGCGCGAGCAGCAGGCGCTGCGGGCCAGCGAGGAGTCCTTCCGGCAGGCGTTCGAGTACGCGCCGAGCGGCATGGCCATCGCCGAGATGGGCGGCGACCAGCACGGCCGGCTGCTGCGGACCAACGACGCCCTGTGCCGGCTGCTCGGCCGGCCCGCCTCCGTGCTGCGCCGGTACTCCTTCTCCGACCTCGTCCACCCCGAGGACATCGGGACGCTGCTGCGCACCTCCGCCGAGGGCGGCCGGGCCGAGCTGCGGCTGGGGCGGCGGGACGGGACGTACGTCTGGGTGAGCCTGCGCAACTCCGTCGTCGCGGACGCCGCCGACGGGCCGCGGTTCCTGCTCACGCACGTCGAGGACATCGAGGAGCGCAAGCGGCACGAGCTCCAGCTGGCGCACCGGGCCAGCCACGACTCCCTCACCGGCCTGCCCAACAGCGCCGAGCTGCGCGCCCGGCTCGGGGCGCGGCTGTGCCGGCGGCCGCAGTCGGTGCGGGCGGGCGCGGTGGAGGCGCTGGACGCGGCCTACGAGGGCCGGCCGGAGGGGAGCGTGCAGGGCGCCGCCGGGGAGCACGGCTACGACAGCGGGTACGCCGCCGCCGGTGCGGGGCAGGCGGGAGACGGGTTCGACTTCCCCGGAGAGTTCCCCGCCGGCTTCCCGGGGCAGCCCGAGGGGCCGTACGACCACCACGTGCACACGGTGGCGCCCGACTCCGACCTCGACGACGGCACCAAGGGCCTCGCGGTGCTCTTCTGCGACCTCGACGGCTTCAAGTCGATCAACGACCGGTTCGGGCACCACACCGGCGACGCCGTCCTCATCGAGGTGGCCCGGCGGCTGACGACCGGCGTCCGCGACGGGGACACGGTGGCCCGGCTCGGCGGTGACGAGTTCGTCGTCCTCGCCGACGGCCTCGGCGCGGCCGACGCCGCCGATCTGGCCGTACGGCTGCGCAACGCGATCATCCCGCCGATCCGGGTGGACGGGCGGGCCGTGCGGGTCGGCGCCAGTTTCGGCATCGGCTGGGCCAGCTGCGGGATGTCGGCGGACGAGGTGCTGCGCTCGGCCGACCAGCGGATGTACATCGAGAAGCGGTCCCGCTCCAAGGCCCACCGCCGGGCCGGCTGAGCGGAACGGCAGCCCGTGGGCGCACATGTTCGGGGTAGGCTCCCGTGGGTCGAAAGGAGTGACCTGCGATGACGACGCCCGCGAACAACGGCCCGCACGGTGGGGCGAACCAGCCCGAGGACGACGATCCGTTCGGCTACCTCTACGCGGACGGCCAGGCCGCCGGAGCCACCCCGCCCGGTCAGGGCGGCGGATACGGCTACCCCGGCCCCGCGGTCGGAGGGCAGCCCGGCGCGCAGCCCGGGGTCCCCCGCACCTCGTACAACCAGGTGCGCACGGTCGGCGAGCGGACGTACGGCGGCCAGCGCGGCGCCGTCCCCCAGCAGCCCCCGCAGGGCTACCAGGCCCAGTACCAGGCCCCCGAGGCCCTCCAGGCCAGCGGCTACGGCGTCCCGCAGCAGCCGTCCCCGCCCACCCAGCCGATAGCCCGCCCCGCCGGCGGCCGCGGCCGCGGCGGCGGCTCCAGCCGCAAGGGCCTGATCATCGCGGCGGCCGCGGTGGTGGCGGCGGTCGGGATCGGCATCGGCGCGGCGGTGGTCTTCGGCAAGGACGACGACAAGAACAAGAACCAGGCCACGGGCCCCTCGGCCTCGGCGCTGCCGCAGAAGAGCTCCGCCGAACCGGAGCCGAGCCGCTCTCCGGAGCCCGCGAAGACCCCGCTGCCCAAGGGCGAGGCGGCCGGGGCCGGTATGGCCCTCACCGGCGGGGCGGTCCTGCAGACGACCGTGCCCGGGGCCAAGAGCGCGGGCGGCCAGTACGTCGGCAACTTCAACCAGCCCGGCGCGGCGCTGACCTGGACGCTGGACGTGCCCAAGGCGGGGACCTACCGCTTCTACGTGCGCTTCGGCATCCCGGGCGAGGACGCCAACGCCACCCTGGCGGTCAACGGCAAGCCCAACAGCACGCCGCTGAACATGCGCAACTTCGCCAACTCCCCCAAGGGCGACTGGGAGAACGGCTGGCAGACCACCTGGGGTCAGGTCTCCCTCAACAAGGGGACGAACACGATAAAGATGTCGTGCGAGGCCGGCAACAAGTGCAACGTCAACATCGACCAGCTCTGGCTCGACCAGGGCTGATCGACGGCTCCCTCACCGTCCGTCCGCCGCGACGGCCGTGACCTTCACCGACCCCCGTACCTCCGCGTAGGTGCGGGGGTCGAATTCGCCCGCCACCGGGGCGTGGACCGTGGCCGCCGAGAGGGCTGTCGCGCGGGTGAGGCGGTCCGGCCAGGGGAGGTCTTCCGCCAGGGCCGACAGGAGGCCCGCCACCGCCGAGTCGCCCGCGCCCGTCGGGTTGCCGCGCAGGGGGCGGGGCGGGGTGGCCTGCCAGGTGCCGTCGGGGGTGGCGGCCAGGAGGCCGGCGGGGCCCAGGGAGGTCACCACCGCGTGGGCGCCCCGGCGGCGGGCGGCGCGGGTGGCCGGGAGCGGGTCGCGCGAGCCCGTCAGCTCGGCGAGTTCCGCCGCGTTCGGCTTGATGATCTCCGGTCGGGCGGCGACCCCGCGCCGCAGGGCCTCGCCGCTGGTGTCGAGCAGGACGGGGGCTCCGGCCGCGCGGGCCGCCCGTACCAGGACCGCGTACGCCCCCACCGGCACGCCCGGCGGCAGGCTCCCGCACAGGGCCACCGCCCGGGCACCGGAGGCGAGTTCGGCGTACCGGTCGAGGAAGGCCGACCATTCGGCGGCGGTGATCTGCGGGCCCGGCTCGTTGAACTGGGTGGTGTCGCCCGAGCTTTCGTCGACGACGGCCAGCGTGCGGCGGGTGGGGCCGGTGCAGGGGACGAGGGCGTCCACCACGCCGGGGGAGCCGGCGAGCAGCTCCCGTACGACGACGCCCGCCGGGCCGCCCGCGAAGCCCGTCGCCGTCACCTCGTGGCCGAGCGCGGCGAGCACGCGGGCCACGTTCAGCCCCTTGCCGCCGGCGCGTTCGGTGACGTCGGTGACCCGGTGGGAGGTGTGCGGCAGCAGTCGCGGCACCCGGTGGGTGACGTCGAGCGCGGTGTTGAGCGTCACGGTGAGGATCATGGCCAGTCCCGGTCTTGGTGTGTGCCGGGATCATGCCAAATGGAGGGCGGCCAGCCCAGTCCTGCGGGGCCGCCGCCCCGCTCCGGTAGGGCGGAAGGGCCGGTTCAGCCCAGCGGGCTGACGATCCATTCGCCCCGCCGCATGACGCCCTTGACGTCGAATTCCGCGTCCAGGACCACCAGGTCGGCGTACTTGCCCGGCTCCAGCGAGCCCACCTCGTCGTAGAGGCCGAGCAGCTTGGCCGGGTTCGCGGAGATCGCCTGCACCACGGACTCCACCGGCAGCCGGTCCACCGTCACCGACCGCTTGAAGGCCGTGTCGAGGGTGAGGGTGGAACCCGCGATGGAACCGCCCTCGACGAGCCGGGCGACCCCGTCCCGGACCTCCACCTCCAGCGGCCCCAGGTGGTAGGTGCCGTCGCCGAAGCCGGCCGCGTCCATCGCGTCGGTGATCAGCGCGACGCGGTGGGCGCCGGCGTGGTGGAAGGCCAGCTCCAGCATCGCCGGGTGCAGGTGGGTGCCGTCGTTGATCAGCTCGACGGTGACCCGCTCGTCCTCCAGCAGCGCCGCGATCGGGCCGGGGGCGCGGTGCTCCAGGCCGGGCATCGCGTTGTAGAGGTGGGTGGCGACGGTCGCGCCCGCGTCGATGGCCTGGCGCGTCTGCTCGTACGTGGAGTCCGTGTGGCCGACCGCCGCGATGACCCCGTGCTCCGCGAGCAGGCGTACGGAGTCCAGCCCGCCCGGGAGCTCGGTGGCGAGGGTGACCATGCGGGCGGCGCCGTGCGCGGCGTCGATCAGCTTGCGGACCTCGGCCGGGTCGGGGTCGCGCAGCAGGTCCTCCTTGTGCGCGCCCTTGCGGCAGGGGTTGATGAAGGGCCCCTCGAAGTGGACGCCGGCGATCTCGCCCTGCTGGGTGAGCTCGGCGAGGAGCGCGGCGCGGCGGGCCAGCTCGTCGAGGCCGCCGGTGACGGTGGAGGCGACGAGGGTGGTGGTGCCGTGCTCGCGGTGGGTCCGTACGCCGCTGAGGACCTCCTCGGCGGTCCCGGAGGTGAAGGAGGCACCGCCGCCGCCGTGGTTGTGCATGTCCACGAAGCCGGGGACGATCCAGTGCCCCGACAGGTCGAGGACGCCGGAGTCCTCGTGGGCGCTGCCCGCGATGCGGGAGCCCTCGACGATGACGCGGCCACCCGCCACGATCCCGGTGGGCAGCACCACCCTGGCGCCGGAGAGAACGGTGCTCTGTGCGCGTCCGGACATCAGGCAGGTACCTCCGTGGCGAGTAGGTCCCAGGCGAGCAGCCCTGCGCCCAGGCATCCGGCGGTGTCCCCGAGGGCGGCCGGAACGATCTCGGGCAGCCGCTGGAACGTCACGCGTTCCCCGACGGCGGTCCGCAGTGGTGTGAACAAGGTTTCCCCCGCCTCGGCCAGCCCGCCACCGATGATCAGCGTGCCGGGGTCCAGCAGGGTGATCGCGGTGACGAGCCCGTCGGCGAGCGCGCCGATGGCGGCGAGCCAGACCTCCTCGGCGCGTACGTCGCCCGACTCCACGGCCTTGGCGCAGTCGGCGGCGTCCGCCCCGGGGTCGCCCGAGGCGGCCGCCCAGGCGCGGGAGACGGCGGAGGCGGAGGCCAGGGTCTCCAGGCAGCCGTGCTGTCCGCAGCCGCAGGCGGGGCCGCCGGGGCGGACCACGATGTGACCGATCTCCCCGGCGTAGCCGTGGGCCCCGGCCTCGATACGGCCCGCGATGCCGATGGCGCCGGCGATGCCGGTGCCCAGCGGCACGAACAGGAAGCGGCTGGCGCCCCGGCCGGCGCCGATGCGGCCCTCGGCGAGCCCGCCCGTGCGGACGTCGTGGCCCAGCGCCACCGGGATCCCGCCGAGGCGCGCGCTGAGCAGCTCGCGCAGCGGGACCTCGCGCCAGCCCAGGTTCGCCGCGTACACGGCGATGCCGTGCTCGGCGTCGACGATGCCGGGGACGGCGACCCCGGCGGCCGAGGCGGCCGCGCCGAAGCGGTCCCGGCCGAGGGCGAGGAGCTCGTCGGCGAAGTCCAGGATCGTCTCGACGACGGCGCCGGCGCCCCGCTCGCGGCCGGTGGCGCGGCGCGCCTGGTGCAGCAGGGTGCCGTCGGCGGCGATGAGGGCGGCCTTCATCCCGGTGCCGCCCACATCGAGGGCGATGACGTGTTTCACGGGTTTCACAGCAGACAGTCTCGCGTGCTCGAAGGGGAAAGGTCTAGTCCATTGGGCGGGATTGTTGACCGGCCATACAAATCCGGAAGCCGTGCGCCCGCATGTCCGGACACGGTCCGGACACAGTCAGCGGGGGAGGCCGCTTCCGGTTGGGGAGAGACCGCCAAAGTGGTGTAGACCTTACGTGGGATCGTACGTACAACCAGGGGTGGATCGAGAACTGTGAAGGGCCGTTACCTGAGGCTGGCCGCGTCCGGAGCCGCACTGTGGCTGACCGGCGTGACGCTCACGGGCTGTGGGGCCATGCCGGGCCTCTCCGGGGACAACGAGGTGACCCTCCGGGTCGTGGCGGCCGACTACGGCGACAATCCGCAGAACTCCTCCGCCGGCTACTGGAAGAACCTCGCCACCGCCTTCGAGAAGGACAACCCCGGCGTCAAGGTCGAGGTCAGCGTCTACTCCTGGTCGGAGGTCGACGCCAAGGTCGCCGACATGGTCAAGGCCGGCAAGGCCCCCGACATCGCCCAGATCGGCGCCTACGCCGACTACGCCGAGGCCGGCAAGCTCTACACCGCCGACGAGCTGCTCTCCGTCAAGACCGAGGCCGACTTCCTCGCCCCGCTCGCCGACGCCGGCAAGGTGCGCCGCGTCCAGTACGGCCTGCCGTTCGTGGCCAGCACGCGGCTGCTCTTCTACAACACCAAGCTCCTCGGCGACGCCGGCATCATCCCCAAGGACGGCTCCGCCCCCTGGCAGCCCAAGAGCTGGGCGGACGTCGAGGCGGCCGCCCGGAAGCTGAAGGCGGCGGGCGTCCCCACCCCCTTCGCGCTGCCCCTGGGCCGCGAGGAGGCCCAGGCCGAGACGATGATGTGGATGCTCTCCGGCGGTGGCGGCTACACCGACAACGAGGAGGCGTACGCGATCGACTCCCCGGAGAACGTCAAGACCTTCGAGTTCCTGCGCGACCGCATGGTCGGCCAGGGCCTCACCGGTCCCGTCGAACCCGGCAAGCTCGACCGCCAGGCCGCCTTCGACGCCTTCACCCGGGGCGAGGTCGGCATGCTCAACGGCCACCCCACGCTGCTGAAGCAGGCGGCCGGGAAGGGCGTGAAGTTCGGCATGGTCGCCATGCCGACCGCCGACGGCGCCGACCACTCCACGATGGGCGTCGCCGACTGGGTCATGGCGTTCAAGAACGGCCACAAGAAGGAGGCCGGCAAGTTCCTCGACCAGCTGTACACGGCGAAGAACGTGACCGCCTTCACCAGCCAGTACGACCTCCTGCCCGTCACCACCAGCGGCTACCGGGCGATGGAGTCCGCGAACGGCGGGCCGGCCGGCCAGCTGCGCACCTTCCTCACCGCACTGCCGAGCGCCCGTCTGTACCCGGTGGGCAAGAAGTCCTGGGCGCAGGTCAGTGAGGACGTCAAGCAGAACATCGGCAAGGCGGTCCAGCCGGGGGGCCAGCCGGCGAAGATCCTCGAACAGATCGCGACCTCGGCCCGCAAGGCGGACGGGGAGAGGTAGGCCCGGCGGCCCGGGAGGGTGTCGGTGGGCGGCGTTAATCTGGCCGTATGACGGACGACGGGCGACGCGACGGGCAGCCGGGCGGTGAGACGGGCGGGGAGGCGGGCGTGGTGACGGGGGCTGCGAGCTCCCGGCTGACCGACGCCGAGGCCGCCGTGCTCGCGTACGAGGGGCGCAGCTGGCCCGGGCCCGGGGCCAAGGAGCGCGCGATACGCGAGGGGCTCGGGCTGAGCCCCGTCCGCTACTACCAGCTGCTCAACACCCTCATGGACGACCCCCGCGCCCTCGCCCACGCCCCCACCACCGTCAACCGCCTCCGCCGCCTGCGCGAGGCCCAGCGGGCCCGCCGGTAGGACGGGGGCAGGGGAGGGGGCTGGGCGGGGTCCCGGCCGCGCCGGTAGGGTCATCATCATGGGGAGCCATCCGCACCAGCCGCCGATGCCCGTGCCCGCCACTGCCGCCGGACGGGAGGGACTGCAAGCCCTCCTGCGCACACCGCGCAGAGCCGTCGTCGCCCTCGACTTCGACGGAACCCTCGCCGACATCGTCCCCGACCCCGACCAGGCCCGCGCCCACCCCGACGCCGTCCCCGCGCTCTCGGCGCTGGCCCCCGAGGTGGCCGCCGTGGCCGTGGTCACCGGCCGGCCGGCCGGGGTCGCCGTCCGCCACGGCGGCTTCGCCGGGGTGCCCGGACTGGAGCACCTGGTCGTCCTCGGGCACTACGGCGCCGAGCGCTGGGACGCCGTCAGCGGCGTCGTGCACGCCCCCGCCGAACACCCCGGCGTGGCGTCGGTACGGGCTGAGCTGCCCGGCTTCCTCGACGCCATCGGCGCCTGGCGCGGGACCTGGATCGAGGAGAAGGGCCGGGCACTGGCCGTCCACACCCGGCGCGCCGCCGACCCCGAGGCGGCGTTCGAGGCCCTGCGCGAACCCCTCGCGGAACTGGCCGCCCGCCACGGGCTGATCGTCGAGCCGGGGCGCGCCGTACTGGAACTGCGCCCGCCGGGCATGGACAAGGGCGTCGCACTGACCGAGTTCCTCCGCGAGCGGGACGCGGGCCCGGTCCTGTACGCGGGGGACGACCTGGGCGACCTCGCGGCGTACTCGGCGGTGGAGAAGCGCCGCGCGGAGGGCCTCCCGGGCCTCCTGGTGTGCAGCGGCTCGGCGGAAGTCCCGGAACTCGCCGCCCGAGCCGACCTGGTCCTCCCGGGCCCAGGCGCGGTAGCGGCCTTCCTGGCCCAGCTGGCGGCGGCGATCCGGGGGTAGCCCCGGGGCCGTCCCGGCGCGGGCCCGCCATCTCCCCCGCGAGGGGTAGGGGCGGGCCGGTGGCTGCCCACCCGCCTCCCGGGGTGCGGGCCGGTGGTCCGGGGGGCGGTACCCCGCCGGGCGGGAGTGGACAGCCGCCCGGGGCCTGGGGGACCGGGGCCTCACTCAGCGGTCTCAGGGATGCTTTGGGGCTTGCCCGTCCGTCTCATCGTCCTTCCGCGTCGGGCCGCCCTGTCAAGGGCGCTCCTTCGTCGCGTCGCTGCGCGATGGCCTCCGGCCACCCTTGACAGACCGTCCCGCCACGGAAAAACGAAGACTCCCGGGAAACCCCCAGAAGAACGGGCCGGTTCAGAGATGAACATGCGGCCCTGTCACAGACCCGAGGCAGGGCCGGGAGCCGGCAGACCGGGCATCCGGCCCCCTCGCCATGCCCCTCGGCGTCCCGGTACGCATCAGATCGCTACGCGCTTCTCCCGTCTCAGCGTCCGCCGCCCGTCTGGGGCTGGTACCCGCACCAAACGCCAACCAGAGCAGCATCCGGCGCCGGGGGGCGCATCAGATCGCTACGCGCTTCTCATTTCTCGGCGGCCGACGGCCGTCTGGGGCCGGTGGTGGGCCCTGGGGGTCAGGGCTGCTCGGCCATGGCAGCACGGAGCCAGGTGAGGGGATCCTGGCCAAGGAGTTCATCGGCGAGGCGCTGGGCGGTTTCCGTGGTCAGCCGGCTGCGGCTGTTGTCGATCCACCTCTGTGCGCTGGTGTGGCCCTGCGCCTTGTATTCGATTCCCTGCAGCATGCACTCCAGTTTGTCCGCGTCACGGGCACAAACCGACTCGGGTGTCTCCTTGGCCTCGTACTCAGCCACCAGGTCCTGGAGGGCCGTGGCAAGCAGTTCGGGCATCCCCGCCGTCTGGTCGGCCGTGACCGCCACGGGGTCGGCGGCGGTGGAGTACTTCTTGCCGAGGTGGTTCACGTCTCCGGTGCGGGTTTCCTGGGTGTCGTGCCACACCGCGAGGAAGGCGGCGCGTGCGGGGTCCGCTCCCTCCAGCTTTGCGATGACGGAGGCGATCAGGGCTGTGCGCCAGGAGTGCTCGGCCACGCTCTCGGGGTTGTTGACACCGGCCATCCACCAGCCCGTACGGCGCGCGTTCTTGAGCGTGCCGGCCTCGTAGAGGAAGTTGGCCACCGCGGACAGGTCGTCAGCCACGTCTGTCTCCTTCTCACGCCTCTGCGAGGCGGATCGCGTACCGAATGCCTTCGAGCTCGCGACGCGCACGGGTCGAGGGCCCGGTGCCATCCAACAGCACAGGCATCCGGGCTCGCAGGTTCTGGCCGGCGGAAGAAGGGGTCCGCAGAAGGGTGGGGCGGATGGCAAGGAGAGCCCAGAGCGTGTGGACGTTCAGGTCGAAGAAGCCTTGCTGCGGAGCAAGCCCCTTCACCAGGTGCTGGAACAACTTGTGACCCTGCCAGGACGCGGTGGTGGCTCCGACGATGAAATCGTCGGACAGTTGGGGGTGCGTGCCCTCGCCGATCCAGTAGGCCCAGTAGTTCAGATTGGCGGACTCGCCGACGTCGTCGTCCTCAAGCGTGCTGGAAATGAAGTGCCGCATGCGGTCCAAGTCTCCGTGGCGCGCCGTAACGGCGGCCATGGAGCGGGCGCTGAGCCAGTGGGTGAGCCAGTCATCGGGTTTTTCGGCCTTCTGCTGCTGTTCCAGCCAGCCCACGGTATCCACTGCCTGGTCGTAGCCCGCGAGGTACAAGGCTTGCCGACGTAACAGGAACTGATCCCCGCCACGGGCCTCCTCGGCCGTCTTGCGCACGTGCTGGAAGAACCGAGTACGTTCTTCGGAACCCAGTTCGGGGCCACTCGGCACCGGGCCGCGACGGGAACGGCTCGAAGGCGGCAGCGCACACATCGACTCGGGGGCCACGCCGTTGAGCGGCCATGCCAGGACTTCGACCAAGTCGCGTTGCATGACCCACGCGCCGAGCGGGCTGCTGTTCCCGTCAAGGGCGCTGGAGATCAGGACGTCCGCCTCCATCGCCCTCTCCAGGGCGATGAGCAAAGCTGCCGGAGCCCCCATGCGCATGAGTCTGTGGCGGTGCACGAGCGTCTGCCCGATGGAGAGGGACGTGAGCGGCCGTCTACCGGATTCCCATCCGGCGATGGCATCGGCCGAGATGTTGAATACCTCGGCCAAGCTGTCCTGAGTGTGGCCGAGCTGTTCCCGGATGACCCGGAAGACGTACCCGGCAACGGTTCCGGGACGGCCGGGCCGTCGACTACCCGCACCAGCGGTCAGGGTGGAGCGCCCTTTGCCGACCACGGCACCTCTCTACCTTCGCGTTCGTCGCCGACTACTCGTACCGGCGGTCACTTCGACCGGCTCGGCCACGTACCTACGCTCGTGTGTGGCAGTGACAGTCGGACCACTCAGCGTAGCGACAAGGAGGCTGGTTTGGACGCGGCAGAGAACACCGCAGCTGACACAGAACGCCCGCTCAATGAAAGGCCCGCCATCAGTCAAGAGCTTCTGGAACGTGCAAGCCTGGGCTGGGAGCGCTTCCTCGACTCCATGGAAGAGGCGTCCCATGAGTGAGCAGTACGAGTACGTGCCCCATCGCCTCCTCCGCCGCCGCGTCCGCGACATCGCTTCCGGCACCGAAGGCGTGCTGATGGCCGTGATCAACGAGAACGTCTCGGACACCGGATCCGAGTACTGGATGGAACTGGCCTACATCCGCGCCGCCTCCGGCCGTGAGTTCACCACTGCCGTCGCCAACGTCCAGCCCGCTTATGACCAGCCCCAGACGGGCGGCGGACGCCGAGAAATGAGAAGCGCGTAGCGATGTGATGCGCCCCCCGGCCCCGAACACTGCTCTGGTTGGCGTTTGGTGCGGGTACCAGCCCCAGACGGGTGGCGGACGCTGAGACGGGAGAAGCGCGTAGCGATCTGATGCGTACGGGGGTCCCGAGGGGCATGGCGAGGGGGCCGGATGCCCGGTCTGCCGGCCCCCGGCCCTGCCTCGGGTCTGTGACAGGGCCGCATGTCCATCTCTGAACCGGCCCGTTCTTTTGGGGGTTTCCCGGGAGTCTTCGTTTTTCCGTGGCGGGACGGTCTGTCAAGGGTGGCCGGAGGCCATCGCGCAGCGACGCGACGAAGGAGCGCCCTTGACAGGGCGGCCCGACGCGGAAGGACGATGAGACGGACGGGAAAGCCCCAAAGCATCCCTGAGACCGCCGAGTGAGGCCCCGATCGCCGTGGGGCCGATCAGCTGTTCACTCCCGCCCGGCGGGCTGCCGCCCCCGGACCACCGGCCCGCCCCTACCCCTCGCGGGGGAGATGGCGGGCCCGCGCCGTGAGGTGTCAGCCTCCCAGGGACTCCAGCTGGGCGCGGAACCATGCCGCCGGGGGGAGGGCTGTGGCGGCTGCCGCGAGGCGTTTGGTGCGGGCTGCGCGTTCCTCGGCCGGCATGGACAGGGCCGTGTGGAGGGCTTCGGCCGTCGCCGTGACGTCGTACGGGTTGACCGTCAGGGCGTCCTGGTGGAGTTCCTCGTACGCTCCCGCCCCCGTCGACAGGACCAGGGCGCAGCCCGCCTCCGAGACCACCGGGATCTCCTTGGCGACCAGGTTCATGCCGTCCCGTACCGGGTTGACCAGGGCCACGTCCGCCATCCGGTACGCCGCCAGGGAGCGGGCGAAGTCGTCCTCCACCGAGACGTGCACCGGCTGCCAGTCCGCCGTCCCGAACTCCGCGTTGATCTCCGCCGCCAGTTCCCGCACCGCCGCCGTGTACCGGCGGTAGACCTCCAGGTCCTGGCGGGAGGGGTAGGCCGAGGCCAGGTGGACGACGCGGCCGAGCCACTCGGGGTGGCGGGTCAGGAGCTCGCGGTAGGCCAGCAGGCCGCGCAGGATGTTCTTCGACAGTTCCGTCCGGTCCACGCGGACGATCGTCCTGCGCCCGGCGACCTCCGCGCGCAGGCCGGCCAGCTTCTCGTCGACCTCCGGCCGGTGGGCGAGGGCCTTCAGGTCGTCGCCGTCCACGCCGAGCGGGTACTGCCCGACGCCGGTGAAGCGCACCTCCCCGTACCCGCCGTCCCGCTCCGGCCCGCGGTGGTGGACGCCGCCCTGGTGGTCCTCGCGGGGGACGAAGCCCTCCGCGACGCCGTGGACGTCGTCCATGGTGGCGCCGCTGATGAAGGCGGCGGCCCATCCCGCGGTGTGGAAGCCCAGCTGGTCCGCGCCGAGCATCCCCCACACCAGCCGGCTGCGGATGTCGTCGGGGAGCATGTGCAGGAAGTCCGTCGAGGCCCACGGGGTGTGCGTGAAGTGCGCGATCCGCAGGTCCGGCCGCAGCTCCCGCAGGGCGCCGGGGACCAGGGCCAGGTGGTAGTCCTGGACGAGGACGCGGGCGCCCTGCGCGGCCTCCTCGGCCAGGGCTTCGGCGAACGCCTGGTTGTAGGCGGTGTACGAGTCCCAGCGCCGCCGGAACTCCGCGTCGAAGACGGGTTCGCGGGGGACGTCGTACAGGTGGTGGTGGGTGAACCAGAGCACCGAGTTGGCGATGCCGTTGTACGCGTCGTCGTACACCGCGGGATCGATGTCCAGCATCCGTACCCCGGGCTCGGAGACCCCCTGCCGGACCGCCTCGCGGTCGGCGTCGGAGAGGGCCGCGCAGATCCACAGGGCCTCCGGCTGGGCGGCGAGGGCCGCCGAGAGGCCGGAGACCAGACCGCCCCCGCCGCGCCGGGCACTGAGAGTGCCGTCGGCGGCGAGGGCGTACGAGAGGGGGCCGCGGTTGGCGGCGACGAGTACCTGAGAAGCCATGCCGCGAACCTAGCCCGGGGTCCGCTCGCTCAAACGTCCGGGAAACAACCGGTTCGCCACCTCAGGCCACGCGGCGGACGGCGTACTCCTCTATCTCCAGCATGGGCGGCCGTTCCTCCGTGTCCACGGGGTAGGTGCGCGGAACGAACCCGTCCGGCCCCCTCTCGAACTGGGTGAGCTCCGGCCGGGTGAGGTGCCCGCGCGAGAGCCGCAGCTGCGCGGTGCGGTAGATGGACGCGGCCATCCGGCCCAGGGCCTGCCCGTCCTGGTGGCGGTGCAGCCGGACCCCCACGTCGACCTGGGCGAGGGCGTCCAGCCCGACGGTGTGGAGGGCGTCCACGAGCAGCCCGAGCTCGACCCCGTAGCCGACGGGGAAGGGCAGGCGTTCCAGCAGGGAGCGGCGTACGGCGTACTCGCCGCCGAGCGGCTGGACGAAGCCGGCCAGCTGGGGCCAGTGGAGGTTGAGCAGGGGCCGCGCCACCAGTTCCGTGACCCGTCCGCCCTGGCCGGGGGCGTCCCCCAGCGGGCGGTCGTACATGGCCTTGACGAACTGCACCTGCGGGTCGGTGAGCAGCGGGCCGACGATGCCGGAGACGAAGGCGGAGGTGAAGTCCCGCAGGTCGGCGTCGACGAAGCAGACGATCTCCCCGGTGGTGGCCAGCAGCGAGCGCCACAGCACCTCGCCCTTGCCGCGGACGGCCGGGACGCGCGGCAGGATCTCGTCGCGGTGCACCACCCGGGCGCCGGCCTTCGCCGCGATCTCGGCCGTGCGGTCGGCGGACCCGGAGTCGATCACCACGAGCTCGTCGACCAGGGGGACCGGCAGCCCCTCGATCAGGTCGCGCCGGATCACCTCCACGATCTGTCCGACCGTGGCCTCCTCGTCGAGGGCGGGCAGTACCACGCTCACGGTGGTCCCGGCCGCCCGTTTCCGGTCGAGCAGCTGGTCGAGCGGTCGGTCGGCGGCGGACCAGGAGCGGTCGGCCAGCCAGCGCTCCACCTCATCCAGCACTCTCAGCACTCCCTGATCATCCGGCGGCGGCATCGGACCCGGCTGTTTTCGGCCGGTTCGTGATCCATCTCGCGCTTCGGACAGCCGTCTCAACGCGCCGTCCCTTTCGGTTACAGTCTTGAACAACGCGAAGGCCCGCCACATGCCGGGGGTCCTCGCCACAAACGCACCGGCGCGCCATCGAGCGCGTGTGCCGGTGCCATACCGCTCATCCAGAGGGGCAGAGGGACACGGCCCGTTGAAGCCCCGGCAACCCTCCAGTCGGTTCTCGCTCGCGCGGGGCCCCGGCTAGGGAAGGTGCCAATTCCGTCTCATGGCGAAGTGCGCCATGGGGAAGATGAGGAGAAAGGGCCTCGCCATCATGGCTGCACAGACCGCCGCTATCCCTGCCCCGTCGGAGTCCACCGCCGCCGGATCCGTCGATCTCGGTCCCGCCACCGGCCTTTCCTGTCGTGAGTGCGGTACCCGTTTCGAGCTCGGCCCCATCTTCGCCTGCGTCGAGTGCTTCGGTCCGCTGGAGGTCGCCTACGAGCTGCCCGCCGGCGACCCTGAGGCGCTGCGCGCGGCGATCGAGGCCGGCCCCAACAACATCTGGCGCTACGCCCCGCTGCTGCCCGTCCCCGCGGACGTGGCGTCCAAGCCGAGCCTGAACCCGGGGTTCACCAAGCTCGTGGACGCGCGGAACCTGGCCAAGGAGCTGGGCGTCACCGGCAAGCTGTACGTCAAGGACGACTCCGGCAACCCGACGCACTCCTTCAAGGACCGCGTCGTGGCCATCGCCGTCGAGGCGGCCCGCGCGTTCGGCTTCACCACCCTCTCCTGCTCCTCCACGGGCAACCTGGCCGGCGCCGTCGGCGCGGCGGCGGCCCGCGCGGGCTTCCGCTCCTGCGTGTTCATCCCGCACGACCTGGAGCAGGGCAAGGTCGTCATGGCCGGTGTCTACGGTGGCGAGCTGGTCGGCATCGAGGGCAACTACGACGACGTCAACCGCTTCTGCTCCGAGCTCATCGGTGACCCGCTGGGCGAGGGCTGGGGCTTCGTCAACGTCAACCTGCGCCCCTACTACGGGGAGGGTTCCAAGACCCTCGCCTACGAGATCTGTGAGCAGCTCGGCTGGCAGCTTCCCGACCAGATCGTCATCCCGATCGCGTCCGGATCGCAGCTGACCAAGATCGACAAGGGTCTCCAGGAGCTGATCAAGCTCGGTCTGGTCGAGGACAAGCCGTACCGGATCTTCGGCGCCCAGGCCGAGGGCTGCTCCCCGGTGTCCACCGCCTTCAAGGCCGGGCACGACGTGGTCCGCCCGCAGAAGCCGGACACGATCGCCAAGTCCCTGGCCATCGGCAACCCTGCGGACGGCCCGTACGTGCTCGACATCGCCCGCCGCACCGGCGGCTTCGTCGAGGACGTCAACGACGAGCAGGTCGTCGAGGCGATCCGGATCCTGGCTCAGACCGAGGGCATCTTCGCCGAGACCGCGGGCGGTGTGACCGTCGGCGTGACGAAGAAGCTCATCGAGAACGGGCTCCTGGACCCCTCGCTGACCACCGTGGTCCTGAACACCGGTGACGGCCTCAAGACCCTGGAGGCGGTGGCCGGCACCGGCCAGACCGCCACCATCCGCCCGAGCCTGGACGCGTTCCGCGCCGCCGGCCTGGCCTGACCCTTCCCTCGCACTACACGGAAAGGCGGTAGCGCCATGAGCGTCAACGTCCGCATCCCCACCATCCTGCGCACCTACACCGGCGGCGCCGCCGAGGTCCCGGCCGAGGGCGCGACCCTGGCCGAGGTCATCGACTCCCTGGAGGCGAACCACCCGGGCATCGCCGCGCGCGTCCTGGACGACCAGGGCAAGCTGCGCCGCTTCGTGAACGTCTACGTCAACGACGACGACGTGCGCTTCGAGGGCGGCCTGCAGGCGGCGACGCCGGACGGCGCGGGCGTTTCGATCATTCCCGCCGTGGCGGGCGGCTGCTGACGCGCGAAGAGCGTCGCGCCGCATTCTGAATTGCCCCCTCCGCTAAAAGCGGAGGGGGCAATTCTGCTTGATTGGGCGCGGTAGAGTTGGGGAAGTCCCCTCCGTCGTTCTTGCCCGCCGCATATGAACGGGCAGGAAGAGGGTTGACATTGAGTCAACATGCACGTGTCTTTTGGGGCATTGGTGCGGCTTGTCTGGCCCGACTTGCCCAGGAATAGGCCAAATTTTCAGCCCATTTCCACATGCGTTCGTGTCCAGATTTCTCGTCGGAATGACCTGTTGCAGACAGCAGCGGTGCAGATACATTCAGCCCCGGTCGAGGCGTTCCGGCGCAAGTTCTGACCCGGGTCCGCGAAGTGCGGACCTGCGCAAGGGCCAGTAATAGGGGAGTTAGGCATGGCTCAGGGCACCGTCAAGTGGTTCAACGCGGAGAAGGGCTACGGCTTCATCGCGGTCGACGGTGGTGCGGATGTGTTCGTCCACTACAGCGCCATCCAGATGGACGGGTACCGCACCCTTGAAGAGGGTCAGCGGGTCGAGTTCGAGATCTCGCAGGGTCAGAAGGGTCCGCAGGCTGACATGGTCAAGCTGGCGGCCGGCTGAGTCGAAGCGCGATCGGCCACCGACGCACGCACCAACACGTGAGGGGCCCACATCCTGTCCAGGATGCGGGCCCCTCACGTGTGTCCGGTGCGCCGACCCGCCCGGCATGGCTCGAAGCCGCTTGCACTCGGAGGGGCCGAGTGCTAATCATTGGCGTTAGCACTCTCCGGGTGAGAGTGCTACAAGACGAGGACCGGGCCGGTGAGGCCCGCAGGGTCCGGCGGGAAGGAACCGCCGGATCGGCAGGCCGTCCGTCGCGGGCGCGGGCGCGGTCCGGAGCAATCCACCCTCCCCTGACGTCTGGCGGCGTAGGGGGAACCCCAGTCCTGGAGGACCACTTCAGATGGCCAAGATCATTTCGTTCAACGAGGAGGCCCGGCGCGGTCTCGAGCGTGGCATGAACCAGCTCGCCGACGCCGTCAAGGTCACCCTTGGCCCCAAGGGTCGCAACGTCGTCCTTGAGAAGAAGTGGGGTGCGCCCACGATCACCAACGACGGCGTCTCCATCGCCAAGGAGATCGAGCTCGAGGACCCGTACGAGAAGATCGGCGCCGAGCTGGTCAAGGAAGTCGCCAAGAAGACGGACGATGTCGCCGGCGACGGTACGACCACCGCCACGGTCCTCGCCCAGGCGCTCGTCCGCGAGGGTCTGCGCAACGTGGCCGCCGGTGCCAACCCGATGGCCCTCAAGCGTGGTATCGAGAAGGCCGTCGAGGCCGTCTCCGCCGCCCTGCTCGCCCAGGCCAAGGATGTCGAGACCAAGGAGCAGATCGCTTCCACGGCCTCCATCTCCGCCGCCGACACCCAGATCGGCGAGCTCATCGCCGAGGCCATGGACAAGGTCGGCAAGGAAGGCGTCATCACCGTCGAGGAGTCCCAGACCTTCGGTCTGGAGCTGGAGCTCACCGAGGGTATGCGCTTCGACAAGGGCTACATCTCGGCGTACTTCGCCACCGACATGGAGCGTATGGAGGCGTCCCTCGACGACCCGTACATCCTGATCGTCAACTCCAAGATCGGCTCGGTCAAGGACCTGCTGCCGCTCCTGGAGAAGGTCATGCAGTCCGGCAAGCCGCTGCTGATCATCGCCGAGGATGTCGAGGGCGAGGCCCTGTCGACCCTGGTCGTCAACAAGATCCGCGGCACCTTCAAGTCCGTCGCCGTCAAGGCCCCGGGCTTCGGCGACCGCCGCAAGGCCATGCTCGGCGACATCGCCATCCTCACCGGTGGCACGGTCATCTCCGAGGAGGTCGGCCTCAAGCTGGAGAACGCCGGTCTCGACCTGCTCGGCCGCGCCCGCAAGGTCGTCATCACCAAGGACGAGACGACCATCGTCGACGGTGCCGGTGACAGCGACCAGGTCCAGGGCCGCGTCAACCAGATCCGCGCCGAGATCGAGAACTCCGACTCGGACTACGACCGCGAGAAGCTCCAGGAGCGCCTCGCGAAGCTGGCCGGCGGCGTGGCCGTCATCAAGGCCGGTGCCGCGACCGAGGTCGAGCTCAAGGAGCGCAAGCACCGCATCGAGGACGCCGTCCGCAACGCGAAGGCGGCCGTCGAAGAGGGCATCGTCGCCGGTGGTGGCGTGGCCCTGCTCCAGGCGTCCTCGGTCTTCGAGAAGCTGGAGCTCACCGGTGACGAGGCGACCGGCGCCAACGCCGTGAAGCTCGCGCTGGAGGCCCCGCTGAAGCAGATCGCCGTCAACGGTGGTCTCGAGGGCGGCGTCGTCGTGGAGAAGGTGCGCAACCTCCCGATCGGCCACGGTCTGAACGCCGCGACCGGCGAGTACGTCGACATGATCGCCGAGGGCATCATCGACCCGGCGAAGGTCACGCGTTCCGCGCTGCAGAACGCCGCGTCCATCGCCGCGCTGTTCCTGACCACCGAGGCCGTCATCGCCGACAAGCCCGAGAAGGCCGGCGCCGGTGCGCCGGGCGGCATGCCGGGCGGTGACATGGACTTCTGATCGGCCTCGGCTGATCGGCTGTTCTCGACCGAGGGCGGCGCTCCTTCCACGCGAAGGGGTGCCGCCCTCGGGCGTTTCACCCCCGCCTCGCGCCGCGCGGCCGGCGCCCGCGCTTCTGGTACGCCTCGTGGACCGCGCCGGCCAGCCCCAGCAGGACGGCCGCCCCGACCGTGACCCCCGCCGCGACGCGCATGCCCCCGCCGTGGACGTGCCTGGCGGCCAGCGGGGCGACCCTGCCCTGCGGGTCGTACACCACCGCCAGTGCCTGGCCCTCCTTCGCCAGCCGCGCGAAGGCGTCCAACTCGGTCGGGCCGCCCGCGGGACAGCGCAGCAGATGGCCGTACGAGGTGCGGCTCGTGGTGGTCCAGTGGCCGTCGGCGTCCATGGAGGAGTCCGTCTCGGTGCGCTGGGTGACCTTCAGGACGACGCAGCTGATCTCCACGCCCCGGTCTTCCAGCACGCTGTGCCCCACCGACACCAGCGCCAGCATGGCCCCGAGACCCGCCGGGAGGGCGGACGCGGCGATGACCCCGGCCTCGCGCCGCGCGGCGAGCGCGGCGTGGCCCCCGAGCAGGAGCAGGGGCAGCAGCACCCCGCCGAGGAGGTACCCCCAGCCGCCGAGCCGCCCGTACGCCGACTCCCAGGCGGCGCCGAAAGCCAGGGCGGCGGCCAGCAGCGGCGCGGCCACCGCCACCGCCGTGCGCCCGATCCCCCTGGCCCATCCCCCGTCCCACCCCGCCATGGCCGCCTCCCCCGGGGGTTCGTCCCCGCCCTTCCAGGGAAGCGCGAAGGCCGCGCCCGGTAAAGGGGGCCGACGCCTGCTGGGACGCGGCGGCACCGGACGGCCGGGTTTGGTTGACTGGCGGTATGAGCGAGGGCGAGAGCGTGTTCATCAAGATCTGCGGGCTGAAGACGCCCGAGGACGTCGACGTGGCCGTGGCCGCCGGGGCCGGCGCCGTCGGGTTCGTGCTCGCGCCGGGCAGCCCCCGTACGGTCACCGCGGCTCTGGCGCGGGAGCTCGGCGCGCGGGTCCCGGAGGGGGTGCTCACCGTCGGGGTGTTCCGGGGGCAGCCCCTGGAGGAGGTGCGCCGGCTCACCGAGGAGAGCGGCGTGCGCGGGGTGCAGCTGCACGGCGACGAAGGCCCCGGGTTCTACGAGGAACTCCGTGCCCCGGGCCGGACCCTGCTGCGGGCCACCGCCGAGCATGTCGCGCGCTGCGGGGAGTACGGCGAGGACCTGCTGCTGATCGACGCCCCCGACCCTGGCTCCGGCACCCCCTGGAATTGGGGATCCGCCCAGTTCAGGGCGCCGCAGGGCCGCTGGCTGCTGGCCGGCGGGCTCAGCCCGGCCAACGTCCGCGAGGCCGTCCGGGCCACCGGCGCCTGGGGCGTGGACGTCTCCAGCGGGGTCGAGCGGGAGCGCGGAGTGAAGTCCCCCGAGCTGATCCGGGCCTTCATCGATGCCGCCACGCAATCATGTGATTACTCTGTGTGAGAACATGGGGGTGTCGGCCTGGCCGGCGGGCAGAACACCTTCATGGAATCGGACCACTCCGGATGGCTGCGGCGCCTGACCCGCCGCCTCCTCCCCGCAGCCGGCGGCGGGGGCCTGCCGGTGCTCACGCCGGGCCGCACCCCCGTCCTCACCGCCGACTTCACCTCGACCGCCCAGTGGGTGGCCGGCCGCTCCTGGGCCTATCCCGACGGCGGCCCGGTCAACCCGGGCGACAACAAACTCGACCACCTCGTCTCCGACCCCGCCTACAGCCGCAGCGGCACCTTCCGGGCCACCCGCCGCCCCGACGGCAACTGGGACACCGGGCTGCTCACCACCGAGGGCAGCGACCAGGAGTTCATGGTCCGCACCGGCGACGTCCTGGAGGCCCGCGTCAGACTGCCCGCCGAGACGGGGGCCTGGCCCGCGATCTGGACCTGGCGGGACGGCGGCCAGGAGATCGACGTCTTCGAGTACCACCCCGACAACCCCGACCTCCTCGAACTCTCCAACCACGTCCGCGAGGCCCACCGTTACTACCGCGACCCCTCCGTCCGTCCCGGCGCGTGGATCGACCTCAGGACCGAGTTCGGCAGGCGGTCCGTCGTCTGGTGGGTCAACGGCGTCCGGGCCTTCTCCGACGGCCGGGGCGTGGGCCGCGGCTGGCGGGCGTACCTCATCGTCAACCTGTCCGTCAGCGCCGGCCGCTACCACCCGGCGCCGGCACCGGAGCAGACGGAGATGTCGTACGAGGTGTCGGAACTGCGCGTCTACCGGGCGTAGGCCGCCGGGCCCGGTCGGGCGCCGCTCCGGCCGCGCGCTCCCCGGGCCTCAGGCCGTCGCGTCCCGGCCGGGCAGGAGCGGTGGGAGCGGTGCGGCTCAGGCCAGGGCCGGTTGTTCCGTGGGCCGGCCGGGGGTGGTGGGGTCCGCTGGGTCCGGGCCGGTGTTGAGGTCGTCGAGCATGCGGGGGGTGAAGCCGAAGAAGTACGTCGCCGCGAAGCCCGTCACGTAGCCCGTGAGCAGGCCGCCCGCGTAGACGCCCAGGGCCGCGGCTCTCCCCGGGGTGCCCTCCAGCAGCGGGAACAGCGCCCAGCCGGAGGGGCCGATCGCGGTCGAGCCGAAGGCCACGCCCAGCTGGTGGAACAGCCCGACGAACGCTCCGCCCGCCGCGCCGCCGACGCAGGCGGTGACGAAGGGGCGGCCCAGCGGCAGCGAGACCCCGTAGATCAGCGGCTCTCCGACGCCGAGCAGCCCGGCCGGGAGCGCGGACCTGATGGTGGCGCGCAGCGACGGGTTGTGCGGCAGGCGGACGTAGACGGCGAGGGCGGCGCCGACCTGGCCCGCGCCCGCCATCGCGAGGACCGGCAGCAGGACGGTGTAGCCGGACTCCTCGATGAGGGTGGTGTGGATCGGGATCAGGGCCTGGTGCAGGCCGAGCATCACCAGCGGGAGGAAGAGGCCGCCCAGGACCGTCCCGGCGGCGGCGCCGCCCGTGGCGAGGAGCCGCTCGGCGAAGACGCCGATGGCGTGGGAGACCGTACCGGCGACGGCCATCAGCCCGAAGAGGGTGACCAGGCCGGGGACGAGCACCGTGAGGGTGGGGGTGACCAGCACGTCCAGGGACTCGGGGACGTGGCGCCGGCACCACCGTTCGACGCGGACGGCCAGCAGGGCGGCGGCCAGCGCGCCGAGGACCCCGCCCTGGCCGGGTGAGAGGTGCTGCCCGAACGCCTCGACCTTGGCGACGCCGGGGAAGACGATGACGGCCGCCACCGCCCCGCCGAGGACGGGGGTGCCGCCGAACTCCTTGGCGGTGTTGTGGCCGACGAACACGGCGATCAGCGCCATGAACCCCGAGCCCATCGCCGTCAGCGCCGGGACCAGGGCCGGGACCCAGCCGAGGCTGGCGAGCAGCCCGCCCAGGCCCGCGATGATCCCGCAGCCGATGAGAGCGGGGATCAGCGGGACGAACACGGCCGCGATCCGGCGCAGGAACAGCTTCAACGGGGTGGCGTTGCGGGCGGTGCGGGCCTGCTTGAGGGCCGCGCCCCGGGCGGCGAGGCCCTCCGCGGTGACGGGGCGCGCGGGTGTCGCCGTACGCCCCTCGGCGACCAGTTCCTCGAAGGCGGGGGTGACGCGGGCGACCGTGCCGGGGCCGAGCACGATCTGGTAGGTGTCGTCGGCTTCGACGACGCCCAGGACGCCGGGGACGGCTCTGAGGGCGGCCTCGTCGACGAGGGTGCGGTCGTGCAGGCCGATCCGCAGCCGGGTCATGCAGTGGGCGATCGAGCCGATGTTGGCGGCGCCGCCGACCAGGGGCAGGATCGCGGCGGCGGTGGCGCGGTGGGTGTCAGGGGACATGCGGTCGCCTTGGTGTGGGAGGGCGGACGTCAGCGGGTGGCGGCGAGCGCCTCGCGCAGGTGGCCCCGCGCGGCGGTGAGGAGGGCGGCGGCGGTGGGGGCGTCCACCCCGGCGAGGAGGACGAGGACCGCGTTCTTGACCTCGCCGCCGGTGGCGGTGAGCGCGGCCTCGATCTCCGCGTCGGGTGCGCCGGTGGCCAGGGCGACGATGCGGCGGGAGCGGGCGCGCAGCTTCTCGTTGGTGGCGCGTACGTCGACCATGAGGTTCCCGTACGTCTTGCCGAGGCGGATCATCGTCACCGTCGAGATCAGGTTCAGGACGAGTTTCTGCGCGGTGCCCGCCTTCAACCGGGTTGATCCGGTGAGGAGTTCGGGCCCGGTGACCACCTCGATGCCGTGCTCGGCGGCCGCGGCGAGGGCGGATCCGGCGTTGCAGGACAGTCCGACGGTCAGCGCGCCGCGCGTACGGGCGAACGCGACGGCGCCGATCGCGTACGGGGTGCGGCCGGAGGCGGAGACGCCGACGACGGTGTCCTCGCGGGTCAGGGCGAGGGCGGTGAGGTCCTCGGCGGCCAGTTCCGGGGAGTCCTCGGCGCCTTCGACGGCTGTGACCATGGCGCCGGGGCCGCCCGCGATCAGGCCGACGACCTGCGCCGGGTCGGTGTCGAAGGTGGGCGGGCACTCGCTGGCGTCCAGGACGCCGAGCCGGCCGGCGGTGCCCGCGCCCGCGTAGATCAGCCGGCCGCCGCGGGCCATCCGTTCGGCGATCGCGTCGACGGCGGCGGCGATGGGTTCCAGCTGCGCGGCGACGGCGGCCGGGACGGTGGCGTCCTCGGCGTTCATCAGCCGGACGACCTCCAGCGTCGGGAGCCGGTCGATCTCGGCCAGCTCGGGGCGGAACGCCTCGGTGGTGAGGGTGTCGAGCTGGGCGCGGAGGTCGGCGGACGCGGTCATGGCGGGCTCCTGCGGGCGGTGGCTCGGGCGGCCGGGGCTTTCCGGTGGGAGCCATGGTGGCACCGGCGGGTGCCGGGGGCCGGTGCGCCGGGCCGGGCGGGGGCGGCTTGCCCTCCCCTTTTGCGGGGGTGAGGGGTCAGAATGAGCCCATGGACCACGCGACCCCCCTCGAACAGGCGCTGCACGTCGCCCGCGCTCTGGTTCTCGCCGATCTCGCCGCCGGCGAGGTCGCCGACGCCGATGTCGTTTCCCTCGTCGAGGACTCGGTCACGCACCGCCGGTGGTGGGTGGAGCAGTGGCCGGAAGGGATCGGCTATCTCTCCGGACTCGTCGCGCAGGACGTGAAGGACGCCCTGCTGGAGAAGTACGGGCGCTGGCCGTTGTGCCCGGTGTGCGAGCACGGGGAGCCCCATGCCCTGGACGTGGAGCCGGAGCTGGGGCCCGATCCGCACTGGGTGTGCTCGGAGGCCGGGGTGAGGGTGGCGGCGGTGGGCGGTCTCGGCCCCGTCCTCCACCCGGGCCGGTGAGCCGCCCGTGACGGTGTACATCGACCCGCCGGACTGGCCGGGGCACGGGCGTCTGTGGTCGCACCTGGTCAGTGACGTCTCGTACGAGGAGCTGCACGCCTTCGCGGCGGCGATCGGCTGCCCGCCGCGGGCCTTCGAGCGGGACCACTACGACGTGCCCTCGACCCGGTACGCGGACGCGGTGGGGGCGGGGGCGGTGGAGATCGGCAGCAAGGAACTGGTCCGCCGCCTGACGGCCGCGGGCCTGCGCAGGCCGAAGGGCCGGCCGGCCGCTTAGGGGCTGGGGGCTGGGGACTAGCGGGAGGCGGGTTCCGCCGCCGGGGCGGCGGAGCGGGAGACGACCCGGGTGGCGCCCGCCCCCGTACGCCGTTCGATGCGCAGGGCCCACAGGGTCAGGGCGATCGCGGTGACGGTCATGGCGGCGCCCGCCCAGGCGGTGGCGGCGAAACCCTGGCCCGCGTCGATGACGGCGCCGCCCAGCCAGGGGCCGCCGGTGTTGCCGAGGTTGAACGCGGCGGTGGTGGTCGCCCCGGCGAGGGTGGGGGCGGCTCCGGCGACGTTGAACATGCGGGCGTTCAGCGCCGGGGCGGTGAAGAACGCCGAGACGCCGAGCAGGAACGACAGGGCGACGGCCGCCACCTGGACCGAGGCCAGCAGGGCCAGGGCCGTGAGGAAGGCGGTGGAGGCGGTGATGCCCCAGATCATCACGCCGAAGAGGCGCCCGTCGGCGATGCGCCCGCCCACGGTGGTGCCGGCCAGGGCGCCGACGCCGAACAGGGCGAGGACCCACGGCACCGCTGCCGGACCCAGCCCGGCCACGTCCGTGAGCAGCGGGGACAGGTAGCTGAAGGCGCAGAAGACCCCGCCCGCGGCGAGGGCGGTGACCGCCACGGCCAGCCACACCTGGCGGTCCGCGTAGATACGGAGCTCGCTGCGCAGGCGGGGCTTCTCGGCGGGCAGCGGGATCTTCGGGATGAGCGCCAGGATGCCGGCGAGGGCGACGGCGGAGGCGGCGCCGACCGACCAGAAGGCGGAGCGCCAGCCGAACTGCTCGCCGAGGAAGGCGCCGGCGGGCACGCCGAGGACGTTGGCGATGGAGAGCCCGCCGATCATGACGGACATGGCGCGGGCGCGCTGGTCCTTGCCGACCATGGCGATGGCGACGGCCGCGCCGACGGCCCAGAACCCGGCGCAGGCGAAGGCCGAGACCACGCGGGAGGCGAAGAGGAGCCCGTACGAGGGGGCGAGGGCCCCCGCCACCTGGCCGAGGCCGAAGAGGCTGATGAGGCTGATGAGGGTGGTGCGGCGCGGCAGGCGCAGGGTGGCGACGGCCAGCAGGGGTGCCCCGACGACCATGCCGATGGCGAAGGCGGAGATCAGCAGGCCCGCCCGGGGTATGGAGACGCCCATGTCCTCGGCGATGGGCGGCAGGAGCCCGGAGAGCATGAACTCGCTGGTGCCGAGGGCGAAGACGGACAGGCCGAGGACGTAGACGGCGACGGGCATGCGGGAGCGGGCGTTCGCTGAGGTGGGGGGCACGTCTGTGTCGAACCGGAATGGGGCGGGCCGCATTCCCGGGGGACGGGGGCGTATGTCAGGTCGGGGTCCCGGGATGGGTGAGTCCGGTGAGCTCGGCGAGCTCGGTGGCCAGGTGGTGGCGGGCGGGGGCCTCCCAGTGGGCGGCGCCGTAAGGGGTGCGGAAGAGGCGGGGCAGGGCGAGGAGCCGGCGCAGGACGGCGGCGCGGCCGGTGCGGAACGCCTCGTCGGGGACGAACCCGTACTCCGCGCGGACGGCGGCGGCGTAGGCGGCGTACGCGGCGTAGGAGGTGGGGTTCGCGGGGTCGGCGGGGTTCGCGGGGTCTGAGGGGTCGCCCCCGAGGACGGCCAGGTCGGCGTCGCAGAGGGCCTCGCCGTTGGTGTCGCCGGGGGCCGGGTCGTGGGTGACGGTCAGCCGGACCAGGCGGGCGACCTCGGCGGTGCGGGCGGGGTCCACGCCGAGCTCGGGGAGGGCGCGCTCGGCGAGGGCGGCGCTGCGCTCCTCGTTCTCGGAGCGGTCGGGGCGGTAGACGGCGTCGTGGAACCAGGCGGCGAGCTCGACGGCGGTGGGGTCGGCGGCGTGCGGGGCGAGCCGGTCGAGGCGGGCGAGGACGTCGGCCAGGTGGGCGGTGGTGTGGTAGCGGCGGTGGGGCTCGGCCCAGGCGGCCAGGAGCCGGTCGGCGTAGGGGGCCGGGTCGCGGTCCGCCCCGGCGGCGGCGGTGGTGGCGTCCCAGCGGCGGCGGAGGGCCGCTTCGGTGTCGGGGCCCTTGTGCGTGTCCGGGTCTGTGTCCGTGTCCATGCCGACATTGTGCGGCGTGGCGTGATGGCTGCTGGTGGGGGTGGGCCGGGGCCCGTACCCTGATATTGGACTAGACCTATTTTCCCTATGTTCCGAAGGATGGGATCACATGAGCAACCGTGCGCTCCTGGAGGTGATCGCCCTCGACGTGGAGGACGCGGTCGCCGCCCAGGCGGGTGGGGCGGACCGACTCGAACTGGTCACCGACATCGCCGCCGACGGGCTCACCCCCTCGCGCGAGACCTTCGCGGCGATCCGGTCCTCGGTCGGTATCCCGCTGCGCGTGATGCTCCGCGGAACGGACGGGTTCGCCGCCGGTGACCTGGACGGTCTGACCAGGGCGGCGCGGGAGCTGCGGGCGGAGGGGGCGGAGGAGTTCGTCCTCGGGTTCCTGCACCCGGACGGCAGCCCGGACCTGGCCGCCGTCGAGGCGGTCCTGGCGGAGCTGGACGGCTGCCGCTGGACGTTCCACCGCGCCATCGACCGCGCGGCGGACCGGGACGGGCTGCGCAAGGCGCTGGCCGAGCTGCCGGGGCTCGACACGTACCTGACGGCCGGCTCGGCGGCCGGGGTCCCTGAGGGGATCCCCGTCCTGCGGGCGGAGGCCGCGCGGGCGGGCGAGCCGGGGTACGGGGCGCGGCTGCTCGTCGGCGGCGGGCTGACGCTGGAGCACGTGCCGGTGCTTCGGGAGGCGGGGATCGACGCCTTCCACATCGGCGGCGCCGCCCGTCCCTCCGGGTGGGGCGGCCCCGTCTCCGCCGCGGCGGTCGCGCGGTGGCGGACGGTGCTGGGGTAGCCGGCCCCGCGCGGGGCGGGGGCGGACCGCCGCGCGGGGCAGGCTCCCGCCCCACCCTTCCCCCGTTCCCCGGGGCTCCGCCCGGGGCCCCTTCGGGGCTCCGCCCCGGACGCCGTACGCGCGCTGCGCGCCTGTGCGCTCGGATGTCGCGCGGGCTTGGAATGCCGCGAAGCGGCGCCCGGTCCCAGGGGCTGCCGCCCCGGGTTCTCCTGGGGGCTGCGTCCGTGGCCCGGTACGTGCGCTGCGCGCCTGTGCGCTCGAATGCCGCGCGGGCTTGGAATGCCGCGAAGCGGCGCCCGGTCCCAGGGGCTCCGGCCCCCGCGCGGGCTGGGATGCCGCGCGGGTTTGGAATGGCGCTCAGCCGCGCCCGTTCCCAGGGCTCCGCCCCGGGCCCGGTGTGGGCTGCGCTACGTCAGGGCCGCCGGCAGGGGGGCTGCGTGGAGGACCGTGAGGCCCGAGACGGCTCGGGTGAGGGAGACGTAGAGGCGGCGGAGGCCCGTTCGGTCGTCCGGTTCGGCGGAGACGATCGCCGCCGGTTCGTCCAGGACCACGTAGTCGTACTCCAGGCCCTTCGCCAGCGACGCCGGGACCAGGGTGAGGCGGGACTCGGCCGTCGTCTCCTCGCCGGGGGAGAGGTAGGGGAGGCCCGCCGCCGTCAGGGCCGCCGCGAGGGCGGGGATGCGGGCGTCGGCGGCGATCAGGCCGGTCGATCCCTCGTGGGCGAGGGAGGAGCGGCAGGCGGCGATCACGTCCGGGATCAGGTCGTCCGGGGCGGACTCGGTCACCGTCAGGGACCCCGGGGTCTCGCGGACCGAGGAGACCGCCGTCAGACCCGGCGCGATCGCCGGCAGCAGCCGCGACGCGTACGCGATCACCTCGCGCGGCACGCGGAAACCGGCCGTCAGCTCCTCCAGCACCGCCTCCGGCTTCCCCAGGTGCCCCAGCGCCTCCTCCCAGCTGCGGGTGGCCCAGGGGGTGGTGCCCTGCGCGAGGTCGCCCAATACCGTCGCCGAACCCGTCGTGCAGCGCCGGCCCACCGCCCGGTACTGCATGGGCGAGAGGTCCTGCGCCTCGTCGACGACGACGTGGCCGAGCGAGTGCGTCCGCTCCACCAGGTCCGCGGCCTCGTCGATGAGGACCAGGTCCGCCGCCGACCACTTCGCCGAGCGCACGCTGCGGAACGGCTTCGGCCACAGCAGCAGCTTCTGCTCCTCCTCCGTGAGGACCCCCTCGGCGTGCTCCGCGAGGAACTCCGGGTCCGAGAGCAGCCGCAGCACCAGCTTCGCCGGCTCGACCAGCGGCCAGACCGCCTTGACCGCGGCCTTCACCGCCGCGTTGCGGGCCACCGCGTCCTGCACCCGGTCGTCCGGGGCCTCGCCCGCCTGCTCCATGCGGACGAGAACGGCGTGCGCGATCCGCCGGGGCAGCGCCTCGCGGGCGGCGCCGTAGCGGATGTCCCGGTTCTGGAGCTCGGTGACGATCTCCTCCAGCTCGTACGCCGGAACCCGCCACCGGCGCGACCCGCGGACCACCATCAGCGGCTCGACGGGCGCGGTGACATGCGAGCGGACCGCCCGGCGCAGCACCTCCGCCATCCGGGCGTCGCCCTTGACCACGGCCGTCTCGGCGGGGTCGCTTCCGCGTACCTCCAGGCCCTCGCGGGCGACGAGGTCGTCCACCGTGGCCTGCTGCACCTCCAGCTCACCCAGGGCCGGCAGGACCTGCTCGATGTAGTGCAGGAAGGAACGGTTCGGCCCGATGACGAGCGTGCCGGTGCGGGCCAGCCGCTCGCGGTGCGCGTACAGCAGGTACGCGACCCGGTGCAGGCCGACGGCCGTCTTGCCGGTGCCGGGACCGCCCTGCACGCACACCGAACCGGACAGTCCGGAGCGGACGATCTCGTCCTGCTCGGGCTGGATCGTCGCGACGATGTCCCGCATGGGGCCGACGCGCGGGCGCTCGATCTCCTGCTGGAGCAGCTTGCTGACGCCGGCCGCCTCCGCCGGGTCGGAGAGGTGCTCGTCCTCGTACGCGGTGATCTCGCCGCCGGTGTAGCCGAAGCGGCGGCGCAGGGCGATGTCCTGCGGGTCGGCCTTGGAAGCGCGGTAGAACGGCTGGGAGACGGGCGCGCGCCAGTCGATGACCATCGGATCGCCGTCGGCGTCGTGGACATGGCGGCGGCCGATGTAGAACTGCTCGCCGCCCGCCCCCTCGGCGAGGTCGGCGCCGGGGGCGTGGAGGTAGTCGAGGCGGCCGAAGAACAGGGGGGTGTGGGTGAGGTCGGCCAGGGCCTTGATGCGGTCGTCGATCTGCGCCTGGAGGACGACGGCGTTGACCCAGTTGGCGGTGACGTCGCGGATGTCGAGCGCCTCGACGTCCTCGCGCATCGCGCGCAGGGCGGCCCGGGAGGCGGCCAGGTGGGCGCGCTCACGGCCGAGGAGGCCGGCGGTGTCGGACGGGGCGGCGGTGTCGGACGGGGCGGCGGCCGGGCCGGGCGCGGTGTCTTCGGGGGTGGTGTCGGGGGCGTGCGCGGGCACGGAACTGCCTCCAGCGGGTGGGGTGCGGAACAGAAACCCACCGGTTTCCGTGCGGTGGGCGGCTCTCCCCGGTACGGCGTCGGGAGGCGGCAAGAGCGGCGATTGTAGTCAGGGGGGCGGAGCGGCGCGAACGGATTTACCGGGACCCGGGTCCGGGGCGGCCGGTACCCCCGTACGGGTGTCATACCGGAGGGTGTCAGACCTTCGGCAGAGCCCTAGGGGAAACGATGGGACGTGAGGAGGAGCCGGGGGCCCGCGAGGTTGGCTCTCCAGACCGATGTGCGCGGCGGGCGGACCACGGACCATGGATCCATGAGCACCGCAACCCTCACGACTCCGGTCCAGGGCGGCCGCCCTCGCGGCGCCACCGCCACCGCCGCCACCGCATCCGCTTCCGCCTCCGACCGACCGCGCCACCTTGTCGGCGGGGTCCTGCGCGCCGTGAAGGTCTTCGCGGCCGCCGCCGTCAGCGTCGCCGTCCTCGGCGAGTACTCCGCCGACGCGGGCGTCATACGCCGCTGACCGGCCGCCTGGCCGCCGGGCCGGCCGGACGCCGCGACGCCCGGACTTCCCGACGGCCGGGGACGTGGGCCCGTCGAGCGGGGAGCCCGTTGCGTGTCCTGATTCCGGCGGGGTCCGCACCTTGATCCACTAAGGTCACGCGCGTGACCCGCAGCCCCGCTCCCGAACGCCCTCCGCCACCCCTCGCCGGCCTGCTGGTCACAGGGGCGCTGCTCGCCCTCGGCGTCCTGTGCGTGGCGCTGCGGGTGCCGGCCGCCGACGCCGTCCTCGACGGCTTCTGCGCCGCCGACTGGCATCCGCCCGCCGGATATCCCCCGTTCGCCGCGATCCTGTTCACGCCCGCCGCCTGGCTGCCGGCCGGTGTGCTCAAGGCCGTCCTCGTCCTCGGCAGCGGCGGCCTGCTCGCCCTGCTGGTCCTGCTCTCCTGCCGCCTCGCGGGGGTACGGGCCCGGCCGGGCCCCGTCCTGGCCGCCACCATCGCCGGGCTGTGGCTGGAGCCGCTGTTCCAGAGCCCGCTGCCCGGCCAGATCGACCTGGCCCTGGCCTGCCTGGCCCTGTGGGACCTCGGCCGGCCTCGCGCCGCCCTCGGCAAGGGCTTCGCGCTGGGCACCGCCGCCGGGATCACCCTCACCCCGGCGGTGTTCGTCCCGTACCTGCTGGTCACCGGCCGGGTCCGGGCCGGCCTGACCGCCCTGGCCGGCTTCACCGGCACCGCCCTGCTCGGCGCGCTGGTGCTGCCCGAAGCCTCCGCCGCCTTCTGGGCCGACCCGCCGCCGGCGGCCGGCGGGGTCCCGCTGCTGCACTGGCAGCACCTGTGGGTGTGGGCCGTCCCGCCGCTCACCGCCCTCACGGCGAGGTCGGCGGCCGCCCTCCGGCGCCACCGCCACCGCCGTCACCGCGACGCGACGGCGACCACGGCGGCGGCCCGGCTCCCCGCACCCGGGGGCGCCCCCGGGGTCGCGCCGACGGCCGCCCCCGAGAGCGCTGCCGAGGTCGCCGCCGAGGACGCGCCGACGGCCGCCTCCGAAAGCGCGGCCGAGACCGTCCCCGCGGTCACCCCCGGGGCGGGCGGGTCCGTCGGCCGCCGGGCGGGTCAGTCGCCGGCCAGCAGTTCGTCGGCGTCCATGATCCGGTAGGCGTAGCCCTGCTCCGCCAGGAAGCGCTGGCGGTGGGCGGCGAAGTCCTGGTCGATCGTGTCGCGCGCCACGACCGAGTAGAACCGCGCCTCGTGCCCGTCCGCCTTCGGCCGCAGCACCCGGCCCAGCCGCTGCGCCTCCTCCTGCCGGGATCCGAAGGTGCCCGACACCTGGATGGCGACGGTGGCCTCGGGCAGGTCGATGGAGAAGTTCGCCACCTTCGACACCACCAGCACGCTGATCTCGCCCTCGCGGAAGGCGTCGAAGAGCTTCTCGCGCTGCGCGTTGGAGGTCTCGCCCTTGATGACGGGCGCGTCCAGGTGCTCGCCCAGCTCGTCCAACTGGTCGATGTACTGACCGATGACCAGCGTCTGCTCGCCCTGGTGCTTGCGCACCAGCGCCTCGGTGACCTTCCGCTTCGTCGCGGTCGTCGCGCAGAACCGGTACTTCTCCTCGGTCTCGGCGGTTGCGTACGCCAGCCGCTCCGACTCGGTGAGGTTGACCCGTACCTCGACGCAGTCGGCGGGCGCGATATAGCCCTGCGCCTCGATCTCCTTCCACGGGGCGTCGAACCGCTTCGGCCCGATCAGGGAGAACACGTCCGACTCACGCCCGTCCTCGCGTACCAGCGTCGCCGTCAGCCCGAGGCGGCGGCGGGCCTGGAGGTCGGCGGTGAACTTGAACACGGGCGCCGGCAGCAGGTGCACCTCGTCGTAGAGGATCAGCCCCCAGTCCCGGGAGTCGAACAGCTCCAGGTGCGGGTAGACGCCCTTCCGCTTGGTGGTGAGGACCTGGTAGGTGGCGATCGTGACGGGCCGGATCTCCTTGCGCGTCCCCGAGTACTCGCCGATCTCCTCCTCCGTCAGCGAGGTCCGCTTCACCAGCTCGTGCTTCCACTGCCGCGCCGAGACCGTGTTCGTCACCAGGATCAGCGTGGTCGCCTTGGCCTTGGCCATCGCCCCGGCCCCGACCAGCGTCTTCCCGGCCCCGCAGGGCAGTACGACCACGCCCGACCCGCCGTGCCAGAACCCCTCGACGGCCTGCGCCTGGTACGGCCGCAGCGCCCAGCCGTTCTCCTCCAGCTCGATCGCGTGCGCCTCGCCGTCCACGTACCCGGCGAGGTCCTCGGCGGGCCACCCCAGCTTGAGCAGCGTCTGCTTGATCTGCCCGCGCTCCGACGGGTGCACCGCGACCGTGTCGGCGTCGATCCGCGCCCCGACCAGCGGGGTGATCCGCTTCGACCGCAGGATCTCCTCCAGCACGGGCCGGTCCGTGCTGGTCAGCACCAGCCCGTGCACGGGGTGCTTGGACAGGGTCAGCCGCCCGTAGCGGGCCATCGTCTCCGCCACGTCGACGAGCAGCGCGTGCGGGACGGGATAGCGGGAGAACTCCACGAGCGCGTCGACGACCTGCTCGGCGTCGTGCCCGGCGGCCCGGGCGTTCCACAGCCCCAGCGGGGTGATCCGGTAGGTGTGGATGTGCTCCGGTGCCCGCTCCAGCTCGGCGAAGGGTGCGATGGCCCGGCGCGCGGCGCCGGCGAGCTCGTGGTCGACCTCCAGGAGGAGGGTTTTGTCGCTCTGGACGATGAGAGGCCCGTTCACGCCTGTCCCTTTCCGGCGGGGTGACGGCCGCCCGGGCGCGGGCGGCCAAACCTCCAGTCTGCCGTATCCCGCCGGGGCGGTGGGGGTCCGCGCGGCCGTTCCCGGGGGGGACGGCCGCGCTACGCGCCGAGGTGGGGCAGCGGGCCCGAGGGGTAGGGCGGCTCCACCGGGAGCAGGGCGCGGGCCGCGTCGGTGTCGCCGGTGCGGAGCAGGCCGTGGATCTCGCGGGCCAGCGGGGTGACGTCGCGGATGGAGACCGTCCACTCGTCGGCGTAGGCGCGTGACGCCGGGCCCGACAGGCCCAGTTGCAGGGACCGGTGGGGCAGCGGGTTCAGGTGCGGGTCGCGCTCGGGGTCCCACTGGACGCGCACCGGCGAGCGCGACAGCGTCCGCTTCCAGTCCGCGCGGTCGGCGTGCACACCCGGGGCGTAGTGGGACAGGCAGGCCCGCGCCAGCGCCCCGTCGAAGCCCTCGCGGCTGATCTCGACGGCCAGCACGGTCTCCTGTCCGGCCTTGGTGGCCCAGCCGCAGCGGTACATCATCCACAGGAACGACGGCTTGATCCAGGTCATCCGCTCCCGGTTCCAGGCGGGCGGGAAGCGGCCGTCGCGGGCCGCCGGCAGGCCGAGGGCGGGGGAGTACGCCTGGTACACCGTCACGGTGCCGGCGGTGTGGGCGGCGCGGATCTGGCGGGTGGGGACGGGCGGCGCGGCGGTTTCCTGCATGGGGTCAGGGTGCGGTGGGCGTACCGTCTCCCGCCAGCGGTTTTACACCTGGTCCTCCGCCAGTTCCGCCACCCCGGTGATCCGGTGCAGGGGGTAGGTGCGGACCTCGTCGGCCGTGTGGTCGTAGCCGGTGACGAAGCCGCCCTCCACCCGGACCGGGGCGATGACCCGCTGGCTCGCCGCCCCCTCGGCGTTGACGTACCCGATCCACACCGCCGACCCCGTCAGCGCCGCCGCCTGCACCGTCGCCAGGGTCTCGGCGGGGCTGGTGCGCGGCAGCTCCCCCGGCGCGGGCACGGGCGCGGCCGGTGTCCCGGCCGGCTCCTTGCGGACCGCCGTCGCCGCCATGTCGCCGGCGCGGATGGCCCGTACCGCCGCGCCCAGCAGCGTCGCGTCCGGTACCGGCGGTCCCTCCGGCACCGGGACCGGCGCCGTGCGCTCCGGGGTGCGGTACGCGGAGGCCCGCGCCACCAGTACGTCACCCGTACGGGATTCCGCCGCCGGGGCGTAGCCCATCGCGCGCAGCCCGTCGAGGAGGGCGCCCGGCTCGGCCTGCGCCGCCAGCACGGTCGGCGCGATGCGGCGCAGCCCCAGGGCCGCCGAGCGCTTGTCGGCCAGGATCTCGCCCAGCATGGCGTCGTCGTCGCAGCGCACGTACGAGGAGGCCGCCCCGACGCGCAGGTGGCCGTGGCGCCGGGCCACGTCGTCGATCAGGTAGGCCAGCGGCTGCGGTACCGGCGTGCGGCTGTGCTCGGCGAGGAAGGCGTGCAGGTCGGAGGCGGTCTGCCCGGAGTCCAGGGCCCGGCGTACGGAGCCCGGGGTGAACCGGTACACCGTCGCCCCGCCCTTGGACTCCACGTCCGCCAGCACCGCCAGCACATCGCCCAGCGGCCGGCGCAGCGGCCCGGGCGCCACCGCCGTCAGGTCGGCCTGGAGCAGGACGTGGTCCACCGGCTCCGGCAGCAGCGGCGCCAGCAGCGGCTGCGGGTCGCGGCCCTCCAGCAGGGCGCGGCCGAAGACGCTGAGCGCGCCCCGGCCGGTGACGCCGAGGACCTCCGCGTCGTGCAGGGTCCACCGCGCGAGGCGGGCGCGCAGGCCGCTCGTACCGCGCTCGGGGCGTTCCCAGGCGAGCCGCTCCAGCACGGCGTCCGGGTCGGGGGAGCCGCCCTCGGGCAGGGTGGCGAGGAGTTCCAGGACCCGGCGGCGCACCTCGGGTGCGGGTGAGCGGTCGAGGTCGGGGCCGAGCGCCGCCAGGGTGCGGCCCTTGGCCTCCTGTTCGCCGACCAGCCCGGGGGTGCGGGTGGCGGCCAGCCAGGCGGAGGCCAGCACCGGCCAGCGTCCGGCGGGCGGCAGTTCCGCCCAGTCGTCGAAGGCCGGGGTGGGCGCGTAGCGTTCGTCGGTCTCGCCGTCGCTGGCCAGCAGCCCGGCGGCGTAGGCGAGTTCGATCCAGAACGCGGCCGCCTGCTCGGTGGTGTCCAGGGCGGACGCCGTCCGCTTGAGGTCGCGTACGGAGAGCCCGCCCGCCCGCAGCACCAGCGGTCCGGTGTGCTCCCAGGACTTCACCAGTTCCTCGACCGTGCCCAGCGCGGCCAGGGCCTGCCCGGCGGCGTTGGCGTCCACAAGCTGTGGACGGTGCTCGCGCTGCGCGCCGACCGGCGGCGCGACCGGCGCGGTCCGCCGGTGCGCGAGCCCGCCGCGCAGGTGCAGGGCCACCTCGCGGGGCAGGACGACCGTCCGGGCCGTCGCGGGCAGCAGCAGCCCCCGGTCGCGCAGCCAGCGCACCGGCGGCGTCGGGTTCGGGGTCACCTCCCCGTAGGGCGGCCCCCACACGAGCCGTCCGAGCACCTGGTGCGCCTCCGCCGGGGCCTCGTCCAGCAGCGCCGACATCCGCTCGGGGTCGGTGAACAGGCCGGTCAGGGCGGCCACCGCCGAGACGGGGTCATGGGTGGCGGGCAGCCCGGCGGCGGCGACGATCTCCTGGATCCGGGTCGGCGACATCCCCGCCGTGGCCTCGGCGACGGTCGGCCCGAGCCCGGTCGGCGAGGGCCGCTGAGGGGAGGGGGCGAGGAGTTCCCGGGCGGTGCGGACCAGGCGCAGCCGGTCGTCGTCCCCCCACACCAGGGCCTGGTCGCGCAGGGTTCCCAGGGCCCGGGGGAGGGCGTCGCGGGCCGCCCGGGCGGTGCTGTCCTCCGCGTCCTCGGTGCGGGCGCCGGTGCCGGTGAGCAGGGTCTCCAGCACCGGGTACGGGCAGGGGTCGGGGGCCACCGCGAGGGCTTCGGCCGTCTGGAGCGCGAACCGGTCGAGGCGGTCCAGGGCGCGCACCACCGAGGCCCGGGTGCCGGCGCGGGTGGCCAGCTGCGTGACGTCGCCGGGCACCGGGTTCAGCAGGTCGGGGCGGGCGTGCAGCAGCGCGGCGAGCGCGGCGTCGTCACGGGTGCGGAGCGCCTCGGCGAGGGAGCGAGGGGGGTTCGCGCCTTCTCGCGCGCTTCGCTGCGTACTTGCCGTGGCGCTTCCCTGCGGACTTCCCTCGGGCACGGTGTCGCCTCCTGGTCACGTCGGCCGGTCGTCGGCCGGTCCCCATCCGGGCAACGGTATCCGCTGCGCCGAGGGCCGCTCCACGCCCGCACGCGCTACCTTCGGGGGCGTGGGGATCGAGAGCGACCATCTGGTCTACGCGTATCTGAGCCGTGTCGGGGACCTGGCGCAGCAGCGGCAGCTGCCGTCGGGGGAGCGGATGCGTCTGGTGGCGGGGCTGCGCGACGAGATCGACCGCCGGCGCGCCCGCTTCGAGCCGGAGACGCCGGAGGCGGTACGGGCCGTGCTGGACCGGCTCGGCACGCCGGAGGAGGTGCTGGACGCGGTGGGCCGCACGGCGGGGCCGGAGGCCGCCGCGGCCCCCGGTCCGGCGCCCGTCTCCGTGCCGGAGCAGCGCGGCAGCCGGCGCTGGCGGGCGGGCTCGCGGCCCGATCCGGCTCCGCCGCCGCAGCCGCAGAACGTGCCGCCGCACCTGGCCGGGCTGGACGAGCTCGGCCCGTCCTCCTCGGACCACGGCGAGCCCGACTGGTGGCGGATGCCGGCCGCCGGGCGCGGGCCGCAGGTGGAGGGGTTCGCGGGCGGTATCGAGATCCCGGAGCTGTTCGGCCCGCCCGACGAGGAGGAGGAACCCCCGGCCGCCGCACCGCCCCCGGCTCCCCCGGGCGGCCTGCTGCGCCACCTCAGGCAGCGGCGGAAGCGGCGCAAGGAGGAGGCGGCGGCAGGCGACCCCGCGCAGGGGCAGCCCGTGCGCGCGGCACGGCCCCGCCCGCACGGGCTGCTCGTCCTGGCGGCGCTCCTGCTCGCCGCGGGGGCGCTGACGGGGTACTGGCCGCTGCTGGGGGCGGGCGCCCTGGCGGCGTACGTGTCCCGGGCGCTGGGGCCGAGGGAGCGCAAGTGGGTGGTGCTCGGGGTGCCCGCCGCGGTGTTCACGGCGGCGGTGCTGTGGCTGTGGGGCCGCAGCACGGGCCGCTGGGGCGAGCCCCTGCCGGCCGAGCAGGTGGGGCCGGCCTTCCAGTCGATGTGGCCCGCGCTGGCCCGTACGGCGGGCGGGGTGCTGGCGGTGTGTCTGGCGTGGCGCAGCCGGCGGCCGTAGAAACCCGGGGGCTCGTGTAGGTCCGGGCAAAAGGCATACGGGTAGCGCAAAATGGGGCAACAGCTGACATCTCGCCAAATACCGTTATCCGATAAGCCAACCTCCGCTTAGCTTCCCGCAGTCCGCTGGAGTCTCGGCACAATGGCGCTATGACCTCCCACATCGCTCCTCAGCTCACCGTCGGCTTCGACCTCGACATGACGCTCATCGACTCCCGCCCCGGCATCAAGGCGGCGTGGCAGGCGGTCTCCGCCAAGACCGGGGCGTTCATCGACGCCGACCTGGCGATCACGCGCCTCGGCCCGCCGCTGGAGCAGGAACTCGCCCACTGGTTCCCCGAGGAGGAGATCCCCGCGATGCGGGACCTCTACCGCGAGCTGTACCCCGCCCACGCCATCGAGCGGACGCCGGCGATGGCCGGTGCCCGTGAGGCGGTCAAGGCGGTCCAGGCGCTCGGCGGCCGGGCCATCGTGGTCACGGCGAAGAACGAGCCCAACGCCCGCCAGCACCTCGACCACCTCGGGATAGAGGCCGACGCCGTCATCGGCTGGCTCTGGGCCGAGGGCAAGGCGGAGGCGCTGCGCGAGTACGGCGCGCAGGTGTACGTCGGCGACCACGTCGGCGATGTGCGCGGCGCCCGGAAGGCGGGCGCCCTGTCCGTGGCGGTGGCCACCGGCCCGTGCGCGGCGCCCGAACTGCGCGAGGCCGGCGCGGACGTGGTGCTGGACGACCTCACGGCGCTGCCGCAGTGGCTCGCGGAGTTCGTCCGCACCCTCGGCGCGGCCTGAGCCCCGCCGGGGTCTTCGGCGTCAGGCGGCCGGGGCCTGGGCCTGGTGGGCCTGGGCCTGGGAAGCCCGGGCCGCCCGGCGCTGGGCCGCCGCCGAGCGGACCACGCCCGCCGCCGAGATCGCGAAGCCGACGCCCATGAGCATGCACACCGCCCACGCGTAGGACGGGAACGGGTCGGTGCCCAGGAACAGCGGGGCCATCGTCACGAGCGTCGCCACGGCGCCGACGATGAACACGATGCCGCCGGCCTTGACCAGCCCGTCGCCGGGCCGTGCGTCGTCGGGGTGAGGAGTAACAGTCACCCCACCAGGGTAGTTCCCTGGCCGAAGCGGCCGAGCGGGAAGGACCGGGGAACGTCTTGCCACCCGTATCAGGACCATTAGCCTGGAGGAGGCGGGTCGCTGGACCCGCTGTACTGCTATCCGGAGCCGTTCACCTCGGCAAACCGGACCCGACGAGCACAAGGACAGAGGACGGACGTGCCTACCGGCAAGGTCAAGTGGTTCAACAGCGAGAAGGGCTTCGGCTTTCTCTCCCGTGACGACGGCGGAGACGTCTTCGTGCACTCGTCGGTGCTCCCCGATGGGGTCGACGCCCTCAAGCCCGGGCAGCGCGTCGAGTTCGGCGTTGTCGCGGGACAGCGCGGTGACCAGGCACTTTCGGTGGTCGTCCTGGAGCCGACGCCCTCGGTGGCGGCCGCACAGCGGCGCAAGCCCGATGAGCTCGCCTCGATCGTGCAGGACCTGACGACCCTGCTGGAGAACATCACCCCGATGCTGGAGCGCGGCCGCTACCCCGACCGGGCGCACGGCGCGAAGATCGCCGGCCTGCTGCGCGCGGTGGCCGACCAGCTCGACGTCTGACCGTTCGCTCTCGCGTACACCGGTGCCCCGTCGCCCTTCCGGGCGGCGGGGCACCGGTGCGTGCGGCCAGGCGTCGGCCACGCCTTACGGGAAGCTCAGCGCGTCCGGGCCGATGGCCGGAACCAGCCCTTCGGCCGCCGCCCGGGTCAGCAGCCCGCGCACGGCCGCGTAGCCGGCTTCGCCCAGGTCGGCGGTGAACTCGTTGACGTACAGCCCGATGTGCTGGTCCGCCACCTTCGGGTCCAGCTCCTGCGCGTGCGCCCGTACGTAGGGCCGGGACGCCTCGGGGTCCTCCCAGGCCATCCGCACCGACGTACGCGCCGCCTGCGCCAGCGCCCGCAGCGTCTGCGCGCCCAGCGAGCGCTTGGCGATGATCGCGCCGAGCGGGATGGGCAGGCCGGTGGTGGACTCCCAGTGCTCGCCCATGTCGGCCAGACAGTGCAGCCCGTACTCCTGATAGGTGAACCGGGCCTCGTGGATGACCAGCCCCGCGTCCACCCGGCCGTCCCGCACCGCCGGCATGATCTCGTGGAACGGCAGGACGACGACCTCACCGACCCCCGAGGGCAGCACGTCCGCCGCCCACAGCCGGAACAGCAGGTAGGCCGTGGAGCGCTCGCTCGGCACCGCGACCGTCTTCCCGGCCAGGTCCAGGCCCGGCTCCCGGGTCAGCACCAGCGGGCCGCAGCCGCGCCCCAGCGCGCCGCCGCAGGGCAGCAGCGCGTACTCCTCCAGCACCCACGGCAGCACGGCGTAGGAGACCTTCAGCACGTCCAGTTCGCCCCGCTCGGCCATGCCGTTGGTGACGTCGATGTCGGCGAAGGTCACCCGGAGGGCGGGCGCGTCCGGGACGCGGCCGTGCGCCCACGCGTCGAAGACGAAGGTGTCGTTCGGGCAGGGCGAGTAGGCGATGTCCAGGGTGCGCAGGGGGGTGGGCGTCCGGTCAGCGGTCGCGGTCATGGCGTTCTCCCCAGGTGACGAGTACGGGTCCCAGCGCGCGGAACCCTTCGGTGAGGGCGGCCAGCGCCTCCCCGATCCTCCAGGCGGCCCGGTCGCGCGGCCCGACGGCGTTGGACACGGCGCGGATCTCCAGCACCGGCAGCCCGTGCGCGGCGGCCGCCTCCGCCACCCCGAAGCCCTCCATCGCCTCGGCCCCGGCGAGCGGGTGGCGGGCGGTGAGCTCGGCGGCGCGGGCGGCGCTGCCGGTGACGGTGGAGACGGTGAGGACGGGCGCCAGCAGCGCCCCGGTGGCCTCCGCGGCCAGCGCGGCCAGGTCGGCGGGCGGCAGGTGCACGCTGCGGCCGAAGCCGAGCTCCTGCACGGGCAGGAAGCCCTCGGGGGTCTCGGCCCCCAGGTCGGCGGCGACGAGGGCGTCGGCGACCACGAGCGAGCCGGGCGGGGCGGCGGGGGCGAACCCGCCGCCGATGCCGGCGGAGACGACGAGCGCGTAGTCGGCCAGTGCGAGCGCGGTGGCCGTGGCGGCCGCGGCGGACGCCGGGCCGACACCGCCGACGAGCACGTCGGCGGCGAGACCGGGCAGGTCCCGGCGGGTGATGAGGTACCCCCCGGGCAGGGTGCGCGGCTCAGGCGTGACCGGGTCCGGATGAGGGGTGAGCCCGGCGGCCGCGGAGTCGGCCTCCGCGGCCACCGCGGTCACGATCAGCGCGCGCACGCTGCGCCGCCGCCGCTTACTTCTTGAGCTTGAGCTTGAACGACCAGACGGCGAGGGGCTTGCCGTCCTCACCGACCTGGACGAAGCTCAGCATCTTCGACTGGGGCGCCTCGCCCTGGCCGCCGGTCGCGAAGACGTCGGCGCCCGCGAAGCTGCGGTAGGTGTTCGCGGAGGGCTCGGTGATCGGCTGCCCGTCGAGGACCGCCTGCCACTTCTTGCCGTCCTCGACGACCTTCGGCTCGACACCGAGGCGCAGCGTGTCACCACGGCCGTACTCGATGGTCTTGGCGTCCTTGCGGCCGGTGAGGCACTCCTGGACCTTGTCCATGGAGAGCTCCTTGCCGTTGTCGCCGTTGTCGGCGCGGCACTCGGACTCGGCGGACACCGACGAGCTGCCGACGGTCACGGTCGCGAGCGGCGTCGGCTTGTCGCAGGCGGACAGGAGGAGGAGGCCGGCGGACACGGCTCCGAGGGCCGCGACGCTGCGGCGGGCCCTACCCGGGAAAAGCGGTGCGGTCATGAGCCGAAGGCTATCGGGCCGCCGGGCCGCGCCGCCGCACGGGGGTGCCACGGCGGCGCGCCCCCGCGTCCGGCGGGTGCGCGGGACGTGCGGGAAGGGGACGGGAAAGGGGCGGAGGAGGGGCGGAGAAGGGACTGAGGAGGGGCCCGTCACGCCACCCGGGGGCGGGCGGAGCCGCGGTGGTGGCGGGTGGTGAGCAGGCCCCGCACGGCGGCGGCCGTGCCCAGGGCGACGACGGCGGAGGCCACCGCCATGCCGAGCGCGCCGTTCAGCGGAAGGGCGATGCCGATGCCGCCGCCCACGACCCACGCCATCTGGAGGAGGGTCTCCGAACGGGCGAAGGCCGAGGTGCGGACGGCCTCCGGGACGTCGCGCTGGATCATCGCGTCCAGGGACAGCTTCGCCAGCGCCTGGCAGAAACCGGCCGTGCCGGCCAGGACGGCCGTGAACGGGCCGCTGAACAGCAGCGCCGACAGGATCGTCACCCCCAGGGTGACGGACAGCACCGAGGCCACGATGGCCTCCGGGGCGCGGTCGCGCAGCCACGCCCCCACCGCCGTCCCGCACGCGTTGCCCACGCCCGCCGAAGCGCCCACGATGCCCAGGGACACCGCCGCGCTCTGGCCGCCCAGCGGGTGCTCGCGCAGCAGGAACGCCAGGAAGAAGATCAGGAACCCGGACAGCACCCGCATCGCCGCGTTCGCCAGCAGCCCGCACAGCACCGGACGGCTCACCGTCCGCAGCCCGGGCCTTTTCGAGTGCGCCTCGTGGGTGGACAGGCGTGCCCGGCGCTCGCCCTTGGCCTCGTCCACCTTGTGCGGGAGCTGGAACGCCGCGAACGTTCCCCACACGAAGATCGCGCAGGCCCCGTACAGCGGCCAGGGCGGCCCCAGCAGGTGCAGTGCGGCCCCCACCGGCGCCGCCGCCCCCGTCGCGAGCAGGCCCGCCAGCGTGACCCGGGAGTTCGCCTTGACGAGGGAGAAGCCCGGCGGCAGGAGGCGCGGGACCACCGCGCTGCGGACGACTCCGTACGCCTTGGAGGCGACCAGGACGCCCAGGGCCGCCGGGTACAGCTCCAGTCCACCCGTCGCCACCGCGCCCGACATCAGCACCGCGAGCAGCGCCCGCGTCAGCATGGCGCCCGCCATCGCCGCCCGCCGCCCGTGCGGCAGCCGGTCCAGCAGGGGGCCGATCACGGGGGCCAGCAGGGTGAAGGGGGCCATGGTGATGGCCAGGTACAGGGCCACCCGTCCGCGTGCCTCGTCCGTGGGAACGGAGAAGAAGACGGTGGAGGCCAGCGCGACCGTGATCATGACATCGCCCGCGCCGTTGATCGCGTGCAGTTCGATCAGCCGGCCCAGCCCCGATTCGCCGGCCCCGTGGGCGTGCGTGACGCGCCGGATGCCGCGCGCCGTACCGGTGAACGGGAGGTGCAGGGCACGCCCGACAGCCCGGCCGGCCCGCCTGGCCGGTCCCGAGCCGTCTGCGGACGACCGTGCGGGAGCCACCCGGCCATAGTGCCCCAGACCGTCCGCCGGGACCGCCCCCGGCGCGGCACGGGGCCGTCCGGGAGCCGTCCGGGTGTGCGCCCGGGGGTCGCCGATGTCCGCGAATCGGACCTCGCATGTGGGACGGAGCGCTCGGAGGAGGTAGCGTGCGTAGCGCGCCACCGGCGGTTGCTCTTGGCCGCGCGCCTCTTCGCGATCCCGCAGAATGGATCTCATGGGGTGCGCCCGAGGCCGATCGGGCGCGGACGTCGACGCGGCCCACTGGTCCGCTCCGCCCGCGCTACGTACGGACGAGACCGACGGGTCGTTGTGGACGACAGGACGGACGGCGCACTCGTGAGACGGCGTAGGAGAGAACGAGACCTGTGAGTGCTGCGACGACGCGAAGCCGTACCCCGCGTACACCCGCCCCCGACCGCCTGTGCGCCGAGGCCGTGGAGCTCGCCCGCGCGGCGGCCGAGGAGGCCGCCTACCCCGGCATGGTGGGCGAGCACGTCTCCGTCGTAGCGGAGGGCGACCGGGTTGTCACGCATCTCTTCGAGTGCAAGGAAGCGGGCTACCGGGGCTGGCGCTGGGCCGTCACCGTCACCCGCGCCGCCCGCGCCAAGAACGTCACCCTCGACGAAACGGTGCTGCTGCCGGGCGACGACGCGCTGCTCGCGCCGGAGTGGGTGCCGTGGAGCGAGCGGCTGCGTCCGGGGGACATGGGTCCGGGCGACCTGCTCCCCACGGACGCGGAGGACCTGCGGCTGGAGCCCGGGTACACCGGCGAGGACGCGCCGCCGCCGAACTCGCTGGTGTCGGCGGAGATGGCCGAGCTGGTGGAGGCCGAGGACGCCGACGTCACCGACCGGGTGGTCGTCCCCGAGCGCGGGTCGATCACCTCCGTGGCGGAAGAGCTCGGGATGCGCCGGGCCCGGGTGCTGTCCCGGTACGGGCTGCACACGGCCGCCGACCGCTGGGACGAGGCGTTCGGGGCGAAGACCCCGATGGCGCAGGCGGCGCCGGCCTCCTGCGTGTCCTGCGGCTTCCTGGTGGCGATCGGCGGCTCGCTGGGGCAGGCGTTCGGTGTGTGCGCGAACGAGTTCGGGCCGGCCGACGGGCACCTGGTGTCGCTGTCGTACGGCTGCGGCGGGCACTCCGAGGCGGCGGTGATGCCGAAGCCGCCGAGGCCGGCGGAGCCGGTGCTGGACTCCATGGCCATCGACGAGTTCCCCCTGCGGCCCGCCGCCGGCGCCGCCGGCCCGGTCCCGTCGCGGGACCTGCCGCCGGAGGACCTCGGCCACTCCTGACGGCCGCCCGCCCCGGGCGGCCACGCCGCCGTACGCTCGGGGCATGGACATGGTGGGGATGACCGGGCGCGTGACGGGGACCGTGGGGCCGGGGCTCGTCGGGGAGGTCATCGTGCGCATCCGCGGCGGCGCGGAGCACTTCCTCGCCCACCCCGCGCCCGGTGAGAGCGCCCGGATCGGCGTCGGGGCGGTGGTCACCGTCGTGGAGTACCAGCCGCCGCGGACCGTCTACGTGATGGCCGTCTACGAGGGCTGAGGGCCGCCCGCGTATCAAGATGGCGACAAGAACGTTCCGGCCACTTCTCCACCGGCCCCGCGCAGGCGCACACTCACCCCCGTCGGTGCCGAACGGCACCGCGCTAAGGGGGCGTTGTAAATGGCTGTCGGCGTCGTGGCGGGAGTCGTTCTCGCCGCCATCGCGGCCTTGATCGGCCTGTTCAAGCTCATGTGGCGGGTGGCCGAACCGAACGAGGCGCTCGTCATCTCCGGCTCCACGCACAAGACCGAGGGCATCGGCGAGGGCATGGGCTTCCGGATCGTCACCGGCCGCGGCACGCTCGTCGTGCCCGGTGTGCAGGCGGTGCGCAAGCTGTCGCTGGACCTCAACGAGACGCAGCTGAACGTGGACTGCGTGACCCACCAGGGCATTCCGCTCCGGGTCAAGGGCGTGGTCATCTTCAAGATCGGCGACGACTACGTGTCCATCGCCAATGCCGCGCGCCGCTTCCTCGACCAGCAGAAGATGATGCCCGAACGCGTGCACATCGTCTTCGCCGGCCATCTGCGGTCCATCGTCGGCGGGCTGACGGTCGAGGACATGATCCGCGACCGGGAGAAGCTGACGGGCCAGACCCGGGCGGCCTGCGGAACCGAGATGGAGAAGCTCGGGCTGATCGTGGACTCCCTGCAGATCCACGAGATCGAGGACCCGACCGGGTACATCAAGAACCTCGCCATGCCGCACGCGGCCGCCGTCCAGCGCGACGCCCGTATCGCGCAGGCGGAGGCCAACCGGCTGGCGACCGAGGCGGAGCAGACGGCCCTCGCCCGGATGGCCGAGGCCACCCGCGACAGCGAGATCCTCCAGGCCGGCTACCAGGCCGAACGGGACAAGGCCGCGGCCACCGCCCGGCAGGCCGGCCCGCTCTCGGAGGCGGCCGCCCGCCAGGAGGTCGTCGTCCAGGAGACCCGGGTCGCGGAACTGGAGGCGCACCGCCGCGAGCAGCAGCTGCAGGCGGACGTGCGCAAGCCCGCGGACGCGGCGGCGTACCAGACGAGGACCCTCGCCGAGGCGGAGCGCGACGCCCGTATCTCGGCAGCCCAGGCCAAGGCGCGGGAGACCGAGCTGGCGGCGGCCGCCGAGGCGACCCGGGTCAAGGCGGCCGCGGCCGCCGAGGCCCAGGCCACCGAGGCGCGCGGGCACGCGGCGGCCACCGCCACCCGGGTCAGCGGCGAGGCGGAGGCGGCGGCCACCCAGGCCAAGGGCCTCGCGGCGGCCGAGTCGGCGCGGGCGAACGGCCTCGCGCAGGCGGAGGCGGCCAAGGCGAAGGGGCTGGCCGAGGCCGAGGCGATCAAGGCGCGGGCCGCGGCGCTCGCCGAGAACCAGGAGGCGGTCGTCGCCCAGCAGCTCGCCGAGAACTGGCCGGCGATCGTCCAGGCGGGCGCGGGGGCCTTCGGCAACGTGGAGCACATGGTTCTGCTCAACGGGGCCGAGGGGATGTCGGAGATGTTCGCCAAGGCCCTGACGATGGGCGGTACGGGGCTGGGCGTGGCCCGGCAGCTGCTCGCGTCGATGGGCGCCCAGCCGAAGGGTGCGGGGCAGGACCCGGCCCCGGCCGGCCCCCCGCTGAACGGCCGGGACCCCGCCCCGAAGCGGATCCCGGTCGACGCGGACGGATCCTGACCGACGCCGGCAGCGGTGGGCGCGGGGGCCCTCACCCCCGCGCGCACCGCGCGGCTTCGCAGGTGCGGCGCCGCTCCGCCTGGGCGGCGGGGCTTCGCGTGTGCCGGGTGGTTTCACGTGCGGGGTGCCGCTTCGCGTGTGCCGAGCGGCTTCGGCGGGTGGGGCGCGGCGTCGCGCGTGCGGCGCCGCTTCGCCTGGGCGGCGGGGGTCAGTTCTTGGGGCGGCGGCGGAAGAGGCGTTTTGCCGCGAAGGCCAGCGCCGTGGCGCCCGCGAGGACCAGGGCGCCCTTGGTGAAACTGCCGCCCCCCGCCCCCGCCGGGTCGCCCTCCGCCCCGGCCGCCGGGGGCCGCTGCGCACCGGCCGTGCCGGAGGGGGCCGGGGTGGTGGCCGGGGCCACCGGGACGGCCACCACGCGGCTGGCCGCGCCCTCCGCGCCGAACAGCAGCGTCCGCCCGTCCGGGGAGTACGTCACCGACTCCGCCTGCCCCTGCCAGGGCGCGTCCACCCGCTCGCCCTCCCCCTGCGGCCGCCCGTCCTTCCACGGGTACGTCCGCGCCGTGAAGTAGCCGCGCAGCGTCAGCCGGGTGCCGTCGGGGGAGAACGCCCCGTCCGTCACCCACGGCACCTCCGCGACCCGCCGGAAGACGTTGCGGCCGTCCGCCGACAGCTTCTCCGGGCCCTCGTACAGGCCGCCGCCCTTCTCGTTCTTGCTCGCGATGTACACCCGGCCGGTCACCGGATGCACCATCAGCGACTCCGCGTTGCGCGGCCCGTCCTCGTAGACCACCGTGAACTGCTCGGCCGTGACGGTGGCGTCGCGCAGCTCCTTCGGTTCGGGGAAGCGGTAGATCCACACGTGGTCCCAGGTGCCGTCCCGGTTGTCGCCGATGTCCCCGACGTAGAGGTTCCCGTCCGGGCCCAGCGAGATCGCCTCCGCGTCGCGCGGGGTGCCGACGCCCGCCAGGGTGATCCGGGCGACCGTCTTCCCCGTCGCCGAGTCCACCGCGTAGACGTACGGGCCGTCGTCGCTGTCGTTGTGCGTCCAGTACACGCCCGGGTGGATCCGGCTCGCGGCCAGCCCGCTGGACTCCGTGATCCGCGGGTCGCTGATCGTGAACCCGGGCGCGGTCGCGGCCGGACCGCTGGGGGCCGGGGCGGCGCCGTTGGCCGCGGCGGCGCCCGGCAGCAGCAGACCCAGGGCGAGAGCGGCGGGAACGGCGGTCATCGGCACGGTCGGCAGGCGCATCCCCCCAGCCTGCCAGGACCGGGCCGGTCAGGCGCCGCGCCCCGTCCGGGCCACGGCGTGTCCGGCATCACAGGGGCTCGCGCCGCATGATCCGCGATGATGACCGGATGCGTTTCATGTTCGTCGGCGACTCCATGACCATCGGACGCGCCGGCGACTTCACCTGGCGCTACCGGATGTGGCAGCACCTCGCCGCCACCCTGGGCGAGGGCTCCTTCGAGATCACCGGCCCGCGCACCGCGCTCTACGACAGTGCCGCCGACGCCCCCGTCAGCCACGCCTACGCCGACCCCCGCTTCCCGGAGCCCGCCCGCCGCCACCTGGCCGGCTGGGGCGAGGGCTGGCAGCACATGGCCCCGCTCATCGGGCCCGCCGTCCGCGAGGCCCGGGCCGACGTGCTGCTCGTCTCCCTCGGCCTGATCGACCTCGGCTTCTACACCGACGCCGGGCAGACCGCCGCCAACGCCCGCGCCTTCGTCGCGGCCGCCCGCGCGGCCCGCCCCGGGATCCGGATGGTGCTGCTGCCCGTCATACCCAACGTCCGGGCCGAGGGGGACGCCCCGTTCGCGGCGGAGGTCGTCCGCTTCAACGAGCTGCTCGCGAAGGCCGTCGCCGACCTCGCCGACGCCGCCTCGCCGATCCTGCTGGCCGCGCGCCCGGAGGCGTACGACATCCACCGCGACACCTACGACGGCACCCACCCCAACGCCTCCGGCGAACACCGCCTGGCCGGCGAGTTCGCGGCCGTCCTCCACCAGGCGTGGGGCATCGGCGGCCCCTACCGTCCGGCGGCGGCCCGGCTTCTCGACGCGTAACGCCACACGCGCGCGGGGGACTTGCTTCGAGCGCACTCCAGGCAGTTGGCTTGGGCCCCATGAAGTACACGCAGCTCGGACGCACCGGACTCAAGGTCAGCCGACTCGTACTCGGCACGATGAACTTCGGTCCGCAGACCGACGAACCCACCAGTCACGCCATCATGGACGCCGCGCTCGACGCCGGCATCAACTTCTTCGACACCGCCAACGTCTACGGCTGGGGCGAGAACAAGGGCCGCACCGAGGAGATCATCGGCACCTGGTTCGCCCAGGGCGGCGGCCGCCGCGACAAGACCGTCCTCGCCACCAAGCTCTACGCCTCCATGGCCCCCGAGGGCGAGCCCTGGCCCAACTACGACCGCCTCTCCGCCCTCAACATCCGCCGCGCCGTCGACGCCAGCCTCAAGCGGCTCCAGACCGACCACATCGACGTCTACCAGTTCCACCACGTCGACCGGCAGACCCCCTTCGAGGAGATCTGGCAGGCCATCGAGGTCCTCGTCCAGCAGGGCAAGATCCTCTACGCCGGCTCCTCCAACTTCCCCGGCTGGAAGATCGCCCAGGCAAACGAGACCGCCGCGCGCACCGGCCGGCTCGGGCTGGTCAGCGAGCAGTGCCTCTACAACCTGGCCGAACGGCGCGCCGAGATGGAGGTCATCCCGGCCGCCCAGGAGTACGGGCTCGGCGTCATCCCCTGGTCCCCGCTGCACGGGGGCCTGCTCGGCGGGGCCCTGCGCAAGCAGGCCGCCGGCGGGGGCACGGGCCGCAGCTCCTCCGGCCGCACCGCCGACGCGCTGGCCAACAGCACGGTACGGGCGCAGGTGCAGGCGTACGAGGACCTGCTGGACAAGCACGGCCTGGAACCCGGTGAGACGGCCCTGGCCTGGCTGTTGACCCGCCCCGGGGTCACCGGCCCGATCGTCGGCCCCCGCACCCGCGAGCAGCTGGACTCCGCGCTGCGGGCGGTGGAGCTGGAGCTGTCGGACGAGGTGCTGGCCGGCCTGGACGAGGTCTTCCCCGGCCCGGGCCCGTCGCCGGAGGCTTTCGCCTGGTAGAGGCGGGGCGGATGCGGCGCCGGTGGGCGGCCGCGGTGGGGCTACTGGCCGACCGCGGCCGCCACGGCGACGACGACGAACATCAGCACGAGCACACCGGCCATGACACGGTTTCTGGTCTTCGGATCCACCCGTCGAGACTAACGCGACGGCCACCGGCCCCCGTGCCAGGGGCTGCGAGACTTCCGTCATGGTCACAGTCGACGACGTACGGCGCCTCGCGCTCGCGCTGCCGCGCACCGAGGAACACCTCATCCGCGACCGGGTGAAATTCCGGATAGGCCGGATCGTCTACCTCGCCCTCTCCCGGGACGAGACCGAGCTCGGCTTCGCCTTCCCCAAGGAGGAGCGGGCCGCGCTCGTCGCCGCCGCGCCGGAGAAGTTCTTCCTGCCGGGCGCCGGCGACATGCGCTACCACTGGGCGGAGGCGCGGATGGCCGCCCTCGGCCCGGCGGAGCTGGAGGAACTGGTCACCGACGCCTGGCGGATGTGCGTCCCGGCGAAGGTGGCCCGCGCGCACCTGGAGGGCGGTGTGCCGCCCGCGCCCGGGCTGGCCCGGCTGCGGGCCGCCGCCGAGGTGTTCGGGGCCTTCCCCGGCGTGGACCGCAGCTGGCTCGCGCTGCGCGCGGACACCGCGCCGGGGCTGGACCTGTCGGGTGCGGCGCACCGGGCCGCCCTGCACCGCTGGCTCAACGCCTGGGGCTGCCGCATCCGCTACCCGCGGGAGGGGGAGCCCGACCTTTTCGGGGAGGGGCTGGCCCGCTGGTGGTCCCGGCACGGGGACCTGCCGGCGGCGCGGCTGGCGGCCCTGGGCGACCGGGAGATCGCCCGGCTGGCCGCCGCGTACGGGGAGCTGGCCGCGCTGCCCGTCGGCCGCCGGAGCCTCGGCCCGACGGCCGCCGCCAAGGCGCTGTTCGCCCTGCGTCCGGAGACGGTGATGCCCTGGGACGCGGCCATCGCCCAGCACCTGTGGGGCGCCCGGGACGAGGCGGCCTTCGCCCGGCACCTGACCACCGGCCGCTCATGGGCGCGGGCCGCGCTCGCGGAGAGCGGCGGCCTGGACGAGGCCGAGCTCGCCGCCGAGCTGGGCCGGCCGGGGCTGCCGCTGGCCAAGCTGCTGGACGAGTACCTCTACGTGACGATCACCCATCAGGGGTCCTGAGGGCGGCCGGCGGCCGGTGTGGTCAGGAGGACTTGCCCTTCAGGTTGCCCACCAGCTGGGTCGTCAGCCTGGTGGCGCCCGCCGCGCCCTTGTCGGTGCTGCTGCTGACCAGCACGGTCACCACCGCGCTGCCCACGCGGGCGGCCACCAGGGTGGTGCCGCCCTGCCAGGCGGGGCTGGTCTCGGTGATGGCCCAGGCGCCGTCGCCGACACCGGGCAGGGGCTTCTCGGTGACGGTCACCTTGCCGTGGGTCTGGTCGTCGGTGAAGGCCGGGCAGACCTTGGAGAGCATGCCGAGCGCGCCGAGCACGGTGGTGGAGGTGGCGCCCTGGTAGACGTCGATCTCCTGGGCGTACTCCTCGGAGGTGTTCTTGTTGACGTAGTCGTCCTGCGCGAACGAGACGCCGGTGATGCCGGTGATGTTCGTCCAGGACGTGCCGCCGAGCAGGGTGCAGTCGGGGGTGGGCGTCTCGACGACCTCCTGCTTGCGGTAGCCGGGGCCGGAGGTGCGCTCGCCCTCGACCTCGACGGCGTAGCCGGCCGGGAAGAAGGAGGCGGGCGCGAGGGCCGGCCCCAGGCCCGTACCGGTCAGGAGGCCCTTGTTGGGGCCGTCGGTGGCGGGCGCCCCGGCGGCGGCACTGGTGAGCGCCCCGGGGGTGGCGGCCGTCGCGGCGGTCGGGGCGGACTTCGGGGCGGCCTTGGGGGCGGCCTCCGGGGTGGCGGAGCAGGTGGTCAGCGCCAGCGGGAGGACCGCGACGGCGAGGAGGGCTGCGGCGGGGGATATCTGACGCACGGTGTGGTTCGACCTCGGTGTGGGAGGGGAGCTGATCCCGGCTCAGCGGCAGCCCCCGGCCGTCCACCGGCCCGCGCGGGGGAGCGCGGTGGTCCGGTTCAGCGACAGGACTCGCGCATCACACCGGTCCGCCGCCGGTCCGGCAAGGGTTCGGCGGATTCTTTGCGTCCGGTTGTGAATTATTTTCCCTCATGGCCGGTCAGGGGCCATTCCCCGACGACCTCGTAGCGCGGCTGCTCCCCGGGCACACCCGAGACGGGCAGGGTGCTGCGGACGAGGCTGAGCGTGCCGGCCTCCCAGGGCGTGCCCTCGAAGCCGGAGAGGGCGTCGAGCCAGGGCCGCAGGTCCACGCCCTCACCGCGGGCGCGGGCCACGGTGAGGTGCGGGGTGTAGCGGCGGTGCTGCTCCATGGGCACCCCGGCCCGGCGGGCGGCGGCGTCGGCCCGCTCGGCGAGCAGCCGCAGCGCGTCGATCCCGCCGGCGGCCCCGATCCACAGGGCGCGGCGGCCGAAGTGGCCGCAGCCGTGCAGGCGGAGGGAGAACGGGGCCGTGTGCGCGGCCGCGCGAGCGAGGCGGGCCCGCACCTCGGGGACGCGGTCGTCCTCGACCTCGCCCATGAAGGCGAGCGTGAAGTGCCACCCGGCTTCGCCGGTCCAGCGCAGCCCCTGGCCGGGGGGCGCCCCCTCGAGGGCCTCCCGCAACTCGCCGACGGCATCGGCCCCGGGCAGCACGGCGGCGAACAACCTCATCCCCCGAGGCTATCCACTGCGCGCCTCCCTGCACGGCGCTACCGCGCCCGCGCCTCAATCGCCGGCGGGGCTGCTCGTCATCCTCGGCCTCATCGCCGGCTCCTACGCCGCCCTGATGGCCCGCTACCGGAAGGCCGGGCTGT
>NZ_JBEYJJ010000013.1:0-166808 GCF_040636215.1 Streptomyces sp. NPDC006687 | reverse complement strand
ACGCGGAGACGGCGGCGTTGACGTCGTGGATCAGATCGTTGTTCTCGTCGATCTTGTCCCCGTCGTCCTTCCAGTGCTTGTCTCCGCTGATCTTGCTGGAGAACGTGGTGGCTTTCGCCTGGAGTTCTTTCAGGCGTGCCACGATCGGGCGGGCTTCGGTGATGTACTCGCCGAGGGCTTTGGCGGCGGACTCCAGCTGGTCGGCGAAGAAGTCGCTGTCGGTCTTGACGGGTTTCGTCGTCGCGAACAGTTTCTCGGCCTCGGGCGCCGAGTAGAACGCGGCTAGGCCCTGGAACTCGGAGTCCACGTTCGAACCCGCGTCACGGAACGTTCCCGCCGCCGTGTCGATCGCCGTCTTGTTCTTCTCCAGCGCGTCCAGGTCGCCCGTGAACTGCGGGATGGTGCACGGATTGATCGGAACGTGATCGGTCACTTCTTGTCCGCCCCCGGAAGGTCGACCTTCGGCTCCTTGAGCGCCTCGTTCTGGGCGTTCTGCGCCTGCTCGATATTGCCGTGCACATAGGCCGTCGTCGCCTTGATGGCCCCGTTGAGCGAGGCTTCCGTACGCGCCGAGATGAAGGCCAGCCGGTGCTGGTGGGAGGCCATGAGCTCGCCCAGCGCTCCGGCGATCGGGCCCATGCCGCCGCCCTCACCGCCGGTGCCGCCGCCGGGCGTGACGGTGCCGGCGTGCTTGGCGGCCTCCGGCAGCTCCTTCTGGAGCGAGGTGCCCGCCTTCTGGAAGCCCTCGGCGGCCGTGATCGTCTTGTTGACCACGCCCTGCACCCCGGACGGCTTGATGTCCCAGTCCATGACCTACCCCCGTGTCCCGGTGTTCCTGCCTCCGCCGCCGTTCCGGCCGCCGTCAGCCGATGTTGTCGACCGCCGCCTTGGCCTTCGCCAGCGTCGCCTGTGCCGTCGTGTCGTTCTGCTCCAGCGTGGTGCGGACGAGGCGGATGATGTCGCGCACCTCGTTGGCCGCCTTGTTCCAGCGGACTTCCTTGCCGTGGTACTCGTCCGAGACCCCGTCGGCCGTGAACTCGGCCATCGCCGCCTTCACCGCCGCGTCACGGTCGGCGAGCACGCGCTCCAGCTGGCCGATGATCCCGCCGAGGCCGCCCTGGACCTCCACGGAGGCGGCGATGTCGTACGAGGTGCGGTCCTGGTTCTGTCCCATGTCTGCCTCAGTCCCCCGGTTCTCAGCGCGCGCCGAAGCGGGCGGCGTCGAAGTTCGCGGCGCCCATGTTCTGGTGGGCGTTGTCACCCTGCTCGTGGTCACCGGAGGTGAACGAGGCGTCCATGCCGCGCTGACCGCCGAGGATGGCCTGCAGCGAGCCGTTCAGCTCGGCGGTGATGGCGTCCGAGCGCCGCTTGAACGAGTCGAAGGCGGTCCGGCCGACACCGTTGAACTTGCCCTCCAGCGGGTCGGCGGCGGCGACCAGCAGCTTGATCAGCGTGCCGAGGTCGCTGCTGGAGCCGGTCGTTGCCTTGCCCAGGTCGGACAGCGTGGTGCTGCCCATGTCGAACTTCATACACCCACCCCTGACGTGTTGTGCCGTCACTTCCTTCGTACCTGTCTACCGAAGGGACGTTGCGAACACAAACACGGTTTCAGTTGGCCGGAACCTCTGTCCGAAAATCACTCTGCCCGCGCTTCAGGCCATCCACCGGTCGGGCCGCGCCGCCGCGCGGGAGGTGCGGGAGCGGGCCGCCTGGGCGTACAGCAGAGCGGTGGCCTCCTCCGCCGGCCGCAGCCGGGCGGTGACGGTGGTCCCGGCGCCGGTGTCCACATGGACGTCAGCCACCCCGCACACCCGCTCCCAGGGCCCCCGGGTACGGCGCACGCTCTGCGCTTTCGCATGCGGAACGATCTCCGTACGCCGGCACAGCCGCCCCCGCCGGGCCGCGAACAGCTCCCCCGAGACCGCCAGCCCGTACCCCTTCCACCACACCGGCACCACCCACCGCGCCCCCCGGCGCGGGGAGGGCGTGAAGGCCAGGGCCGCCGGGTCCGCGCCCGGCAGCACCCGGGCGACCAGCGCGTGGGCGGCGTCCCGCCCGGCGACCGGCACCAAGACCGTGTTCTTCGAGCCCGCCACCGCCAGCTCCACCCGCACCCACCCGCGCCGCCGCCACAGCAGCGGCTCCACGATCCGTACGCTCTGCACGCGCCCCGGCGGGACGGTCTCGTGGGCCCGGTCCAGCAGCCCGTGGTCCAGCCGCAGCCCGTCCGGGGACTCCGCGATCCGCCAGTCGTAGCCGGTGAGGAAACGGTTCACGGTGCCCCGCCAGACCGCACCCAGCAGCGGCACCACGGTGACCACGGCCGCCCAGAGGCTGTCGCTGAGCCGCCACGCCACCACCGGGGCCGCGAACCCGCCGGCCAGGGCGGCCCAGGTGTCGAGGCTGAGCAGCAGGGAGACCACCAGATCCCGTACCGGCACCCGCAGCAGCTCCCGCTCGGGCGCCTCCCCGAGCCCGGCCGCCTCGGCGGGGGCGAACCCGGCGGCCCGGGCCAGCAGCTCCGCGCGCAGGGCGACGGCGTCCCCTTCGGCGAGGAAGGCCAGCTCGTCCTTGTCCTCGGTACCCACGACGTCGATGCGCAGCGCGGCGACCCCGGCCAGGCGGGCCAGCAGGGGGCGGGTGACGTCGATGGCCTGGATGCGGTCGAGGCGGATGTGGGCGGTGCGCCGGAAGAGCAGGCCGGTGCGGATGCGCAGCTCGGTGCGGGTGACGGCGTAATGGGTGAACCACCAGCTGAGGAAGCCGTACGCGCCGAAGACGAGGACCAGCCCGGCGAGCCCCGCCAGCCGCAGCCACACGGGCAGGGCCAGCGCCCACTCCTGGGCCCGCTCCCCCTGCTGGACGGCCACACCGGCGGTCGCGGCGACCGGCACCCAGGCCCGGCGCAGCGGGGTCAGCACGTGCAGCCGCCGCTCGCCGCCCGGCGGAGCGGGGACGGGGACCGGGCCGGGGGCCGTCACAGGCCGGCCGATCGGGCCTCGCCGAGCTCCGTCAGCCGGTCGCGGAGGCGCTCCGCCTCGGCCGGCGCCAGTCCGGGGATCCTGGCGTCCGTGGCCGCGGCGGCCGTGTGCAGCTGGACGGAGGCCAGCCCGAAGCGCCGCTCCAGCGGGCCCGAGGTCACCTCCACCAGCTGCATCCGCCCGTACGGGACCACCGTCTCCCGCTGCCACAGCACACCCCGGCAGATCAGCAGGTCGTCCGCCCGCTCCGCGTACCGCCAGGAGCGCCAGTTCCGGCCGAGCAGCACCCACCCCCAGGCCAGCGGCGCCAGCCACACCGCGCCGAGCCAGGCCCACCCCGCCCCGGCGAGCAGCGCCGGCGGGAGGGCCGTCGCCGCCCCGAGGAGGGCCGTCCACAGCGCCAGCAGCAGCCGCCGCAGGGACAGGAGCCCGCCCGGCAGCGCGGCCCATCCGGGCCGCTCCGTCTCACCCGTCGTCCCCGTTTCCATGGCCTCAGCCTAGGACTGCGACAATGCGCCCATGACGGAGACCACGGTCGGCATCGGCGGAGCGGCGGAGAGCACCGACATGGTGCTCAACATCGGACCGCAGCACCCTTCCACCCACGGCGTGCTGCGCCTGCGGCTCGTCCTGGACGGCGAGCGCATCGCCAGCGCGGAGCCCGTGGTCGGCTATATGCACCGGGGCGCGGAGAAGCTGTTCGAGGCCCGTGACTACCGCCAGATCGTCATGCTCGCCAACCGCCACGACTGGCTGTCGGCCTTCTCCAACGAGCTCGGCGTGGTCATGGCCGTCGAGCGGATGCTGGGGATGGAGGTCCCGGAGCGGGCGGTGTGGATGCGGACGCTCCTCGCGGAGCTGAACCGGGTCCTGAACCACCTGATGTTCCTCGGGTCGTACCCCCTCGAACTGGGCGGTATCACCCCGATCTTCCACGCGTTCCGTGAGCGCGAGGAGCTCCAGGCGGTCATGGAGGAGATCTCCGGCGGCCGGATGCACTACATGTTCAACCGGGTCGGCGGCCTCAAGGAGGACCTCCCGGCCGGCTGGCTCGGCCGGGCCCGCGCGGCCGTCGCCGACGTCCGCACCCGGATGGACGTCTACGACAAGCTCGTCCACGGCAACGAGATCTTCCGCGGGCGCACGCGCGGCGTCGGCGTCCTGTCCGCCGAGGCGGTGCACGCGTACGGGGTCTCCGGGCCGATCGCCCGCGCCTCCGGCGTCGACTTCGACCTGCGCCGCGACGAGCCGTACCTGGCGTACGGGGAGCTCCAGGACGTGCTGAAGGTGGTCACCCGGACCGAGGGCGACTGCCTGGCCCGCTTCGAGGTGCTGCTGGAGCAGACCCACAACGCGCTGGACCTGGCGGTGGCCTGCCTGGACCGGATGGCGGAGCTGCCGCCCGGGCCGGTCAACCAGCGGCTGCCGAAGGTGCTGAAGGCGCCGGAGGGGAGCACGTACGCCTGGACGGAGAACCCGCTCGGCATCAACGGCTACTACCTCGTCTCGAAGGGCGAGAAGACCCCGTACCGGCTGAAGCTGCGCAGTGCCTCCTTCAACAACATCCAGGCGCTGGCGGTGCTGCTGCCGGGCCAGCTGGTCGCGGACATGGTGTCGATCCTGGGCTCGCTGTTCTTCGTGGTCGGCGACATCGACAAGTAGGCCGGCGGGGCCGGTTGTCGGTGGGGCGGTGCACACTGGGGGCATGTCCGTTTCCCCCCGACGGGCCTGCCCGTCCTGCGGCCGCGTCTGCGCCGTGACGGCCGGCCGGATCGCCCGCCACGACCCCCCGGCGGGGCGCCGCGCCGGCCTGGTGTCCTGCCCGGGCTCGCGGACGCGTGTGGCGCTGGACGCCTCCGCCCCGACCCTCGACGGCTTCACCCTGGCCCCTCATCCGGGGCAGCTCCCCCTGTTCTGAGGGCGCCCCCGCGCGCCGCTACGAGATGGCGGTGCGGAGGCGGACGACGTCGATCGGCTCGGTCTCGTCGTGGGCCGTCAGGTCGATCACCTGGCCCAGCGCCTGCTGCTCGGGGGTGGCCGGCTTGAACTCCGGGTCGGCCTCGGCCTGCGCGGACTCCGCCTTGTGCGCGGCCAGCGCCTCGGCGCCGACCACGTCCGCCAGGTCCTCGTTCTGCACGGACTCGATCGCGGCGCGGGCCTGGGCGGTGTTCTTGGTGCCGAAGAAGTCGAAGCCGCCCTCGACGCGCGAGGCACTGCGCCGCTGGGCCGCGTACGGGGCCACCGGCGCGGCCTGCCGCCGCGCCGGAACCACCGCGGCGGCGGCCGAGGCGGCAGGAGCGGAAGCCGTGGCGGCGGGCGCCGCGGGGGCGGACCCCGAGGCGGTGGTGGCGGGCGCCGAGGCCGAGGCGGCGGCAGAGGCGGAGGCCGTGGCGGCGGGTGTCCGGCCGGCGCCGGGGCCGGGGCCGGTGCCCGGGCCCAGGGCCTTCGGGCCGCCCGCGGCCGCCCGCGCCTCGGCCTTCCTCAGCAGGGCGGTCATCGCCGCGTTGGCCCGCGCGTACCCCACCGCGGTGGGAGCCCCGCTGCTGGTGCGCTCCTCCGAAACCGCCGGGAGCTCCTTCGGCGTGCCCGCCGCCTCCAGCGCCAGCAGCCGCCGCTTCTCCAGCGCGCTGGCCCGCTCGGTCTCGGCGGTGGCGTACCGGCGCAGCAGCGCCGCGTGCTCCCCGCGCAGCCCCGCGAGTTCGACCCGCTTGGCGCGCAGCTTGGCGTCCAGCCGGGCGCGCAGGACGCGGGCTTCCTCGAGGTCGGATTCGAGCTCGGCTATCCGCTCGTCCGTCTTCCACTCGTCCTTGACCCGCTCACGGGCCAGCTCCGCGACCCGGCGGCCGGCCGCCCGGTCCCAGGAGCGCATCAGGACGGCGCCACCGGTCCCCGCGGCCGCCGTGAGGGCCACGAGCAGGCGCAGCGCGAGCGGTTCCGCGAGGAGCCACGCCGCGCCGGCGCTGGCGACGCACACCCCGCCGAGGGCCGTCGGCGTGAGAAGTCGGTGCAGGGGCTCGGGATTGCGGTGACGTCCACGGGGCATGGCCTGAAATTTACAGGGCGTGGGCCCCGTGTGAAGTACCCGCCCGGCAATCTCTTGCCGGGCGGCTCGTTCACCTCGTGCGCGGGATCCCGTATCTGCTACTTCGTCAGAAGCCCTTTGGACTCCAGATATGCCTTCGCCACGTCCGCCGGCTTCGCCCGCTCCGCGTCCACCTTGCGGTTCAGTTCGGCGAGGTCGGCCGTGGTGAGCGCCTTGGTGAGGCCGGAGAGGGCCTGGGCGACCTCCGGGGAGCCGGCGTCCTTGGTGTTGACGACGGGCAGGAGGTTGTCGGCGTTCTGGAGCTTCTTGTCGTCCTCCAGCAGGACCAGACCGTAGCTGTCGAGGGTGGCGTCGGTGGTGGTGGTCAGCACGAGCTGGTCCACACCGTCCTTGACCGCCTGCTTGGCCTGCGGGGTGCCGACCCCCTTGGGATCGATACCGGAAACCTGGATTCCGTACGTCTTCTCCAATCCGGGCGCGCAGAAGGGGCGTACGGAGCATTCGTCACCCGCCGCGATCTTCACTTTCAGCCCCGACTTCCCCAGATCGGAAAGCGTCTTCAGCTTGTTCTTCTCGGCGAATTCCCGGCTCACCGCGAAGGCGTTCTGGTCGACGGCCGCACCCGCTTCCAGGGGCCTGATGCCAAGCGGGACGGCGAGCTTGTCCAGTGCCGCCACCGTGGCCTGGGCGTCGCTGGAGGCCACGGGCTTGTCCTTGGGCGCGTCCTTGCCGTTGACCTTGGCGTTGAGGAACTCGGCGAGGGTGGCCGCGTACTCCGGCACCACGTCGATCTCGCCCTTCTCCAGCGAGGGTTCGTACAGCTCGCGGTTGCTGACCGTGGTGATGGAGGCGCCGTAGCCGGCCTGCCGGAGCAGCTGCGCGTACAGCTCGGCGAGCACGTTGGACTCGGTGAACCCGGCCGCGCCGACCACCAGCTTCCCCTTGGCGCCCCCGGATCCGGCCGGGGCGGCGGCGGAGGAGCCACCGTCCTTGGTCTTCTCCAGGCTGTCGCCCCCGCACGCGCTGAGCGAAACGGTCAGGGCGACCGCGCCCAGGGTCGCGCCGAGGATGCGCGTGGACTTGCTCATCATGCTCCTTGGAGATCAGGGTGATTCAGGGGAAACGAGGCGGACGAGACGGACGTGAGGGGTGGCCTCAGCGCGGCGCCGGGCGGCGGCCACCGCGCAGCAGCAGCCGCTCCGCCGCCACCAGCAGCCCCTCCACCAGCAGGGCCAGCAGCGCGACCAGCAGGGCGCCCGCCACGACCTGCGGGGTGTCGTACGTGTTGAAGCCGGCGGTGATGATGCGGCCGAGGCCGCCCTGGCCGACCATCGCGGCGATGGTGGCGGTGGCGATGACCTGTACGGCGCCCGAGCGCAGCCCGGTCATCACCAGCCCCCGCGCGAGCGGCAGCTCCACCCGCCAGAACAGCTGCCGGCCGGACATGCCCATGCCCCGGGCCGCCTCGACCACCGAGCGGTCCACCTCGCGCATCCCGACGTAGGCGTTGGTCAGCAGCGGCGGCACCGCGAACAGCACCAGCGCGACCACGGTCGGCAGGTAGCCGGCGCTGCGCAGCGGCGAGACCATGAACAGGGCCAGCACCGCGAACACCGGTACGGCCCGCCCCACATTGGAGAGGTTCACCGCGAGCGCCCCGCCCCGGCCGACATGGCCGAGCCACAGCCCCACCGGCAGGGCCACCGCGCAGGCGACGCCCAGGGCGATCCCGCTGACCAGCAGGTGCTCGGCGAGCCGGTGCCAGACACCGTCCTCCCCCGACCAGTTGCCCCCGTCCGCGAGCCAGCCGCACGCCTTGCCCAGGACTCCCACGGCCTCAGGCCCCCTTCGTCCGCGCGGACCGTCCGGCCCCGGCCCCGGCGCGGGTCCACGGGGTCAGCAGCCGCTGGAGGCCGAGCAGCAGCAGGTCGGCGGCGAGCGCGAGCAGGACGCACAGCACGGAGGCGGTGAGCACCTGGGCCTTGAAGGAGCTGCTCACGGCGGGGGCGATCAGGTTGCCCAGCCCGCCCTTGCCGACGATGGAACCGACGGTGGTCAGCGCCACGGTGGAGACGGTCGCGATCCGCACCCCGGCGAGCAGCGCGGGCAGGGCCAGCGGCAGTTCGACCTGCCACAGCAGCCGGGCCGGCCCGTAGCCCATCCCCCGCGCGGCCTCCCGTACCTCCTCGGGGACGGCCTGGAGCCCCGCCATGACGTTGCGGACCAGGATGGTCAGCGAGTACAGCACCAGTCCGGTCACCACGAGCGCCGCCGAGAGCCCGAAGAAGGGCAGCAGCAGGGAGAACATGGCGAGCGAGGGGATGGTGTAGAGCAGGGTGGTCAGTCCGAGCACGGGGGCCGCCCAGCGGCGGCCGCGGCGGGCCAGCAGGGCGAGGGGGACGGCGATGACGACGCCGATGAGCACCGAGACCGCCGTGATCCAGACGTGTTCCAGGGTGGCGTCGGCGAGTTCCGGGGCGCGGGAGGTGACGTAGTCCCAGCAGATCCAGTCGTTGGCCACCAGACAGCTCCGTACCGCCACACCGCTCACCCCCTCTGCTCGCACACACGTACCCGAAGATCCGGCCAGTGCGACCATAACCCCCGACACCCACCTTGGCCGGAATCATTCGCACAGGTGCAACACTCCCCTCACAAACCCTTCGCCCACCCGCGCGCACGTGTGGGGGAGGATGGCGGGGTGATCCGATTCGAGCATGTGACCAAGCGCTACCCCGAGGGGACGACGGCCGTCGAGGACCTGTCGTTCGAGGTGGCGGAGGGCGAGCTGGTCACGCTGGTGGGCCCCTCCGGCTGTGGCAAGACGACGACCATGAAGATGGTCAACCGGCTCATCGAGCCCACCTCGGGCCGGATCCTGCTGGACGGCGAGGACGTCTCCGCCGCCGACCCGGTCGAACTGCGCCGCCGCATCGGCTACGTCATCCAGCAGGTCGGGCTGTTCCCCCACAAGACGGTGCTGGAGAACACGGCCACCGTGCCGCAGCTGACCGGCACCCCGAAGGCGAAGGCCCGCGCACGCGCCGCCGAGCTCCTCGAACTCGTCGGCCTGGACCCGGCCGTCTTCGGCGGCCGCTACCCCGAGCAGCTCTCGGGCGGCCAGCGCCAGCGCGTCGGCGTCGCCCGCGCCCTGGCGGCGGACCCGCCCGTGCTGCTGATGGACGAGCCGTTCGGCGCGGTGGACCCGGTGGTGCGCGAGCGGCTCCAGAACGAGTTCCTCACCCTCCAGCGCACGGTCCGCAAGACGATCCTGCTGGTCACCCACGACCTGGAGGAGGCCGTACGGCTCGGCGACCGCATCGCCGTGTACGGGGAGGGCACCATCGAGCAGTTCGCCCGCCCGGCGGAGGTCCTCGCCGCGCCGGCGACGGACTACGTGGCCTCCTTCGTCGGCGCCGACCGGGGCCTGAGGCGGCTCGCGGTCACCCCGGTGGCGGCGGCCGACCTGACGGCGGCGCGCGAGGGCGAGACGCCGGCCGCGTCGGTGGCGCTCGGGGCGTCGCTGCGCGAGGCCCTGGCGGCGCTCCTCCAGGAGGACACGGGGCGGATCGGGGTCACGGATCCGGCGTCGGGCGCGCTGGTCGGCGTACTGACCCCGCAGGGCGTCCACCAGGCGCTGCGCCGGGCCGACCCGCCGGAGGCATGACGAAGGGCCCGGCGCGCGCCGGGCCCTGACCACGAGTGGGCGGCGGGCCGCCCGGTACTTCCGCTGCCTGCCTTACGCCTGCATCCGGCTGCTCATCCACACCAGCATCGGCGGGATCTCCCGGCGCCAGGTGTTGAAGTTGTGGCCGCCGCTGTCGAGGATGATCGAGGAGACCCGGTCCGGGCCCTTGACCAGCTTGATGAACTTCTTCGTGTCGTGCAGGTTGTCCTCGCCCTTCTCGCTCGTGGTGACGAGGAAGGAGGTGCCGGTCGGCTTCTTGTTCTCCACGCTCCACAGCACGTCCGAGCCCTTGCGCAGCTTCTCGTCGCCGTGGAAGAGGTCACCGGTCGTCGGGTCGTCCGCCGCCTTGTAGTACGCGGACAGACCCGCGGCGGCGCCGAAGGTCTGCGGGTGGTGCGCGGCGATCTTCAGGGCGCAGTAGCCGCCCGTCGAGTTGCCGATGAAGCCCATGTTCTGCGGCTTCTTGCCGACCCGGAACGTGCCCTGGATGGCCTGCGGCAGGTCCTGCGCGAAGAAGGTCTCCGTCTGCGGGCCGCCCGGTATGTCCACGCACTCGGTGTCACGCGGCGGCGCGATGGTCGGGCGCAGCATGACCAGGATCATCGGCTTCATCTTGCCCTGCTTGGCCTGCTTGAAGGCCGTCATGGGGTAGTTCAGCCCTTTGATCAGGTTCTCCGCCGTACCGGGGTAGCCCGTCAGGACGATGGAGGCCGGAAAGTTCTTGTCCTTGTGCTGCGGCTGGAAGTACTCCGGCGGGAGCCAGACGTAGCCGGGACTCGTTATCTTGGACTTCTGCCCGGTGATGGCGACCTTCAGTATCTGACCACCGACCTGGGGCTGGCCTCCGCCGGGGACGTCCAGCTTCTGCTTGTCCAGGACCTTGATGTCCTTGCTGCTCATCGAGTGGTCGACGACCTTGCCGATGGCCGTCTGCTGGCCGAACAGGTCGGCCCAGGAACCGTAGAAGAGGAACGACTTGTTGGCGGCGAGACCGACTGCCGAGAAGAGCGCCAGCTGGGTCGCGAGCAGGAGCCCGATCCGGCCGAGGACCGACCGCCAGGTGCGGCCCGAGAGCTTCGGCCAGAGCCAGACCGTCACCGCGAACAGCGCTACACCGGCGATGATGGCCAGGACCAGAACGGCATTACTGGTGAGACCCATGAGCAGTCAGTCGACTTTCTGATGGCAGGGCTGGATTTTTACGACGGAAGAGTGAACCCGCTCCTCCTCGATGTCGTCCTAGTGAACGCACCACACCCCGGAGGCTGTCACGGCCTTCGGCCACATGATCTCTCGCGGAGCAACGGGAAGCGATGTCTAGCAGGATAGATGGCGATAAGTCGGGACAGGTTCCGAGTAAGGTCCGGCGAATCTTCCGCGGACCCAGGCCGGAGTCGGTGCCCGGTCTCGTAGGTACGGCCGTCATGATCGTCGGCCTCGTGGACATCGCGGCGGGCGTCTTCCCGCGATTCCGCCACAGCCGGTTCCACGCGGTCACCGAGGTGCTGCCCGGCTCCCTGGGCCCCTTCGCCGCGGCCCTGTCCATCAGCGCGGGCGTCCTGATCCTGCTGCTCGCGCACGGGCTCAAGCGGCGCAAGCGGCGTGCCTGGAGGGCCTCGGTCATCCTGCTGCCGGCCGGCGCCGTCGCCCAGTTCGTGTACCGCCACTCGGTCATCGGCGTGGTCATCTCGGCGGTCCTCCTCGCCCTGCTCGTACGCCACCAGGGTGAGTTCAAGGCCCTTCCGGACCCGCGCAGCCGCTGGAAGGCGCTCGCGAACTTCGTCCTGATGAGCGCCGGCTCCATCGGCCTGGGCCTGGTCATCGTCAACGTCCACCCGAACAAGGTCGTCGGCCGCCCGAGCCTCTCCGAGCAGATCACCCACGTGGTGTACGGCCTCTTCGGCTTCGAGGGCCCCGTCGACTACTCCGGACGGGTGAGCTGGACCGTCGGCTACTCCCTCGGCGCCCTCGGCATGCTGACCGCCGTCACCACGATCTACCTCGCCTTCCGCCCCGAGCACCCGGCCGCGCGCCTCACCCCGGCCGACGAGGAGAAGCTGCGCGAGCTGCTCGCCCGGCACGGCGGCCGCGACTCGCTCGGCCACTTCGCGCTCCGCCGCGACAAGGCCGTCGTCTTCTCCCCCAGCGGCAAGGCCGCCGTCACCTACCGCGTGGTCTCCGGCGTGATGCTCGCCTCCGGCGACCCCGTCGGCGACGTCGAGGCATGGCCGGGCGCCATCGAGCGGTTCATGGAGGAGGCCAAGGCCCACTCCTGGACCCCGGCCGTCGTCGGCTGCAGCGAGACCGGCGGCGAGGTCTGGACCCGTGAGACGGGCCTGGACGCCCTGGAACTCGGCGACGAGGCCATCGTCGACGTCAAAGACTTCTCCCTCGCCGGCCGCCCCATGCGCAACGTCCGCCAGATGGTCAAGCGCATCGAGCGCAACGGCTACACCACCAAGGTCCGCCGGGTCAGCGAGCTGAACGAGTTCGAGCTGGCCCAGGTCCGCGGCGCGGCCGAAGCCTGGCGCGGTACGGACACCGAGCGCGGGTTCTCCATGGCCCTGGGCCGCATCGGCGACCCCGGCGACGGGGACTGCATCATCGCCACCGCGCACCGCGTCGAGGAGGGCGACAGCAGCCCCTTCGGCGACCTCAAGGCCATCCAGCACTTCGTGCCCTGGGGCAAGGACGGCATGTCCCTGGAGATGATGCGCCGCGACCGCGGCGCCGACCCCGGCATGAACGAGCTGCTGATCGTCGCCTCCCTCCAGCAGGCCCCCGAGCTGAACATCGAGAAGGTCTCCCTGAACTTCGCGATGTTCCGCGCGGCCCTGGCCCGCGGCGAGAAGATCGGCGCCGGCCCGGTCCTGCGCGCCTGGCGCAGCCTGCTCGTGTTCCTCTCGCGCTGGTTCCAGATCGAGTCGCTGTACAAGTTCAACGAGAAGTTCCGCCCCCGCTGGGAGCCGCGCTTCATGGTCTACCGCCACCACCGCGACCTGCCCCGCATCGGCTTCGCCGTGATGCAGGCCGAGGGCTTCGTCACCCTGGCCCTCCCCCGCCTCTTCGCGAGCCGCCGCGGCCCGAAGCAGGCCCGCCCCTGCGCCCACGACCACGCCACGATCCCCTCCCAGGCCGACCGCGAGGTCCAGGCCGCGTAACACCCGCACCTCCCGCAGCGCCCCCGGGCCCCCAGGGCCCGGGGGCGCCGTGCTGCACGGGATCTACCCTGGACCTCATGAACACCACCCGCGGCCCCGCCCCCCGGGGCCAAGTGGCCGGGCTCCCCGACTGGGACCGCTGCGCGGTCATGGGCGTCGTCAACGTCACACCCGACTCCTTCTCCGACGGCGGCCGCTGGTTCGACACCACCGCCGCCGTCAAGCGCGGCCTCGACCTCGTCGCCCAGGGCGCCGACCTCATCGACGTCGGCGGCGAGTCCACCCGCCCCGGCGCCACCCGCGTCGACGCCGACGAGGAGCTGCGCCGGGTCGTCCCCGTCGTCCGCGGTCTGGCCTCCGAAGGGGTCCCCGTCTCCGTGGACACCATGCGGGCCACCGTCGCCGAACAGGCCGTCGCCGCCGGCGCCCGCCTCGTCAACGACGTCAGCGGCGGACTCGCCGACCCCCGCATGATCCCCGCCGTCGCCGCCACCGCGGTGCCCTTCGTGGTCATGCACTGGCGCGGCTTCAGCGACACCATGAACAGCCGGGCCGTCTACGCCGACGTCCTCGGCGAGGTCACCGCCGAGCTCCGCGCCCGGATCGACGCCGTCGTCTCCGGCGGTATCGCCCCCGAGCGGATCGTCGTCGACCCGGGCCTGGGCTTCGCCAAGAACGCCGAGCACGACCTGGCCCTCGTCGCCCGCCTCCCCGAGCTGCGCGCCCTCGGCTTCCCGCTGCTGGTCGCCGCCTCGCGGAAGCGTTTCCTCGGCCGGATCCTGGCCGGTACGGCCGAGGCCGCCCCGCCGCCCGCCCGCGAACGGGACGCCGCCACCGCCGCCGTCTCCGCCATCGCCGCCCACCAGGGCGCCTGGGCCGTCCGGGTGCACGAGGTACGGGCCACCGCCGACGCGGTTCGGGTGGCCCGCGCCGTGGAAGGGGCTCTGTGACCCGCCGGACCGACCGGACGCACTGGGAAGGGGAACGGTGAGCCGTACCGACATCGAAGCCGTCGAAGAGGTCAACGCGGCCTTCTACGAGGCCATGGAGCGGGGGGACTTCGACGCGCTGTCGGCGCTCTGGCTGGAAGACGAGATCTCCTGCGTCCACCCCGGATGGCCGGTGCTCTCCGGGCGGGGCGAGGTCCTGCGCTCGTACGCGCTGATCATGTCGCACACCGAGTACATCCAGTTCTTCCTCACCGACACCAAGGTGGCCCTCATAGGCGACACCGCCCTGGTCACCTGCACCGAGAACATCCTCAGCGGGGGCCCGGCCGAGGAGGCCGGGGAACTCGGTCCGCTCGTCGGCCAGCTGGTGGTCGCCACGAATGTGTTCCGTCGCACACCGCAGGGCTGGCGCCTGTGGTCCCACCACGGTTCTCCGGTGCTCACGGACTCCGATGACGAGGAGGAAGAGGGCTCCGACTGACCCCAAGGGCGGGAGCGAAGGTTTGTCGCAGGTAAATTCGAAGGTGGACGACGCCGACCGCACTCGGCGTAGGCCCAAGGGCCCGGGGCGTCCCCGGGACCGGAAGCACCTACGAAAGCAGGAGTGATTCGCGTGGATCGTGTCGCGCTGCGCGGCCTCAAGGCTCGCGGGCACCACGGCGTCTTCCCCCGGGAGCGCGAAGAAGGCCAGACCTTCATCGTCGACCTCGTGCTGCACCTGGACACCCGCCCGGCGGCGGCCGGGGACGACCTCGCCAAGACCGTGCACTACGGCGTCGTGGCCGAGGAGGTCGTCGACGTCGTCCAGGGCGAGCCCGTCGACCTCATCGAGACCCTCGCCGAGCGGATCGCCCAGCAGTGCCTCAAGCACGAGGCCGTGGCACAGGTGGAGGTCGTCGTCCACAAGCCCGACGCGCCGATCACCGTCCCCTTCGACGACGTGACCGTCACGATCACCCGGAGCCGCGTGTGAACAACGCACTGAACGCACTGAAGACCCAGAGCGACCCCACCGTCCAGCCCGTCCCGGCGTCCGTCACCGAGGCGGTCGACGCGGCCGACGTCACCCTCTCCAACCCCAAATGGGCCGTGATCGCGCTCGGCGCGAACCTCGGCAACCGGCTGGAGACCCTCCAGGGCGCCATCGACGCCCTCGGCGACACCCCCGGGCTGCGGGTCAAGGCCGTCTCCCCGGTCTACGAGACCGAGCCGTGGGGCGTCGAGGCCGGCTCGCAGCCCTCGTACCTCAACGCGGTCATCGCGCTGAAGACCACCCTGCCGCCGTCCTCGCTCCTGGAGCGGGCGCACGCCGTCGAGGAGGCGTTCGACCGGGTCCGCGAGGAGCGCTGGGGGCCGCGCACCATCGACGTGGACATCGTGGCGTACGCGGACGTGGTCTCCGACGACGCCGTCCTCACCCTCCCGCACCCCCGGGCGCACCTGCGGGCCTTCGTCCTGGCCCCCTGGAACGACATCGACCCCGAGGCCCAGCTCCCCGGCCGCGGCCCCGTGGCGGGCCTGCTGTCCGCGATCGGCCTGAGCGGCGTCACGCCACGCGGCGACCTGGAACTCCGCCTCCCGGAATAGCCGTTAGCGTGTTCAGGTAGCCGACACCGAACGGGGGGCGGGCAAGTGAAGCAATTGAGGCCGGCGGTCCTGGCGGGCATCTTCGTGATCGCCGGGGTGCTGTCCTGGGCGGGGGCCCGCCTGTGGAACGCCTACGGCACCCTGCCGGGCGTCCCGCTGGCCGCGCCGGTCGTGCTGGCGGTCATCGCCGTGGTGCTGTTCGCCACGGCCCTGTCGCTGCGCGCCCGCCTGCGGGCCCAGCGCGAGCGCCGTCCGGGGGCCAAGGGCGTGGAGCCGCTGATGGCGGCCCGCGCGGTGGTCTTCGGCCAGGCCAGCGCCCTGGTCGCGGCCCTGGTCGCCGGCATGTACGGCGGCGTCGGCGTCTTCCTCCTCACCGACTCCCTGGACGTCCCGGCCCGCCGCGACCAGGCATGGTACGCGGCCGGCTCGGTCCTGGCGGGCGCCGCGGTCGTCGCGGCGGCCCTGTTCCTGGAACACGTCCTGAAACTCCCCGAGGACGAGGACCCCGACAAGCCCGCGGCGGCCCGCGCCTGACCGGGCCCGGCGCGCTGCGGGCCCTCGCGGGCCCTGGCCGGCCCTAACGGGCCATGATCAGGCTCATCGCCTCGTTGCGGGTCGCGGGGTCGCGGAGCTGGCCGCGGACCGCCGAGGTGATGGTCTTCGCACCCGGCTTGCGGACACCGCGCATGGTCATGCACATGTGCTCGCACTCGATGACCACGATGCAGCCCCGCGGGTCGAGGATCTCCATCAGGGAGTCCGCGATCTGCGTGGTCAGCCGCTCCTGCACCTGGGGGCGGCGGGCGAACACGTCCACCAGGCGGGCCAGCTTCGACAGGCCGGTGATCTTCCCGTCGGCGGACGGGATGTAGCCGACGTGGGCCACGCCGTGGAACGGGACCAGATGATGCTCACAGGAGCTCATCACCTCGATGTCCTTCACCAGGACCATCTCGTCGTGGCCCAGGTCGAACGTGGTGGTCAGGACGTCCTCGGGCCGCTGGTACAGCCCGGCGAATATCTCCTTGTACGCCCGCGCCACGCGCGCCGGGGTCTCCAGGAGGCCCTCGCGGTCCGGGTCCTCGCCGACCGCGATCAGGAGCTCGCGGACCGCCGCCTCGGCGCGCTTCTCGTCGAACTCGCCGATCGTGCCCTCACCGGTCAGGGTCACTGGGTCGGTCATCTCTTCCTCGTTCCTGTCTGCGCGCGCGGCGTACAAATGTGCCGCGCCCCCCAGGCTAGAACCTGGGGGGCGCGGCATCCATTCCGGGCTTGATCAGACCTCCGGGCGGTCCTCCGGGGAGGACTCCGGGGCCTTCTCCACCGACACGGCGGTCTGGGCCGCCGAGGTGCCGTTGGCGGCGTTCGTCAGCTGGAGCTCCTTGGGCGAGAGCACCGGCGGACGGGTGGAGGGGGTGCGGCGGGACGAACCGGTCCACGCCGGGCGGGCCGGACGCTTCACGATCGTGGAGAAGATCTCCGCGATCTCCTCCTTGCCCAGGGTCTCCTTCTCCAGGAGCGCCAGCACCAGGTTGTCCAGGACGTCCCGGTTCTCGACCAGGATCTCCCATGCCTCGTTGTGCGCGGTCTCGATGAGCTTCTTGACCTCTTCGTCGACCAGCGCCGCGACCTCTTCCGAGTAGTCCCGCGGGTGCGACATCTCGCGGCCCAGGAACGGCTCGGTGTTGTCCCCGCCGAACTTGATCGCGCCGAGGCGCTCGGTCATGCCGTACTGGGTGACCATCGCGCGGGCCGTCGCCGTGGCCTTCTCGATGTCGTTCGCGGCGCCGGTGGTCGGGTCGTGGAAGACCAGTTCCTCGGCCGCGCGACCGCCCAGCATGTACGCGAGCTGGTCGAGCATCTCGTTGCGGGTGGTCGAGTACTTGTCCTCGTCGGGCAGGACCATGGTGTAGCCCAGGGCCCGGCCGCGGGACAGGATCGTGATCTTGTGTACCGGGTCGGAGTTCGGGGAGGCCGCCGCGACCAGGGCGTGTCCGCCCTCGTGGTACGCGGTGATCTTCTTCTCCTTGTCGGACATGATCCGGGTCCGCTTCTGCGGGCCCGCCACGACGCGGTCGATCGCCTCGTCCAGCATGTGGTTGTCGATCAGCTTCTTGTCCGAGCGGGCGGTCAGCAGGGCCGCCTCGTTCAGGACGTTGGACAGATCGGCACCCGTGAAGCCGGGGGTGCGGCGGGCGACGGCCGAGAGGTCGACGTCCGGAGCGACCGGCTTGCCCTTCTGGTGGACCTTGAGGATCTCCAGACGGCCCTGCATGTCCGGCCGGTCGACCGCGATCTGCCGGTCGAAGCGGCCCGGGCGCAGCAGCGCCGGGTCGAGGATGTCGGGCCGGTTCGTGGCGGCGATCAGGATGACGCCGCCCTTCACGTCGAAGCCGTCCATCTCGACGAGCAGCTGGTTGAGGGTCTGCTCACGCTCGTCGTGACCGCCGCCGAGGCCCGCACCGCGGTGCCGGCCGACGGCGTCGATCTCGTCGACGAAGACGATCGCCGGGGCGTTCGCCTTGGCCTGCTCGAACAGGTCACGCACGCGCGAGGCACCGACACCGACGAACATCTCGACGAAGTCGGAACCGGAGATCGAGTAGAACGGAACGCCCGCCTCACCCGCGACGGCACGCGCGAGCAGGGTCTTGCCGGTACCGGGCGGCCCGTAGAGCAGCACACCCTTGGGGATCTTGGCACCGACGGCCTGGAACTTCGCCGGCTCCTGGAGGAACTCCTTGATCTCGTGGAGCTCCTCGACGGCCTCCTCCGCGCCCGCGACGTCGGCGAACGTCGTCTTCGGGGTGTCCTTGGTGATGAGCTTCGCCTTGGACTTGCCGAAGTTCATGACCCGCGAGCCGCCACCCTGCATCTGGTTCATCAGGAACAGGAAGACGACGACGATGAGGACGAAGGGCAGGAGCGAGAGCAGCACGCTGAGGAACGGGCTGGTCTTGTCCGGCGTGACGGAGTAGCCGTCCGGGATCTGACCGGCTTCGTACTTGGTCTGGAGGTTCTGGGCGAGCTGGACGCCCTGGTCCCCGATGTAGTTGGCCTGGAACTTGGTGCCGCTGTTGTTGCCGAGCTTCTGGCCCTTTTTCAGCTCGATCTTGATCATCTGGCTGTCGCCGGTGGTCAGCTTGGCGCTGTCGACCTGGCCACTGTTGATCGCCTTGATGACCTCGCTGGTCTCCACCGACTTGTAGCCGCCGCCGGAGCCGACGACGTTCATCAACACGACCACGGCGAGGACGGCCAGCACGATCCACATGACCGGCCCACGGAAGTATCGCTTCACGTCCATCCATACGGGGTGCCGGGCACCCCGTCCCTCCTGCCCGTAGGTAAATGCTGCTGCGAGTAAAGACTGTTCTTCGGAATGTACCCCTGTATTGTCACCCGCCGCCCCGTGGGACGGCCGACAGGCCCGCCTTCTCCTCCAACGGCGGGAAGCGCCCCCGGGTTCCCCCGGGGGCGATCGGGATGACGAAAGGGGTTCAGCCGCCGTACACGTGGGGGGCGAGCGTGCCGACGAACGGCAGGTTGCGGTACTTCTCCGCGTAGTCGAGGCCGTAGCCGACGACGAACTCGTTGGGGATGTCGAAGCCGACCCACTCGACGTCGATGGCGACCTTGGCGGCCTCGGGCTTGCGCAGCAGCGTGACGACCTTGAGGGAGGCCGGCTGGCGGGAGCCCAGGTTCGACAGCAGCCAGGACAGGGTCAGGCCGGAGTCGATGATGTCCTCGACGATCAGGACGTGCTTGTCCTTGATGTCGGTGTCCAGGTCCTTGAGGATCCGCACCACGCCCGAGGACTGGGTCCCGGCGCCGTACGAGGACACCGCCATCCAGTCCATGGTGAGCGGGGTGGACAAGGCACGCGCCAGGTCCGCCATCACCATCACGGCGCCCTTGAGCACACCGACGATGAGCAGGTCCTTGCCCGCGTACTCCGCGTCGATCTTCGCGGCCAGCTCGGCCAGCTTCGCGTCGATCTCTTCCTTGGTGATGAGCACCGACTGGAGGTCGCTGCCCATGTCCTTCTCGTCCACCCGCATCACTTTCGTTGTCGGCCGGGGCTCCGGGGGGTGCCCCCGGAGGACTCAGCCGTGTTTCAGCACCAATCAGCCCTGCCGGATGACAAGTCTGCCACCCTGCCGCTGGGCCTCGACGCGGCCGGGCAGGTTGATGGCCCCCTGGCCGCGCCATCCGGTGATGAGCCGGTCGACTTCCTCGATGTGGCGGGCGAAGAGGGAGCCGGCGGGCGAGCCCGCCGCGACCACGGCCCGGCGCAGCACCCGGCGGCGCACGGCGGGCGGCAGGGCGTACAGCTTGGCGCACTCCAGGCGGCCGTCCTCGTCGCGTACGCCGGCCTCGGCGTCGGCGGCCCAGGCGTCGAGCGCGTCGGCGTCGTCCCGGGAGAGCTGGGCGGTGCGGGCGAGCGCCTCCACGACCCCCTTGCCGAGCGCCTTCTCCAGGGCGGGCAGTCCCTCGTGGCGCAGCCGGGAGCGGGTGTAGGCGGGGTCCATGTTGTGCGGGTCGTCCCAGACGGGGAGGGACTGGACCATGCACGCCTTGCGGGCGGTCTGCCGGTCGATGTGGAGGAAGGGGCGGCGGTAGCGCTTGGTGCGGCCGGGGCCTCCGGAGACCTCGGCCATGCCGGACAGCGAGCGGATGCCGGAGCCGCGGGCGAGGCCCAGCAGGACGGTTTCCGCCTGGTCGTCACGGGTGTGGCCGAGCAGCACGGCGGCGGCGCCGAGCCGGTCGGCGGCCTCGTCCAGGGCGGCGTAGCGGGCGTCGCGGGCGGCGGCCTCGGGTCCGCCGTCGCGGCCGACACGCACGGCGACGGACTCCACCGGGTCGAGGCGGAGCGCGGTCATGCGGCTGACGACCTCCGCGGCGCGCAGGTCGGAGCCGGCCTGGAGGCCGTGGTCGATGGTGATGCCGCCGGCCCGGACGCCGAGCTTGGGGGCTTCGAAGGCGAGGGCGGAGGCGAGTGCCATGGAGTCCGCGCCGCCGGAGCAGGCGACGAGGACGAGCGGCCGGGGGCCGGCCGCGCTGCGGGGCGCCGCGACGAGGGGGGCAGCCGCGGTGCGGGGGAGTTCGGTCAGGTCGGTGAGGACGTCGTGGAGTACGCGGCGGACCGCCAGGCGTATCGCCGCGACCGCAGGATGGGGACCCATGTCCGGTGCCCTTCGTGGAGATTCGGATGCTCGGAGGCTTCGGGGTGTAGCGCGCGGGTGGTCACTCAGAGTGCGTCGATGGTGACAGAAGCGAGCCGTTCCCCGAGCATCGCACGCCCTTCCACGACTCACGGTCCCTCGGAAGGGTGATGCTGCTTCCCCCAGTGGGACAGGTTTACGCCTCCCGCGTCACCCTTCTTCGCGCCCCGCGCTCCCCCTGCGGTGCATCCGCGCCACCCACTCCGCGGGCTTGGCGATCTCCGACCGGGTCGGCAGCGTGTTCGGCGAGGTCCACACGCGGTTGAAGCCCTCGACGCCGACCTCGCCGACGACGGCGCGGACGAACCGCTCCCCGTCGCGGTACTGGCGCAGCTTGGCGTCGAGGCCGAGCAGCTTGCGCAGGGCGGCGTCGAGGCGGCCGGCGCCCCTGGCCCGGCGCTGCTGGAACTTCTCGCGGATCTCGGCGACGGAGGGCACCACATCGGGGCCGACGCCGTCCATGACGAAGTCGGCGTGGCCCTCCAGCAGGGACATCACGGCGGTGAGCCGGCCGAGGACCTCGCGCTGTTCGCGGGTCTGGACGAGCTCGACGAAGGAGTGGGGCTCGTCGTCGCGCTCGCCGTCGCCGCGGGCGCCGGCGAAGGACTGGACGGCCTCGCGCAGCCGCTCCAGGAGGGCGCCGGGTTCGATCTCGGTGGCGCCGAGGAAGGCGTGGATCTCCCCCTCCAGGTGGGCGCGCAGCCAGGGCACGGCGGTGAACTGGGTGCGGTGGGTCTCCTCGTGCAGGCAGACCCAGAGCCGGAAGTCGTGGGGGCTGACCTCCAGGTCCCGTTCCACCTGGACGATGTTGGGCGCGACGAGCAGCAGCCGGCCGCCGGTGGCGGGGTCGCCGGGCAGGTCGGCGGCGACGGGCGCGAAGGTCTCGTACTGGCCGAGGACCCGGGAGGCCAGGAAGCTGAGCAGCATCCCCAGCTCGACGCCGGTGACCTTGCCGCCGACGGACCCGAGGACGGCGCCGCCGGGGCCGCTGCCGCGCCGCTCCTGCATCTTGGCCAGCAGCGGGCCGAGCAGCTCGCGGAAGCCGGCGACATTGGCCCGGATCCAGCCGGCCCGGTCCACCACGAGGACGGGGGTGTCGGGTCCGGGGGTGGCGCCGTCGGGCATCATCCGGGTGAACGCGCGCACGTGCTCCTCGGAGGTCCTGGCGTGCCGGCGCAGCTCCGCCACCACGGCCCGGGCCTCGTCACGGCTGACCTCCGGACCCGGCCGTACCAGGCGGGTCGCGGTCGCGACCGCGAGGTTCCAGTCGACCATCTCCGCACCACCGATGCTCGTCATGCGTCAACGGTACGTGGGCCGGCGCCGCGGCGGAGCCCCCTGGCGGTCAGGGGGTGGAAGCGACGGCGGCGGCCAGCTTGTCGAGGCCCTTCTCGGCGGCGGACCCGTCGGGGGCGTTCGCGGTGAGGAAGGCGAAGGCCACGAGCCGCCCGGACGGGGCGACGACGGTCCCGGCGAGGGAGTTCACGCCGGTCAGGGTGCCCGTCTTGGCCCGGAGCAGGCCGGCGGCGGGGGAGGTGCCGGCGTTGCGGGTGCGCAGGGTGCCGGTGAAGCCGGCGACGGGCAGTCCGGTGAGGACGGGCCGCAGCTCCGGGTGGCCGGGGCCGGCGGCCTTGGCGAGGAGGCCCGTCAGGAGGCGGGCGCTGACCTTGTCGGCCCGGTTCAGGCCGCTGCCGTCGGCGAAGCGGGAGCCGGTGAGGTCGACGCCGAGGGAGGCGAGGCGTTCGGTGACGGCCTGTCCGGCCCCGTCGAAGCCGGCGGGCTTGCCGGAGGCGAGGGCGGTCTGGCGGGCGAGGGCCTCGGCGATGTCGTTGTCGCTGTTGGTCAGCATCCGCTCGACCAGCCCGGCGAGGGGGGTGGAGAGGGTGGTGGCCAGCGGCCGGGCGTCGGGGGCGGCCTTGGCGGGGGCTGGTTCGCCCGTGACCTTGATGCCGCGGTCGCGCAGCAGGGCGGCGAAGGCGCGGGCGGTGTCCCCGGAGGGGTCCTCGCTGCGTTCGACGGGGCCGGCGGTGGAGTCGTCGGGGCGGCCCTCGTCTGCGGTGAGGGCGGTGACGGGGGCGAGGTTGTCGTTGCGGCCGATGGGGTGGCGGACGGGGCCCGAGTAGAGGGTGTCGTCGTAGCCGAGGGTCACGGTGTCGGTGGAGGCGGCCTTGAGGGCCCGGGCGGTGTCGGCGGCGAGGGCGACGAGGCTGCCGCCGGAGCCGGCCGGGCTCTTCTTCTTCGCGGTCAGCGAGGGGTCGCCGCCGCCGACCAGGACGATCTGGCCGGCGCCGGGCCCGGGGGTCACCGTGGTGCGGATGCGGTACTCGGGGCCGAGAGCGGCCAGGGCGGCGCTCGCGGTGGCGATCTTGACGGTGGAGGCGGGGGTCAGGGGCTCGGCGGCCCCGGACTCGTACAGCACCTGCCCGGTGACGGCGTCGACCACGCTGGCCCCGCGCACGGTCCCGAGGGCGGGGTCGGCGAGCAGCGGTCCGAGCACCCCGGCGAGGGCGGCGGAGGGGGCGTCGCCGCGCGGGGCGATGCCCTGGAGCACGCCCGGGGCGCTCGGCGCGGCCTGGGGGAGCGAACCGGCCGCGTGATCTGCGCCACCCGTCCGGCTCCAGGAGGCGGCGCGGTCACGCTCGGCCTTACGCTGGCCGGAGTCCCAGGGGCCGGCGGAGGCCACGGCTGCCGCCGACAGGGCGAGGCCGGCCACGGCCGACCCCGCGATGAGCTGCCACGTCTTGACCAATGGCACCTCGGACCAGCCCCTTTCGCGATCACACATATGCGTGAGGGACACTTAACCACTGCGTCTTGCCGCGAGCATGGCACCCACCCCAGGGATGGGCCGGACGCGCACGCTTTTGAATCAAAAAGCCATCTCGGAGCAGTCAAGCTCCGGCACCGGGCCGGAGCTGATCATGGAGGAGCAGGACGTGGAGTTCGACGTCACCATCGAGATCCCCAAGGGTTCGCGGAACAAGTACGAGGTGGACCACGAGACCGGCCGGATCCGTCTGGACCGTCGCCTCTTCACCTCGACCAGCTACCCGGCGGACTACGGCTTCGTCGAGAACACCCTCGGCGAGGACGGCGACCCGCTGGACGCGCTGGTCATCCTGGACGAGCCCACCTTCCCGGGCTGCCTGATCAAGTGCCGCGCCATCGGCATGTTCCGCATGACGGACGAGGCGGGCGGCGACGACAAGCTGCTGTGCGTGCCGGCCTCGGACCCGCGCGTGGAGCACCTGCGCGACATCCACCACGTGTCGGAGTTCGACCGCCTGGAGATCCAGCACTTCTTCGAGGTCTACAAGGACCTGGAGCCGGGCAAGTCGGTCGAGGGCGCCAACTGGGTGGGCCGCGCCGAGGCCGAGGCCGAGATCGAGGCTTCGTACAAGCGCCTGGAGGCCCAGGGCGGCCACCACTGAGCTCGGCTCGACAGCCGGCTGAGTACCGCCTGAAGGTACGGCTCGCAGGTACCGCTTGAAGCCCAGCGGGCGGCTCCCCCACACCGGGGGCGCCGCCCGCTGCGGCGTTTCCGGGGGCGCCGGGGAGCCCTCAGCGGGCGGTGTCGCCACGGAGTAATCGATTCCGCATACTGATACCGCCGGTGATCAAGGGTGGGAGGGTGCGTGGCGGAGGCCGAAGGGCACGGTCCGGAGGACCGGAAGCCGAAGTCCGACGAGGCGCACAGCGCCTTCACCCCGCCGCCCGGCACGCGGCCCGAGCTCCCGGACGAGGACCAGGCCACCTCCGAGTTCGCCCGCCCCGAGGGGCTGCCCGCCGCGCCCGCCGGCCCCGAGGGCTCCGCCTTCGCCGCCCCGGCCACCTACAGCGCCCAGCACTCCCCGCCCGCCTACACCCCGCCCGCCGCCCCGGTCTTCCCCGCCTCCTCCCCCTGGCAGGACCGGATGCGCACGATGCTGCGCATGCCCGTGGACGTCCGCCCGGTGCCCGAGGCCGCGCAGCGCCCCCCCGAGGCCGGCCCGGCCGTGGGGCGCGTCCTCGACCTCACCCTGCGCATCGGCGAACTGCTCCTGGCGGGCGGAGAGGGCGCGGAGGACGTGGAGGCGGCGATGTTCGCCGTGGCCAGCTCGTACGGACTGGACCGCGCCGAGCCGACCGTCACGTTCACCCTGCTGTCCATCACCCACCAGCCCTCCCTGGTCGGCAACCCGGTCTCCGCGAGCCGTACCGTGCGCCGCCGGGGCACCGACTACACCCGCCTCGCCGCCGTCTTCCGGCTGGTGGACGACATCAGCTCCCCCGAGGTGGAGATCTCCCTGGAGGAGGCGTACCGCCGCCTCGCCGTGATCCGCCGCAACCGCCACCCGTACCCCACCTGGGTGCTCACCGCCGCCGCCGGACTGCTCGCGGGGGCCGCCTCGGTCCTGGTCGGCGGCGGGGTGACGGTGTTCTTCTGCGCCGCCCTCGGCGCCGTCCTCGGCGACCGGCTGGCCTGGTACTTCGCCGACCGGGGGCTGCCGGAGTTCTACCAGTTCGTGGTCGCCGCGATGCCCCCGGCGGCGATCGGGGTGGCCCTGAAGCTCGCCGAGATCGACGTCCGCGCCTCCGCCGTGATCACCGGCGGCCTGTTCGCCCTGCTGCCCGGGCGGGCCCTGGTCGCCGCCGTGCAGGACGGACTGACCGGCTTCTACATCACCGCCTCCGCCCGGCTGCTGGAGGTCATGTACCTCTTCATCGGGATCATCATCGGCGTCCTCGTGGTGATCTACGTGGGCCTCCAGTTCGGCGCCTCGCCCAACCCCGACGAGGTCCTCCAGATCCCGCACCGGCCGGTGCTGCAGACCCTGGCCTCGATGGTGCTGGTGTTCACCTTCGCGATCCTGCTCCAGCAGGAGCGCTCCACGGTGTGGATCGTCACCCTGAACGGCGGGGTCGCCTGGGTCACCTTCGGCGCGCTGCGGGCCGCCGGCCTGCCTCCGGTGCCGTCGACGGCCATCGCGGCCGGGCTGGTGGGCCTGTTCGGGCAGCTCTTCTCCCGCTACCGGTTCGCCTCGGCCCTGCCGTACGTGACGGCCGCCATCGGCCCGCTGCTGCCGGGGTCGGCGACGTACTTCGGGCTGCTGTCGATCGCCGAGAACCGGCTCGACAAGGGGATGGCCTCGCTCACCACCGCCGCCGCGATCGCCCTCGCCATCGCGATCGGCGTCAACCTGGGCTCGGAGGGCTCGCGGCTGTTCATGCGGATCCCGGGGGCGCGCACCGCCGCCAAGCGCCGGGCCGCGGCCAAGCGCACCCGCGGCTTCTGAGGCCCCTCGGGGAGCCGGTACGCGTACGCCCCGGGGACGGACCGTCTCCGGGGCGTACGAGGGCGTACAGGGGGGCGCAGGGGGTGTCCGTGCGCGCCCGTGGCGTCAGCGCTTGGCGTGGCGGCCGCGCGGGCCGGGGGCCGGGGGCTGCTCCTCCATCGGGTAGCCGGGCTGCGCCGGGGCCAGGGCGGCGGCCTTCTTGGCCTTCCGGGCCTTCAGCACCTCGAAGATCACCGGAATGACGGAGATCAGCACGATGACGATGAAGATCGCCTCGATGTTGTTCTTGATGACGTCGAACCGGCCCAGCTGGTAGCCGAGGCAGGTGACGCCCGCGCCCCACGCGACACCGCCGATGACGTTGTACGTCAGGAAGGTGCGGTACTTCATCGCGCCGGCGCCCGCGACCATCGGGGCGAAGGTGCGGATGATGGGCACGAACCGGGCGAGCACGATCGCCTTCGGCCCGTGCTTCTCCATGAAGTCGTGCGCCGCGTCGAGGTTCTCCCGCTTGAAGACCTTGCTGTTGGGCCGGTTGAACAGCTTCGGCCCGAAGAACTTGCCGATCAGGTAGCCCACCTGGTCGCCGATGATCGCGGCGGCCGCGATCAGCGTGCACACCAGCCACAGCGGCTGGCTGATGTTGCCGCTGGCGGTGAACAGGCCCGCCGTGAACAGCAGGGAGTCCCCGGGCAGGAAGGCGAAGAGACCGGATTCCGCGAAGACGATGACCAGGATGCCGATCAGGCCGAACTGGCCGATCAGGTAATCCGGTGACAGCCACTCGGGGGCGAGGGCAAGCGTGTAGAGGGGTTCCACGTTTCCGGGCTCCTGGATCAGCAGGGGGACGTCTGCGGTGGGGGACGCGACGATGCAGGCGGTCTCAATTATGAACGCACACCGCCCCCACCGGGTTCCAGGGACCGGAGGGGGCGGTGTGGTACGGGGACCGCTAGGAGTTGCGCACCGCGTTGGCGGTGATCGAGTCCCGCAGGTGCTCGGCCACGCCCTCGCCCATACCGTCGTAGAACGCCTTGAACCGCTCGTCGGCGACGTACATCCCGCCCAGGCCCGTGTGCATCTCGTACGGGCAGTCGTAGTACCACCGGCAGATGTGCCGGCGGTGCTCCTCGGCCATGTCCATGGCCGCCTCGCCCCCGGCGGGCTCGCCGGCCGCCACCAGGGCCGCGTACCGGGCGCCCCAGCCGGCGACCTCGTCCTGGATCCGCTGCCAGTCCGCCTTGGTGTACGAGGCCGTCCGGCGCTGGGACTCGGCGTACGCCTCCGTCCCGCCCCAGCGGCGCTCGGCCTCCTCGGCGTACTGCTCCGGGTCCTTGTCCCCGAACACCTCGAACCTCTCCTCGGGCGTGAGGTCGATGCCCATCTTCTTCGCCTCCATGGCGTGCTCCACGGCCTTGGCCATCTGCTGGAGCCGTGCGATCCGGTCGGTGAGGAGCGCGTGCTGCCGGCGCAGGTGCTCCCTCGGGTCCGAACGCGGGTCGTCCAGCAGGACCGCGACCTCGTCGAGCGGGAAGCCGAGCTCCCGGTAGAACAGGATCCGCTGCAGCCGGTCCAGGTCGGCGTCGTCGTAACGCCGGTGGCCCGCGCCGCTGCGGCCGCTCGGGGAGAGCAGTCCGATCTCGTCGTAGTGGTGCAGGGTGCGCACCGTCACTCCGGCGAAACCGGCGACCTGGCCCACGGAGTAGCCCATCGCTTCCGCTCCTTCGGTTGGGTACGCCCCTCACTGTGGTTCCTCACGCCACGTGAGGTGCAAGTCCCTTTTCCGGGAGACGCCGGGAGACGCCGGGAGACCCCGGGAGCCGCCGGGAACCGCTGAAAGCCGTTGGAGCCCGGGCTCAGCCCATCGCCTTGGTGCCGTCGATGGTCTCGCGGATGATGTCGGCGTGGCCCGCGTGCCGGGCGAACTCGCGGACCAGGTGCAGCAGCATCCAGCGCATCGAGACCGTGGCGTCCTGGGGGAACCAGGGGGCCGGCGGCAGCGGGAAGGTGTCGTCCAGGCTCGGAACCGCCTCGATGAAGTCGGTCAGCTGCTCCTGGACGGTGTCCCAGAACGCCAGGGCGGAGGCGAGGGTCTCCCCCTCCGCCAGCCGGAAGCCCTCGTGCCAGTTCTCGGGCGACCGCCGGTTCTCGTTCGGCTTCTGCTGGGCCAGCCGCAGCCAGTTGAGCTCGACCTCCGCCGCGTGCTTGACCAGCCCCGACAGCGACAGCTCGCTCGCGGTGGGCCGGCTCGCGGCCTGCTCCTCCGTCACGCCCGACGCCGCGCGGCGCAGGGCCTCGCGCTGGTCCTCGACGAAGAGCAGCAGGGTGCCGCGCTCGTCTCCCGCGACTTCCTGGGTGGGGTGTGCCATGACCGACCGCCTTTGCCGTGGTGGTGTGCGGGGTGTTCCCCGCCGACTTCCACCACCGTACGAACCAATGAGGTCAGCCCCTGTCCTTGATGGGGCCCTAGAACGGGAAAGTCGTCCGCCCGTGCTGGATGGAGATCCACTTCTGGGTGGTGAAGGCTTCCACGGTGGCCTCGCCCCCGAGCCGGCCGAGCCCCGAGTCCTTCTCCCCGCCGAAGGCCGTCAGCGGCTCGTCGGCGATGGTGGAGTCGTTGACGTGGATCATCCCGGTCTGGACCCGCTGCGCGAAGCGGACCCCGCGCTCCACGTCGCGGGTGTGCACCGCGCCGCTGAGCCCGTACGGGGTGGCGTTGGCCAGGCGCACGGCCTCGTCCTCGCCGTCGAAGACCACCAGCAGGGCGACGGGCCCGAAGATCTCCTGTCCCAGCAGCGGGGAGTCCTCGGGGAGACCGGCCAGCACGGTCGGCTCGACCAGGTTGCCGCGCGTAGAACCCCGTACGAGGGCCCGCGCTCCGGACGCGACGGCGCGGTCCACGAGGGCGGTCAGGGCATCGGCCTGGAAGGAGTTGATCAGCGGGCCGATATGGGTGTCGGCCTCGCGCGGGTCGCCCGCCTTCAGGGCGCGGACCCGGGCGGTGAACTTCTCGGTGAACTCCTCGGCCACGGAGGCGTCCACGAGGATCCGGTTGGCCGCCATGCAGACCTGGCCCTGGAAGACGAACCGGCTGAAGACGGCCGCGTCCACCGCGTAGTCCACGTCGGCGTCGTCCAGGACGACCAGGGCGCTGTTGCCGCTGAGCTCCAGGACGGTCCGCTTGAAGTGACGGGCGGCGACCGCGCCCACGTGCCGTCCGGTGCGGTCGGAGCCGGCGAAGGAGATGACCTTCGGGACGGGGTGGGTGAGGATCGCGTCGCCGATCTCGGCGATGTCGGTGACCAGCACGTTGAGGAGGCCGGCCGGCAGGCGCGCGTCCTCGAAGATCTTGGCGATGACGCCGCCGCCGGAGACCGGGGCGTTCTGGTTCGGCTTGATGACCACGGCGTTGCCGAGCGCCAGCGCCGGGGCGACCGACTTCAGGGTCACCAGCAGCGGGAAGTTGAAGGGGCTGATCACGGCGACGACCCCGACCGGCAGGCGCTGGACCCGGTTCTCCTTGCCCGCGACCGGCGAGGGCAGGATGCGGCCCTCGGGGCGGACGGCCAGCTGGATCGCCTCGCGCAGGAACTCCATCGCGAGGTGGACCTCGTACTCGGCCTTGGGACGGGTCCCGCCGAGCTCGTCGATCATCACCTCGACGATCTCCTTCTGGCGCTCCTCCGTGATCCGCAGGGCGCGCTCCAGGACCGCGCGTCTCGCGTAGGGGCTGGAGGCGGCCCAGTCGCGCTGGGCCCGCTCGGCCGCGCGGTAGGCGCGGTCGACCTGGTCGACGGTGGCCACGGTGATGGCCGCGAGCTTCTCCCCGTTGTAGGGGTTGACGTCGATGATGTCCCACGAGCCGGTGCCGGGCAGCCATTCGCCGTCTATGTACTGGTGAGCCAGGTCGGTGAATATGGACATGCCATCCCTTACTGCGAGCGCGCACCCCTGCGCTGCACCGGAGACCGATCGTTCGTCGTCAAGCTCTGATCAGACGTCATAGTACGTGCGGTTCAAGACAGTTGGAGCAGTCCGCGCAAGAGGTCACGGGTCTGTCCGGGGTCGGGGCAGTCCGCCTGGAGCCGTTCCATCGCCCGTGCGTACTGCCCCACTTCCTCGTCCTTGTCCAGGTAGAGGGCACTGGTGAGCTGTTCCAGATAGACGATGTCCTGGAGGTCGGACTCGGGGAAGCGCAGCAGGGTGAAGGCACCGCTCTCACCGGCGTGGCCGCCGAAGGAGAACGGCATCACCTGGAGCTGCACGTTGGGCCGCTGGCTGATCTCGATCAGGTGCTCCAGCTGGCCCCGCATCACCTCGCGGTCCCCGTACGGGCGGCGCAGTGCGGCCTCGTCCAGGACGGCGTGGAAGACGGGGGCGTTCTCGGAGACGAGGACCTTCTGGCGCTCCAGGCGCAGCGCGACGCGGCGGTCGATCTCGGCGGCCGAGGCGGTCGGCATACCGCGCTTGACGACGGCCTGGGCGTACGCCTCGGTCTGCAGGAGCCCGTGGACGAACTGGACCTCGTAGATACGGATGAGGGAGGCGGCGCCCTCCAGGCCGATGTAGGTCTGGAACCACCCGGGGAGCACGTCGCCGTAACTGTGCCACCAACCGGCCGCGTTGGCCTCGCGGACCAGCCCCAGCAGGGACTCGCGCTCCGCGCCGTCGGTGACCCCGTAGAGGGTCAGGAGGTCTTCTACGTCCCTGGCCTTGAAGCTCACCCTTCCCAACTCCAAGCGGCTGATCTTCGATTCGGATGCGCGGATCGAGTAGCCGGCCGCCTCACGGGTGATGCCGCGGGATTCTCGGAGTCGCCTGAGCTGTGAGCCCAGGAGGATGCGGCGCACCACAGAACCGCTGGCTTCTGCGGTCACTAGTCCTGCCCTCCCCATCGCAATGGTGTGCGCGTGGTGTGCGCGTGCCTCGGCGGGGCCCCCGTACCCCGGTGCCGCAGTCTGCCACCAAAACGCATCGGCCCGTACTCGTTCTGTAACGGAATCCGCCGCCCCGGAAAAGAAGTCCGTCAGGAGACGTAGGAAGAAATGAGCAAGAACCGTCACGGGAGCGGACAGGTCCGGCGCGTGCACGTGCATCTGCCCTTGCATCCGGCTGCGGCTTTCGGAACGATGGTGCCGCGCACCTGCGTGCCCTTCGCGCCGGCGCCGGACCCACCCCGCAGTTCTCTTTGGCCGAAGCCGACCGCTTCGTCCGCGAATCCCGGGAGTGCCTCGCATGGGGACGATTGGATCGGTCATGCTCGAGCCGTTACGGCAGGGGCTGCCCCCGGTCGATCCCACGGCTGTCTCCGGGTCCGCCTCCTGTGCCCTGCCGGCCCGCTTCGAAGCGGTGCGGGGCGCCCGCTCCTTCACCCGGTCGACCCTGTCGCGGTGGGGCCTGGACGAGCGCTTCGACGATGTCGCCCTGGTGGTCTCCGAACTCGTCACCAACGCGCTGCGGCACGCCCTGCCCGACGACGCGCGGCCCTGCGGGGGCGAGCAGCCGGAGTCGGCGGCGGTACGGCTGCACCTGATGCGGTGGAGCACGCGGCTGGTGTGCGCGGTGCGGGACCCGAGCGAGGACCGGCCGGGGGGCTCGTTCGCGCCGGAGCGCACGGAGGAGAACTGCGACCTGGAGTCGGGGCGCGGACTGTTCCTGGTGGACTCCTACAGCGACAGCTGGGGCTGGCACCCGCTCGCCGGGAGGCTCACCGGCAAGGTGGTCTGGGCGCTGTTCCTGCTGCAGGACTGACGGCGGCACACGACCGGCCGGGCCTGATCCTTTCGATCAGTCCCGGCCGGTGCACGTGCATGGCCTGATCTTCGCGGTGTGCGTTCGCGCCGTTCCGTTCGCGCCGTCCGTCCGCGCCGTCCGTCCGCGCTTCTCCTCAGCCGATCAGATGATCGAACTCGCCGTCCTTGACGCCCAGCAGCAGCGCCTCTATCTCGGCCGGCGTGTAGACGAGCGCCGGGCCGTCGGGGAACCGCGAGTTGCGCATGGCGACGTCGCCGCCGGGCAGTTTGGCGAACTCCACGCAGGACCCCTGCGAGTTGCTGTGTCTGCTCTTCTGCCAGGTCAGCTCGTACAAGGAAGTGAGTTCTGCAGCTGCCGTCCCGTTGTACGCGTGGTCCACAGGAAGCCCCCGATAGTGCAGATGTCAACTCCACCGGATCATAGCTGTGTTCATCAGCGCATGCATGGGCAGATGCACGTGCACGCGCGGTACCGCAGTGATCACTGTCAGGGGCGGAGTGCCTGCGAGACCTGGTCGAGCGAGTCCAGCAGCCGCTCCGCCGTCCGGCGTACGACGCCCGGCGGAGGCGCGTGGTTCCCGCCGTCCAGCAGGTTCCGCACCTGGTCCCATTCCGGAACCCGGCGCTCCCGCACCGCGTGCGCCGCGGCCCCGGTCGCCTCCCGCAGCGCCTCGGCCAGCTCGGCCGCCCCCGGCACGGGGTCGTGGGACCGGTCCGGGACGTGGGCCTCCAGCAGCATGGCGCCCCGCCCGAACGCGGCCACGGCCTCCGCCGCGCCGTCGGCGGCCGCCCGGGACAGGCCCCGGTGGCGCACCGGCTCCCCCGATGCCCGCGCGAGCGCCTCCTGCCAGGCGACGCGGGCGTCGCGGGCCGCGAGCAGCGCCTGCCGTACGTCCTCGCGCCGGGCCCCGGCCGGGTCGGCGTACTGGGCGAGGACGGCGGCGGCGTAGCGCCCGTCGGCGGCGATCCAGTCGGCGAGGCGGGTGCGCAGGCGCGGGGTCTCCCAGGCCGGGTACACCGCGTAGGCGAGCATCGCGAGGACCCCGCCGACGAGGGTGAGGGCGATCCGGTCGGGCACGGTCTGGTCCCAGCGCAGGCCGCCCATGCCGAGCAGGAACACCACGTACGCGGAGACGCACACCTGTGAGACGGCGTACCCGGTGCGCATCAGCGCGAACATCAGCCCCGCGCAGACCACCGCGAGCAGCCCCGACAGGTACATCCCCGGCCGTACGAGCTGCACGATGCCGGTGGCCACGCCCACCCCGGCCAGGGTCCCGCCGAAGCGGGCGACGGCCCGGGACCAGGTCTGCGTGAAGTCGGGCCGCATCACCATCACCGACGCCATCGGCGCCCAGTAGCCGTGCCCGAACGGCAGCACCTGCCCCAGCAGGTACCCCGCGCACGCCGCCCCCGTCACCCGTACCGCGTGCCGCAGGACGGGCGACCCCGGCCGCAGCTCGGCCCGTACCTCCCGCAGCACCAGCGGCACCAGGGCCGCCACCGTGGGCCGCAGCCGGGACTCCCCGGGGTCGGCGGTGCGGCCGGAGTCCGGCTCGGCCGTCTCCAGCACGTCGTCCAGCAGCGCGGCGAGCCTGCGCGCGGCCCGCAACGGCGCCCCCTGGAACACCTCCGGCAGATCGGGCGCCCTCAGCACCTCCAGGGCCGTCCCCGGCAGCCGGACGGGGTCCCCGTGGCGGATGGCGTGCGCGGCGGCGTCCAGTACGGTCCCGGCGGCGCCGAGCAGCGCCCGCACCCGGTCCCGCCCCGGCCCCTCGGCGGGGGCCCCGACCGCCGGGTCGGCGAGGGAGGCCAGCACGGGCCGGATCCGCTCGGCGAGCCCCCGCGCCCCGTGCAGCTCGGCGGGACGCCGCCGGGCCTGGCGGGCGGTGACGGCGGCGGCGTCGCGGGCCTTCATCAGGGGAACGGGGTCGAAGGCGCTGACGGGGTCGTGCCGCAGGCGCCGGGCGTAGTCCGCCTCGGCGGCGAGGGCATCGGCCAGGGCGTCGCGCTGGGCGCCCCAGCGGCGGGCGGGGAAGAACACGATCAGCAGCGCCTGCACCACCCCGCCGGCGGCGATCATCGCGGCGTGCCCGGCGGCCTGCGGGACGGAGGTCGGCAGGGTGACGGTGACCAGCATGACGGCCACGTTTCCGGAGGCGATGATCCCCGCGGTCGGCCCGGCCGCCCACAGCAGCCCCGCCCCGAAGGCCCACAGGGCGAGCATCGGCAGGAAGAGCCCGAGGTCGGCCGAGCCGACCAGGTAGCCCAGGAAGGTGGAGACGGCCAGGGTCAGCCCGGAGGCCAGGGCGAGCACGGGCCGGGGGCGCCAGCTCTGCTGGAAGGTGGCGACGGCCGCCATGAAGGCCCCGAACGCGGAACTCGCCGCCGCGCCCGGCCCGAGGAAGGCCAGCCCGGCGCCGATCACCACCGCCAGCCCGACGGCGGCCCGCAGCGCGGCGAGCGGCTCCAGCCGGCGCCGCTCGACGGTCATGGCCACGCGGACGGTGTCCTTCAGCGCGCGGAGCCAGCCCATGGCGCCGAGCGTAATGCTCCCGGCGGTTTCAGGACTTCTTCAGATTTGTACGCAACCCTTGCGGGGCTGTTCGATGACCCCGAATCATCGGTGCGTCGCCAGACCTGCGCCCCTGACCCGAATGGAGGTACCCCCATGCTCCGCAACGGCCTGGAGCCCTGGCACCTGATCATCGTCCTGGTGGTCTGCCTGATGGTGTTCGGCTCGAAGAAACTGCCGGACATGGCCCGCTCGCTGGGCAAGTCCGCCCGCATCCTGAAGTCGGAGGCCCGCGCCATGCGCTCGGAGACCGGCCAGGACGCGGGCTAGCCGGGCAGGCCCGGCGGGGCCGGTTACGGCAGGGAAGGGCGCCTGCCGCCCATGTGCGCGGCGTCGGCGGCGGCCGTTCCGTCCTCCCACCCCGCGTGATCGGTGGCCCCGCGCAGCCGGGTCGTGGTGGTGCGCGGGAACATCTCGTCCGCCCGGGAGGTGACGGCCACGTCGCGCGCCCGCAGCGCGGGCAGGTGGTCCGGGGTCTCGGCGGCCGTGTGCTCGGCCGTCTCGGCCAGGCGCCGGCCGAGCCGGCTGGCGTAAGCGAGCAGGAACGACTGCCGGAAAGTCTTGGTCCGCTTGCGGCCGCCGGCCCGCTGAGCGGCTTCGGCCCGCGTCATGGCGGCCGTCCCCTGCACGAGCAGCGAGGTGTACAGCAGCTCCACCGCCTCCAGGTCGCTCTCGAACCCGACGACGGTCGAGAACTCGAAGGCGCTGTTCCACACCGCCCGGCAGCGGTTGGCGGTGGCCACCGCGTCCAGCAGCACCGCCTTCGCCTCCTCGTACGGGGGCTCCACCCCGATCCGGCAGGCCCCCGGCACCCGCGCCGGCCCGCCGCCGCGCACCGCGAGCAGCGCCTCGTCCACGGTGTGCCGGGCCATCAGCTCCTGCGCCTTGGCGCTGAGCGCCTCCGCCTCCTCCGGGTAGGTGGTCGCCTCGGCCTTGGCCAGCAGCGCCCGGATCCGCCCGAGCATCTTCGGCTCGATGTGCGCGTGCTCCAGGGCGTCGGCGGCCGGGTCACCGGGGACGGGGCCCACGGGCTCGATCGACGGGAGCCGGACCAGCAGCCGGTACAGCTCCAGGACGGCGGTGGCCAGGGTGAACCGGTCGGCCCGCTCACGCCGCGCGAGCTCCTCGGCGTACGTCTGGTCCCCGGACCACCACACCTGCCCGGCGCCCCACCCGTCGGGCAGCCGCGCGTACCGCCGCGCCTCGGCGGCGATCACGTCCCCGGCGACCCTCAGGTGCACCTCGCCGAGCTCCCGCCGCACCAGCCGCAGCACGTCCGCGGGCCGCCACCCCTGCTCCCAGGCCCTCCGCACGAAGCCCTCCCCGCGCTGGAGCAACTCCCGCCCGACCCCGCCCCACGCCTCCGCGCCGGCGGCCAGCACGGAGGCCCCGACGTCGAGGCCGGCATCGTCCTGGGCGTACAAGGCGGCGGCGAAGGCCCGGTCGACGAGCTCAGCGATCTCACTCACCCCTTCAGGGTGTCACGCCGCCCCCCACCCCCCGGACGGACCCTTCGGGACGAAACCAAGCCCCGCCGGCGTCCCGGGGCGCGGGGGTCCGGGGGGCGGAGCCCCTGCACCTCCAGGCCCCGCCGGTGCCTGGGGCGCGGGACCCGGGGCGAAGCCCCCGGACCCCCAACCCCGCCCGCACCTGAGACACGGGGCCCGGGGCGAAGCCCCCGGACCCCCAACCCCGCCCGCACCTGAGACACGGGGCCCGGGGCGAAGCCCCCCGAACTCCAACCCCGCCCGCACCTGAGACACGGGATCTGGGGCGAAGCCCCCGGAACTCCAACCCCGCCCGCACCTGAGGCACGGGATCTGGGGCGAAGCCCCCGGAACTCCAACCCCGCCGGCGCTTGAGGCGCGGGGTCTGGGGCGGAGCCCCAGGGTTGTTGAGCCGCACCACCCCCAGCCCCGCCAGCGCTTGAGGCGCGAACGGGGGAAGGGCGGGGCGAGGAGACGGCCCCGCGCAGCGGCCCTCTGTCAGCCCCCGGTGGGACACTCGCACTCGTGAGCGACCAACCCGGCCACCCCACCCCCTGGGCCTTGACCGAAACACCGGACGGCCAATGGCAGGCCGCCCCCGTCCCCCCAGCCGGCAAGGCAGCGGCCTCCCTCACCTTCCCCACCCCCGCGGAAGCGATCCGCTCCGCACCCCCCACCACCCGCTGGATCTGGCGCTCCACCGCAGCCGTCTACCCCCGCCTCCTCGCCACCGGCACCCGCGTGGACCGCTGCTACGACATCGAGAACGCCGAGCTCCTCCTCCTCGGCCATGAAGGCCGCGCCGGCGAACCCCGCTCGGCCGCCGCCGCCTGGGCCCGCCTCACCGGCGCCCCCGTCCCCCCGGACCCCCCGTCCCGCACCGCGGCCCCCGCCCCCGTCCGCACCCAGGACTCCCTCTTCGACGCCGCCGGCCTCTCCGACCCGCACCACCGGCCCACCACCGCCCTCCCCCTCGACGCCCTCCGCGCCGTCCACGCCGACCAGGCCCGGCGCCAGGCCGCCACCGCCCACCCCGACCGGATGCGCCTGCTCACCGCCGCCGAGTCGGCGGCGTTCCTCATCGCCGCCGAGATGCACCACGCCGGCCTGCCCTGGCGGGCCGACGTCCACCGCGCCCTGCTCACCGAGCTGCTCGGCGAGCGCTACGCCGGCCGCGGCGAGCCCCGCCGCCTGGCACAGCTGGCCGACGAGATCTCCGCCGCGTTCGGCCGCCGGGTCCGCCCCGACCTGCCCGCCGACGTGCTCAAGGCGTTCGCCGAGGCCGGGTTCCCGCTCCGCTCGACCCGCCGCTGGGAGCTCCAGGAGATCGACCACCCCGCCGTCGCCCCGCTCCTCACGTACAAGAAGCTCTACCGGATCTACACCGCCCACGGCTGGTCCTGGCTCGCGGACTGGGTCCACGACGGCCGCTTCCGCCCCGAGTTCGTCCCCGCCGGCACCCTCACCGGCCGCTGGGTCACCCACGGCGGCGGGGCCCTGCAGATCCCCAAGGTGATCCGCCGGGCGGTCGTCGCCGACCCCGGCTGGCGGCTGGTCGTCGCCGACGCCGACCAGATGGAGCCGCGCGTCCTCGCCGCGATCTCCCGCGACCCGGCCTTCATGGAGGTGGCCGGCCGCCCGGAGGACCTCTACGCGGCCGTCTCCCGCCAGACCTTCTCCGGCGACCGGGAGAAGGCCAAGATCGCCGTGCTCGGCGCCGTCTACGGACAGACCTCCGGCGACGGCCTCAAGAACCTCGCAGCCCTCCGCCGCCGCTTCCCGAAGGCCGTCGCGTACGTGGACGACGCGGCCCGCGCCGGCGAGGAGGGCCGGCTGGTGCGCACCTGGCTGGGCCGCACCTGCCCGCCCCCGGCCGGCGCCGCCGAGGACGGCGAGGCGGGCCTGCCCCAGGACCGCGAGGACGAGGGCGCCGGCTGGACCCCGTCCTACGCCTCGACCGACACCCGCGCGCGCGGCCGTTTCACCCGCAACTTCGTCGTGCAGGGCAGCGCCGCCGACTGGGCCCTGCTGATGCTGGCGGCGCTGCGCCAGGCCACCGCCGGGATGCGGGCGGAACTGGTGTTCTTCCAGCACGACGAGGTGATCGTGCACTGCCCGGCCGAGGAGGCGGAGGCCGTCGCCGAGGCGATCCGCGCGGCGGGCGACCGCGCGGGCCGCATCACCTTCGGCGACACCCCGGTCCGCTTCCCGTTCACGACGGCGGTCGTGGAGTGCTACGCGGAGGCGAAGTAGCCCTCGCCTCCTCGTGTTTCACGTGAAACAACGCCGAGGCGAAGGGTGGTCAGCCGAGCTCGCGGAAGTAGATGTGGTAGCCCTCGCGCACGAATCCCTCCGACTCGTACAGTCCCTGCGCGAGGTGGTTCTCGTAGCCGGTCTCCAGCTGAACCCCGCCCATCCCGGCCTCCTTCGCCCGGACCAGCACCTCGCGCAGCAGGGCCCGGCCGACGCCGGTGCCGCGACCGGAGGGGGCCACGAAGAGGTCCCCGAGGATCCACACGGGCCGCATGGAGAGGGAGGAGAAGGTCGGGTAGACCTGTGCGAAGCCGACCGTGCCCGCGTCCGGGACATCGGCGAGCAGGACGATCGACTCCTCCTTGGCGATCCGCTCCGCGAGGAACTCCCGGGGTCGCCCGGCGTCCTCGACCGTCACCTCGTAGAAGTCCAGGTACCCCCGGAACAGCTCGGTGGCCACATCGAGATCCGCCTCCCCGGCGACCCGTACCGCGACCCCACCCTGCTCAGCCATCCGACGCTCCTTGATCATTCACGCTTGGCCGTCCATTGTGCGCGCGGCCGAAGGCCCTGACCAGACGCGGAGGCAGACCAAGCCGTCAGGGCCCGGTGACCGGCTGAGCGGGCAGCTCGTAGACGTGCCCCGGAGTGACGATCTTCGTGATCGCCTCGCCGAAGGCCGCACTGGGCTCGGAGCCCCGGTACGCGATGTCGGTGTTGAGCAGCACCACCAGCGTGGCCTTCGGCTGCGGCAGGTAGACGACCAGCGACTCGTAGCCCGGCAGCGAGCCGTTGTGCCCGAGCCAGCCGGCGACGTCGAAGACGCCGAGCCCGTAGCCCCCGTCGGGCACGGCCGGGACCACCTTCAGCCGCTGCGCCTGGGTGGCGGGCTTCAGCAGGGTTCCCGTCGCCAGGGTCCCGGCCCAGCTCCGCAGATCGTCCAGGTCGGAGACCATCGCCCCGGCGGCCCACCCCCAGGAGGGAGCCCAGTCTGCGGAATCCTCGACCTTCCCGGTGGCCGTCTGGTCGGTGTAGCCCTGCGCGTGCGGCTCCGGGAACTGCGCCCCGGCCGGGAACAGCGTGTGCTCCAGGCCGGCCGGCTTGATCACCTGATCGGCGAGGTACCGGTCGAGCGGCTGCCCGCTCACCTTCTCCACCACCAGCCCCAGCAGGATCAGATTGGTGTTGCAGTAGGAGAACTTCGCGCCCGGAGCGAACAGCACCGGATGCCTGAAGGAGTACGAGAGCAGCTCCCGCGGGGTGAACGGCCGCCGCGGATCGCTCGTCAGGGCCTTGAAGAACCCTTCGTCCTCGGAGTAGTTGAACAAGCCGCTCCGCATCTCGGCCAGCTGACGCAAGGTGATCCGGTCCCCGTTGGGGACCCGGCCACGTACTTCCCCACAGGGTCGTCCAGCCCGGCCTTCCCGGCATCGACCAGCCGCAGCAGCGCGGTCACGGTGAACGTCTTGGTGACGCTGCCGATCCGCATGTTCATATCGGTCCTCATCGGCGCGCCCGTCGCCTTGTCGGCGACGCCGAAGGCCCGTACGTACTCCCCCTTGCCCGGCGCCGAGAGCGCGACGATCACCCCGGGCACCCGGGCCTCGTCCAGCACCTTCCGCACGGCCTGGTCCAGCCGCTCCGCCACGGCGGGTGTGAGCTGCGGGAACTCATCGCCGGCCGGCGTGGCCGCGACGCCCCCCGGCCCACCGGCCTCCCACGCGTGCCCGGCCCCGGCCCCCACGGGAGCCACCACCAGCCCCACCGCGGCCGCCCCGACCACCACACCGCGCCACCGCGCCACCATGCCCGGCCTCCTCCACCCGCCGCCCGGGCTCCGAGCCCCTGCCAACGTATCCCTCCGGGCGACCGGAGCCCGCCCCGGCGGCGCCGCTCACCGGGCGGACACGGAAAGGCGCAGGTCACGTACGTCGTGACCTGCGCCTTCGGCTGCTCATCTCACGGCCCGGCGGCCGGCTCGGGCAGCGGCTCCGCCCTGCCGTCGGGGTGGATGAGCAGGCGCACCGCGCCGCCGTAGCGGTCGTCGGTGATGACGGCCTGGGTGGGGCCGCCGAGCTGCTGGGCGCGCTGCTGGAGGATGCCGATGACGACGTCCTGGATGTTCCCGAACGGCGGGGCCGTCACGGGGACACCGTCGATGAGGCCGGCGTGGTGGGAGAAGACGCGGACTTCCGCGGCCGGTGAGGTGGGCTGCACGGCGACTGCCTTTCAGAGGTTCGGGACGGCTTCGCCGCCGGACTGCGGGCCGGCGGTGTAGGTGCCGCGCGAGACCCGCAGCAGCCGGCCCGACTTGACCATGGCGGAGAGGGCGTTGCTGACCGACTTCCCCGCATCCTGGTAGACGCCGGGGGGCAGCGCCCGCACCACGTCCCGGCCGGTGAAGTGGCCGGGGAAGGAGGCCACGGCCGTCTCCACGGCCCGGCGCAGGCTGGTGGCGCCGGCGCCGCCCGCCCCGGTGAAGGCCCTCGGGTGGGCGTCGTGCGGGACCTCGTGGCCGGCGCCGTGGTCCTGGGGCCGCGGGACGACCGTCTCGTACCGCTCCAGCTGCGCGGCGAGCTCGCGTACCGCTTCGCGTACGGCCGCCAGCTCCCGGCCGTACGGGACGGGGGCCGGGCCGTCGGCCGCGGCGTTGGCGGCGGCATCGGCGGCGGGGACGAGCAGCCCGGTGATGGCGTCGACCCGGTGCAGGCAGTCGGCCAGGCGCCGCAGCAGGGGTTCGAAGATGTCCTGCCGCAGCGCGGCGACGGGGTCGCAGGTCGCGAGCTCGATGCTCACGGACCCGGTCAGTTCGCCACCGCCGGCCGCGTACGGGGTCCGGTCGCCGGCGGCCTCGCGCCAGGACTCCAGGCTCAGACGGGTCCGGCTGACGGCGCCGAGGAGCTCGGGGGCCGGGGCGGCGGACGGGGTGAGCGCGAGCATGCCGGCGAGCTGCTCGGTGACCTTGAGGATGTGCAGCGTGGCGCCCGCCAGCGGACCGAGCACGGTCTTCTGTATGGCCAGGGCCGGGTCGTCGAGCGAGTAGGCGATGCGTTCTCCCGACAGGGCCGCAGCGGCCATCTTCGGTTCCTCGTCTGTCCGGGCGCGCTGTCGGCGGTCTGCTGGTACGTGCGGTGCGGCCTGCTGCCGCTGGGCGGGCACCGCCCCGAGGCCGGACCCGTAGGACCGGCGGGTGCGGTGCTCCTGGAGGGCGCTGAAGGCGTCGAGCACGGCGGCGGCCTCGACCGCCTCACCGCGCCCGCCGGCGGACGCGGAGGCGGTCAGCCGCCCCCGGCTGTCGCCGATGTGCAGGCGCCTGCGGATCCAGCGGCGGTCCTGCTCGGTGGTGGCGGCGGCGTAACCGCCCGGATCGGACCGGATGACGGAGTCCTGGAGGCATTCCGCCCAGACGGGGCAGGAGAAGCAGAGCTGGCGGGCGGCATGGGTGAGGGCCTGGCTCCTGCGCGTCCGGAAGGGGAGCTGCGGGGCGCCGGCGGGCGGGTGCTCCAGGAGCGGTTCGCCGAATATGTCAGGCCGCCGCTGGCAGGGCAAAGGCGTGGTGGTGGCCGGCAGAACGGGCGCCGGCCGGGATCTCAGTGCTGTCTTCACCATGGAAGAAGTCCCCCGATGTTTTCTGTATTCAACGGGGACTCTAGAACAGGCGAATTGGCAGCGGCAAAGCCGTTCCACAGGCTGTGCAGCATTTATTACACAACGAAACTGACGTGACATCACTTCACCGCGCATCCGTGTCAGCGGCTGCCACGACCTGGCGCAGGCCCCGCCGCTTCCCGCCGCGTCCGCCCTCGCCCCCACCGGCAATGCGACGGCTGCGGGCGGCCAGAACCCCTACGGTGCAAAGGAATCCGAGGGTGACACCGAAGAGCGGGGCGAACATTCCCACCGCGGACGCACCGATCAGCAGCACGTCGGCCAGCACCACGGTGACACCCCGACGCCCTCGCGGCCGCTTGATCATCCAGGCACCCAGCAGCGCCATCCCGCCGAGCGCCCAGTATCCGAACACGGCCTGCCCGCTGAGCAGTCCGCCGGCCGACCCGCGCGCGATGTCGCCCGCGGCGGCCAGGTATCCGGTCATGGCGGCGGTGACGACGGTGGACCCGAGCGCGATCAGCAGCTGGCCGCGCCGGCGCAGCAGCCACAGGATCCCGGCGAGGGTGAGCAGCACGCACACGGTGATGAACGAGGCCATCCCGGAGGAAGCCAGCACGAACAGCGTGTAGACCCCGGCCAGTCCGAGGACGACACGGGGCAGCAGCCGCACGGCCCACGCGTCATCGCGCTCCTGCCGGAGCAGCCGGCGGACGGGGTCGAGGGAGGGGCGAGGGGTCATGCCGGACCGTCCATACCTGTAGCAGTGGAGCGCGGAGTGAGCGCCGGAGGAGCCCCCGCGACTCCGGCGGCCGGGACCAGCCCGGAGGGCGCGGGCCTGGTGACGGTGGCCGGCACCTGGAAGCCCATCTGCCACAGCGGGCTGGGCAGACTCTTCGGCGTGGCCTGCCGCGCGGGCGCCTCGACGGCCGGGGCCTGCGCCTGCGCGGGGGCGACGGCCTCCAGGATGCTGTCGATCTTCGCCTTGCGGACCTCGGGAGCGTCGGCGGCGAAGGCGTGCGGGTCGATGTAGCGGGGGAGGTCCTTGTTGTCGAACTGCGCCACCGCCCGCACGGCGTTGGTACCGGCCTCGGCCCGGGTGGTCTCGGGCCAGGACTGGGGGGCCTCGTAGGCGAAGTGGATGTTGTGCAGCCCGACGTCCGGGTTCTTGCAGAGCGCGCCGAGTTCCTTCTGCTGGAGGACCGCCCGGGTGTTGCCGATGTCGGCGAAGACCAGCACCCGCCCTTCGGCCACGCTGCCGTAGGTCTCGGAGATCTGGTCCCAGGCAGCCTTGGCGTAGCCCTGGTGGAAGCCCGCCTCCTCACCACCGAGGGCACGGATGATCTCGGGTTCCCAGAGGAACATGGCGTCGAGCTCTTGGCCGCCCTGGGTCGTCTCCAGGGTCTGAGCGGTCCCGGCACTGATCGCGTTCTGCTCGGCGGCCCACTGCTCCGCAATGAAGCGCTGGGACAGGAACGGGGTGCCCCGGTCGTTCTTCGGCGCATCCGGGTGTTCGAGGCCGTACGACCAGAAGGCGCTGATCGGCTTCGTCCCTTCGGGCGGAGTGAGCTTCTCCTTGTCCCGCGTAAGGGCGTCGATGTACTGCCTCTCCTTGGACAGCCTGGACTTGCCGTCCTCCGAGACGATGTCCTTCAGTCCTGCCGCCTCGGCGGCGGCCGCGATGCGCTCCACCACGGAGTCCGGGTCAAGGCTGGCATCCCGGGCAGCCGCGTCGCGGGCCTTCGCCCGCTCCAGGGCGCCCTTCTCGATGTGCTCGGGTATCCATTCCGAGCTCACCGACGACCGGCCCTCAGCGGACGGGGATACACCTCGAGGCTCATGTTGACCACTCCGGGACGAGACCCGTCGGCCGTGCCCGTGGCGGGGCTGACGGTCAGGCTGGCGAGTGCGCCGCCGGGAACGGCGAGCTCCCAGTAGGCGATGTGGTACGGACGCTTCTGCTTGAGACGGCTCTCCGACTTGGGCACGGCGAACTCTCGGAGCTCGTCGGGGAAGGCCGTCGAGTCCCATGCGCCCTCCCAGGCCGGAGCGCCGAGCACCGAGGACGCGGCGTCGCGGTAGAGGGGCCAGACACGGTCGGCCTCGGCCAGTACCTGGGCGTTGCCCTCCGGGCTGACCGTCGACTCGCCCCACACCCAGTACGACAGACTCTGCACGGGCGCCCAGCTCCCGCCCAGCGCGTTCAGCGTCATCCTGCCGCCGGTCCGCGTGACCACGTTGAGCACGTACTCGAACTGGGTCGGCGTCCACCCGAACTGCGCACACCACTCGTCCAGCCCCTGGCTGGGCAGCGGCGGGCCGTTCCAGACGGTCTCCCAGTGGACGTCCGCCAGCCCCCGCAGCTCGGTGGCGAGTTCCTGCGGGGTGCGGTCCACCGGCGGTTCGAAGGGCGTGCCCATGTCGTGCTCTCTCTTTCTCAGGTCTCGTACGTCACAGCAGCCAGCCAGGACCGTCCAGCGCCTTCGGGTCGGCCGGTCCGTGGAAGGTGAGAGAGATCGTCCCACCCCCCGCGTTTCCGCCCTCCTGGTGCTCCAGCGCGAGCACGATCACCGGGGCCAGCGGGTTGGCGTAGCTCCACTGGGCCAGCCGGTACGGGGACCGCAGCTCCCGGACGTCGCCCCACCGGCCCGGAGCAGGCGGCTCCGGGAAGTCCGGACGGTCCCAGGCCCCCTCCCAGCCCGGTGCGCCCAGCGCGGCGCTCACCCCGGCGAGGTGGGCCGCGTAGCGCTCGAGGGCGACCGCCAGCACGGCCTCCCCGTCGGACGCCGCACCGGCCGCGGCCTTCCAGACGTCGTACGACGCCCGGGTCACGGGCCGGCCGGGGCCGGGCGAGGCGGCCAGGTGCAGCCGGCCGCCCTGCGCGGTACGCACCCACAGCCCCGACTGCGACCACAGCGGTTGCCACCCGAACCCCGCGCACCACTCGGCGCGCCCGGCCTCGTCGTCCGGCACCCCGGGCCACACAGCCCGCCAGTCCACCCGCAGGAGCCCGGCCAGCTCGGCGGCGAGCTCCTGCGGAGGATGGTCGGCGATCACGCTTGCCATGGCTCAGGCCCTCCTACTCGGACACCCGGCCGTTGCCGCCCTCCCGCGGCGAGCGCGGGGTGGCCTGCGTCGGCGGGGTCCGCGGGTCGGGCGCGGGCGACGGCGACGGCTGCCGCACCGGCCCGGGATCGGGCGCCGGCACACGCGGCTGCTGGCGCGCGGGGCCGTTGTCCGGCATGTTGACCCGGACCCGGGAGGTCTGGGGGTCCTGCTGCGCGGGAACGGCGGGCGCGGAGGGCTGTGGCGGAAGGGGCGGTGCCGGCTGCGGCCGCTGCACGTAGGCCGACGGCGTACCACCGCCCACGAGACGGCCGCTGCTCTGAGCCTGCTCAGCTTCTGCGGCTTGCCGCTCCCGCTTGGCCTCGACTGCCGCGTACTGCTCCGCGAGCTGGTCCTTCTGGACGGCTGCCGTCTGGTACTCGGTCTTGCGCTGTTCACGCTTGGAGGGCTGGGCGGTGGAAAGCTTGCCTTCCTTCTGCCACCGGCCGTCGTTCTTCTTGTTGTCGTAGCGCCGCGCGGCGGCCAACGTGCCCTTCTTGGCGGCGCCACCGGCCGTCTTCGCCGCGCCTACCGCGGTCCTTCCGGTGACGCGGCCTGTCGCCTTCGCCACGTTGGGGGCGTACTGGCCCAGCTTGCCGCCCACGGTGTTCGCCATGTCCCCGACGCCCAGTGCGTCCTGCGCCCCCGCGATCTGCGGGCTGTAAGCCCCCGACAGCAGTTTCTTCAGCATCATCACGACGGCGACGGTGACCAGCAGCAGCATCAGCAACTGCATGCCGATGGAGATCTTGGCGGGCAGGATCATCTGGTAGAGCACCAGGAGCACGGTCAGGATGACGCCGAAGCCGGCCCGGAGCACGAAGCTGTGGATGAACGTCTGCAGCCAGCCCTTGAGCAGTTTCTGCTGGGACGGGTGGATGCCCAGCGTGGCGATCAGCGGCAGCATGATGATCATGATCAGCGTCACGGCGTGCCACAGCAGGGTGAGCGCACTGAGCACGATGACCATGACGCCGACGATCAGCGCCGCGAACACCGAGTAGACGGCGAGCCCGACCCGGGCCCCGGAACTCTTCCCGGCCCATTCGTCGAAGGACACCGGGTAGATCCTCTGGTCCTTGAAGTCATCGGGATAGCCCTTGCCCGGCCCGCCGGCCATGTCCTGACGGATGGGCATCCACTCCTTCTCCTCCTTGTCCTTGCTGCTGACCCTCTTCTCCTCGCCGTCCCCGCTGGGGAAGGCGTCCTTGTTGGTCGTCGACTGCGACACCGCCTGCTTGACCCGGACGTCCTCGCAGCGTGCGCCCTTTCCGAAGTTGCACGTGGTGCCGGAGCTCGCCGGTATGCAGGCGCCGCCGTCGATCCGGCCGCCACCGCCCTTCTTGAAGATGCAGTTCGTGCCGTTCTCGCCGAACTGGCCCAGGGCCCACGGGCGGAACACGAGGGTGTCGTACATCGAGCAGCTGGATATGCGCAGACCCCGGTTGTAGTCCCCCTCCAGGTCGCAGGGGGACTGCGGCTTGCCCGAGGCGCCCGAGAGCACCGCCTCGGAGAACAGCGCGTTCGCCTGGGCGATGCCCGCGTCCGCCTGGTTGATGACGTTGACGTAGTTCCCGCCGGTCAGGAGCGCTACGACGGCGACCGTCGTCAGCGACGCCCAGCCCACGCCCGACCATGCCTCGCGCATCTCACCCTTGCGCCACTTGCCGAACACCCAGAAACCCGTGAGGGCGATCATGACGGGGACGGCGGGGATGAAGACGTGGTTCTTGATGGTGTCCACGGCGCTGTTGCGACCCGTGTAGAGACCGCTGAGCGGGCTCGGGTTGGACGCGAGCTCCTTGATGGAGATCGCCGTACGGGCCAGGTACTTGGTCCCCATGAACACCATGTTGGCCACGCCGTTGTTAATCATGTCCATGATCGAGCAGTGGTCAGCGCCGCTGCCCCTGGTGCCGTTGGCGTCGGAGGCATTGCCCGAACCCCTGAAGGTCATGGACCAGTTCATGCCCCGCATGGCGTTGAGTTCGTAGAAGGTGTACCGCTCGGGGGCCTCCGGCATCCTGACCGCGCCGGTCACCATCCCCGTCGTGTCATTGAGGTTCTTGGCGCGCTTCGACTCGTTCTCCCACTGGTTGACCGCGGGTATGAGGAACTCGCCACTGGCTCCCGGGGTGTCCCGGCTGTAGCTGTCGTCACCGGTGAAGCTGCACGCGAAGTCCTCGGCATGCGCGGTGCCGGGAACCGCGAGCGACAAGGCGATCATCGCGAGGACGACGAAGACACCGGCGCGCACGGCACGCCCGACACCCCCCGCCCGGTCGCGGAGCGACAGCGTACCGGCGGCGGTTCCGCGTGGTTTGGCGCTACGGCGCACGAACATCGGCTTCCTTCGGGATTTCCGCGGCGGGGGGAACGTGAGGAGTCAGCGGCTACGAGCGCACGTAGTCCGTCAGGACACAGCCCTCGGCCAGTCCGGCGTGCTTCTTGTAGCCACCCGGGATCTCGTACTTGCCCCCGCAGGTCAGGAGGAGCAGCTTGGCGTCCATCAGCTTCTTGACGGTTTCGTCCCCTGCCGGAACGACCGCGAAGTCCTTGCCGACCAGCGCCTCGTAATTCTTGCCGCCCTGTGCGGCCTTGAGGTTGGCCGCCTGGAATTTCGCCATGTCGGAGATCGACAGCAGCGTGACGACCTGGTGTGCGCCGTCGTCACAGACCGCCCGCTCCTTGATCGACCACTCGGGGTCCTTGGCCTCGTCCGTGAGGATGCCCTCGGTGCCTTCGGCGCTGGCCTTCCTCAGGTGGGCGCACTGGGCGTGCTGGTTGACGAACTTCTCGACGGCGGCCATGTCGCCGGCGGAGGGCAGGCCGAGGCCGTCGTCCTTCGCATCGCCGCCGCAGCCGGTCAGTGCCGTCAGTGCCACGGCGGCGGTCACGGCGGTAAGGGTCTTGGTCAGTCGCACGGATTCTCCTGGAGTACGGGTGGGAACTGGCTGAGCGCGAGGGGGCCGCTACCGCGAGGCAGCCGGCTCGGCCTCGGCCTCGGCCGCCCGCTCCTCGCGGGCGGCCTCCTGCATGAAGGTCCAGTCCCACACGCTGAGCGGCGGGTCGACGGACTGGCGGCCCGGGCGGGTGGTGCCGTTGGTGTCCGTGGCTGCGAGGATCTCCTGGAAGACCAGATCCACCGCCACCGTGCCGACCCGCTTGTCCACGTCCCGCTGGAGGCAGACACCCGTCCGCAGCTCCTGGAGGGAGTTGGACACCTTCGTGTCGCTCTCGGGCCGGCCCAGCAGCGGCGCCACCAGCGATGCCTCCTGGGCGGACTTCTGCTTGAAGGCGAAGACCGTGTGGATCTGGTTGGCGCCACCGCTGCGGGCCTCGGAGTCCTCGATCTGTACGAGGTCGATGGCCTGCTGCGTGATCAGGACGATCACCGCCAGGTACGAACGGCCCTGCTTGAGCGCGCGCCGCATCAGGTCGCGGCCGCTCTCGGTCGCGGTGACCACGTACGCCTCGTCGACGAACAGCGCCTTGGGCCGCAGACCGACCTCGCCCGTCACCGGGTTCTTCTCGTAGCCGACGTCGAGCATCTGGCTGCCCAGCTCCACGACCGCCATCAGCGCGGTGGCCGCCAGCCGCTCGGCCGGGTTCCAGCTGCGCGGGTCGGAGGAGGCCGGGGTCTGGAAACCGCGCAGGGTGATGACCGTACGGCGCTTGCGCATCGCGGACAGGGTCTGCGGGTTCTCGGCGAAGGCGAGTCGCGCGTACGGCAGCGTCCGCAGCTCGGTCAGCAGCATCTGGGCGAGCTTGAGGTCCTTGACGGCCTCGCGGTCGCCGCTCGCCACCGCCTCGTCGTACGCCCGGATGACCTCGTCGACCACCTGCCACAGCGTCGGCCTGGGCACCTGCCGCTCGGCGTCGCGGGCGCTCAGCCCCTGCTCGGTGGCCTGGCGGATGGCGGAGTTGTACCAGCCGACCACCGTGGCCATCGCCTCGATGACGGGCAGGCGCACCCGCTGGTAGTCCTCGTCGCCGAGGAAGCCGCGCAGCATGGTCTCCGCCAGCAGTCGCCCGGAGGGCACGTCACGCGCCACCACCCACGGGTCGAGCACGCCGGCCTGGCCCTTGAGGAGGTCGACGACCTCGGTCTCGGCCCAGAACTCCGGGTTGACCGGCTGGAAGCGGCTCTGCGGGGTCCCGAGCAGGCCCGCCTCGGCGTCGAGGGGGAACTCGGGGTCGTTCACCTGGGATCCGAAGGCCAGGTAGTAGCAGAGCTGTGCGAAGTCGGTCTTGGGGTCGATGACCAGGCAGCGCACGCCCGACTCCGACTCCTCGTAGAACTTCTGCAGCGCCAGCGAGGACTTGCCGCCGCCGGAGGCGCCGACGATGGCCACGCCACCGCCGTCGTTGCGCGCCGGGCCGACGTGCAGGGAGTAGTGGACGGGGGTCTTGCCGGCCCAGCCGACGAGGTTGCCCACCCAGCCGAGCTGCTTGCCCGAGCGGTGCTCGGGGTTGTCCCCGAGCTCCGTGCCGGCCGTCGGCAGACCGGCGCCGAGCTGCTCGACCTCCTGGAGCCGCAGGTACGGCGCGATGGGCAGCTTGGGCGCGTCGCCCGGCAGCTGCGACTGCAGCAGGCGCCACTGCTGGCGGCTCGGGCGCAGCAGGGTGACCTTCAGGTCCTGCTTGAACTGCATCTCCAGGATGCGGCGGCGGCGCTCCAGCTCGGCGAGGTCGGGGGCGGAGATCGTGAAGCGGATCTGCGCCTCCATGCCCGGCATCTTGTGCTCCTCCACGTCGTCGAGGAGGTTCTGGGCACGGGTGACCTGCGCGGCGAGCTGGGTACCGGGGACACGGCCGGAGTTGGCCATGTCGTTCATCTCGTCGACGAGGTTGCCGCTGATCTTCTTCGCCCGGTCCTGGAACTTCAGGTACGGGATGAGGGTGAACCGCATGTCGATCTCGACGGGGAAGTCGACGTGCTGCGCCGCGTAGCGGGCCCACGCGGTCGACTGCCGGAAGCGGGTCTCGGTGGGCCAGCTCGCCGCGACGAGGGTCGTCGTGTAGCTGGTGTGGCGCTCACCGGTCATCTCGTCGTACTGGTGCAGGACGATGTGCGTCTTGCGGTTCTCGCCGGAGAAGTCGATGACGAGGTCGAACTGGTCGGGGCCCCAGGCGCGGCTGCCGAGCACCGGCTCGGCGGGGATCGGCAGGTCGCCGTGGAGCGGCTTGCGGATCAGCCAGACCAGTTCCTCGCGGCTGAGCGGGGTGCCGCCGAGGCCGTCGAGGCTCTCGTGGACCTCACGGGCGACCTGGGTCCACTGGGCCAGCAGCTCCGGCGACAGGTACTCGTCGTGCACGCCCGTGGCACCGGCCGCCGCCGCGTCGGCGGCGTCCCGTACGGACCGGGTCAGACCGGCCTCCTCGACCGGGTCGTCGCCGCCGGGCAGCACGCCGCTGTCGCCGCCGGACTTCCGCTTCATCGAACCCAGCTTGACCAGCAGGACGTTGCGCTCGCGCAGCGCGCCGATGCGCTCCTGGTACTCGGCCTTGCGGAAGTTGTACGCCTTGTAGTTCTCCGTCGGGTCCCAGGCCACGGCGTTGAGCTGCTCGGCCCAGTCCTGGGCGGTGATCGGCCGGTACACCTTGCGGTAGTGGCACTCGACGTTGCGGTCACCGCGGGCGAGGTTGAGCAGCGCGCGGGCCGGGGCCTCGGCCATGGCCTGGAGCTCGACCGCGTTGAGGTACTCGTCGATGGCCGTGGGCAGGGCGATGCCCGTCCAGACGGAGTCGCCGTGGACGAAGATCATGTCGTCGGCGTACCGGTAGGGCAGCCGCATCTCCTCGCGCCGCTTGGCCTGGGACCGGTCGCGGGAGGAGCCGCTGTCCGACGTGCGCGAACCGCCGGAGGCGCCCTTCCCGGAACCGGCGTTCTTCTTGGAGGAAGTGGACGCGAGCAGCATGGCGATCAGGAAGAACGCGACCGCTCCGCCAAAAATGATCAGCATGAACATGGAGGAGTCATCCTGCGGTCTCGGAGTGTGCGGTCTCGGCGGGTGCGGTCGTCGATGAGGCGGCGGGGGACGCCGCGGACGCGGCGTACGAGGAGCCGTGCCGGGCCGCCGTGGCCAGCGCCGCCTCGTACCGCTGGTGCCAGCGGCGTGCCTGCGGCTGCCAGAGGATGACCTGCCAGCGCAGCTCCTCCGGCTCGCGGTCCGCGGCCAGGCCCTGCAGGCGCTTGGGCTGGACCCAGTAGTCCGCCCAGACCACCACCTGCTGGCTGAGCGTGAGGGCGGAGGGCAGCGGCCGGCCCCAGACGAAGTAGACGGCGACCGGCGGTCCCAGGTAGAGGACCGACGTGATGAGGGACAGGCCCAGGAAGGGCACGAGGGTGGAGAGCGAGAGCAGCACCACGAGCCACAGCACGCCGAAGCCGAAGGCCGCGCCCAGGGCGGGCAGGAGCAGACCGGGAAGCGGGATGTTGCCCCAGTTCCAGATGCGCTTGGGCCGGTTCAGCAGGTCCGTGTGGTCGTAGGCGACCATGGGCGCCGGCGCGTCCGGCGTGTCCTGCGTCATCGGTCGGTCCCCCTCTCTGGCGTGGTCGCGTGCCGTGCGCCGCGGTCGCGGGCGGCACGTCTACGGTCGCGGGCGGCGTACCTTTCGCCGCGGCCCGTCCCGTCGGTCAGCCCTTGCCGCCGATCTGCTCGCCGAGGCCGATGAGCATGCCGGCGAGGCCGGCGGCGCCGCCGATGATGAAGGCGGCCAGCGCGATCATGCCGAAGCCCTGGAACGCCTCGCGCATGCCGTCGCCGCGCTTCATCGACAGCAGCATCCGGATGCCGAGGATGAGCAGGGCGCACGAGGCGACGGTGAGGCCCAGGCCGGCCAGGATGGTCTGGATCGACTTGAACATGCCGTCGAGGGTCGTCGCTGCCAGGATCATGAGGTGTCTGTCCTTCGGTGTGAGGGGCGTACGGATGGGTGGCGCGTCGGGCGGGGCGGTCGGTACGCCGCCTCGCGGATGACGCGTCAGTGGGACTTGGAGGCTTCCGGCTTGGGCGAGGGGGAGGGGCCGGCGGAGGCCGGACCGGACGGCGAGGGTGAACCGGACGGGGCCGGTGAGCCGCTCGCTCCGGTGGCCGGGGCGGCGCTCGGCGAGGCCGTGGCCGTGCCCGGTGTGTCCGCGCGGCCGCCCGTCGGGTCCATGACACCGCCGCGGATGTCCTTGATGAACCAGCCCTGCGCCGTGTTCACCACGGTCACCCGGTACGAGCGCTTCAGCGTCACTTCCGCCTTGGCGTCATCGGCCCCTCCGCCGCCCCAGGCGACGGTGACCCGTGCCGGGACCGCCTGGCCCTGGTTGTACGTGATCTTCTTGCCCGTCTCGGTGCCCTCGGGGGCCAGCGCCTGGACCTCCTGGACGACCGGTGTGGTCAGCGCACCGGCCAGGCCCGAGACCGCCGCCGGGGTGGCGTCGGGGGTGGTGAAACGGGCGAGGGCGGTGGTGTCGGAGGCGGCCCACGCCTTGAAGTAACCCGCGAAGACCTGGTCCCTGAGCTGGTTGGAGAGCTCCTGGTCGACGACCTCTCCCCCCTTCTCCAGCGCGGGCGCGGTGTCACGGACCGGCAGCGGCATCTCGCCGACGTTGCCGACGACCCGCAGCCCCGAAGCTCCGGCGAGGTCCTTGACGTACACCGGTACGGAGAGGGTGGTGGTGCGGCCGCCCGTGTAGGTGACCTGGATGTTGAGGTACCGGCCGTTCTTGCCGTACTCGGGGAGCTCTTCGACGGTCCCGTCCCAGCTCGCCTGCTTGACCTGCTGCTTGCCCCTCCCGTTCCATCCGCAGTCCCGGTCGACGCCGGACGAGATGTAGTGGGAGAGGGATTCACGGCGCTTGTCGGCGTTCTCCGGCGAGTACGTCATGCACAGGGACGCGTACTCCTCGGCGAAGACCGCCGCCGACTGGACCGGGAAGTCGGTGAGCCGGTAGCGGGTCAGGTCCTGCCCGTCGAGGGCGGCGGGCTTCACGGAGACGGACGACCTGCCGATGACCAGGCCGGTGACACCGCAGGACCCGAGCGCGAAGGCGCAGGCGGTGATCATCAGGGTCGCGCGCAGGGCGACGTGCGTACTCCTGCCGTTCGAGGGCAGCCGGCCCCCGGGGCGCGGCACCTCGAACCGGGCTTCCGGCCCCTTGGCGCCGCTTCGCCCGGGCGCGGTCACGACGGCGGCGGACGGGTCCGCGGCAGTGGCGGGTGCGGCGGCGGCGCCGGGTGCGGCGGCAGCGGGTGCGGCGGATGCGGGTGCGGCGGATACGGCCGGTATCCCGGCGACGGAAGCCTTCCCGCCCCCCTTGCGGCTCTCGCGCGCGGCCTTCTTGCTCTCGTACTCGGCCTTGCGGACCGCCTTCTTGCGTTCGTACTCGGCCTTGCGCGCGGCCTTCGCCTGCTCCCGCTTGTCCTTCTTCGACTCGGCGGCGGGCCCGTCCGCGCGCGGCGGAAGGCTCGGTACGGCGGCCTGGCCCGGCGGGACGTTGGACTGCGGGGCCACACGCACCCACGCGGCGGCGACCTGGCTGCGGGCCGCCTCGGCGGAGAGCTGGGGCACGGGCGGGGCGTCGTACGGACCCGGCGCCTGCTGCGCGGGGTGCCCGGCGGACCGGCCCTCGCCGACCCCGTCCGCAGAACTGCTGTGGTCCGTCATCGAGTCGGCTCTCTCCCCGCGTGTGATCCCCGTCCGCCGGTCGGGCGTGCGGCGGGCCCTGGTGAGACCAGGTGCGGACCGCAGTGTGGCAAATCGAGCTGACATTCCCCTCCCGCTTTTCCCCGCGAGAGGGGGTGAGGAAAAAATAAGGAATCCCTGCGAGGAAAACCGAGGGGCCGTCGGCGCGGTGCCCCGCCCACGGCTCCGTCACAATGCCGGGTTGTGCCCCAGTCGCGGGCGCGGAGCCGTCCCCGACCTCCCGAAGGACGAGAGTTGAGCGAGCAGAAGCTTCACCCGTGGCAGGACGCGGGCACCGCCCCCGAGGCCCCCGAACCGCCGCTGGTGGAGGCCGAGCACGCCTGGATCGCCGGCTACGAGCCGGGAAACCCCTGGCAGTCGAAGCTCTGCCTGCGCACCCCGCACGGCACGGTCACGTACCCCCTGACCCCGCACACCATGCCGGACCTCCTGGAGGGCCTGGTGGTGGTCGCGCAGGCGCAGCAGGGGGTGACGGGCGCGGACGCCCTGTACGACTCCGAGGCCGACGAGCCCGAGGACGACGCGGAGCCCCATGAGCCGACGGAGACCCCGAGCATCCACAACGGCCGCGCGGCACGCCTGACCGGCTGGGCCGTGGTCCACGAACTGTGGGAGCGCGAGGACCCGAAGGTCCGCCTCGTCATGGGCGCGATCGTGGTGGCCGTGTTCTCGTTGGGGATCTTGCTTTCCTGACGAGATACGGTCAACTGCACGCCACGCACGAAGGAGCGCACATGCTGACGGAGACCACCGGCCGCACGCCCCAGGACCTCGCCGCCGAACTGACCGGCCTGCGCACGGTCGACGACTGGCCGTCGGTCTGGTCCGGTCCGCCGCAAGGCGGTTCGGCCGAGTTCGACGCGTGGTGCGGCCGGTACGGCTGGGAACCGCTGACCTTCGACCGGCAGCTGCGCGTACGGACCCGCAGCGGCGGACGATGGACGTTCTACGACCGCATCGGCGGCGAGTGGAGCCCGCTGGTGAACCTGACGCACTATCCGTGGCAGGTGAGGGCCGGCTCGGCAGCCGAGAACAGCGAGGTCCTCACGACCGCCGCCACGGTCTGGCCGGCGCACCTGGAGGCAGCCGTGGGCGTGTTGGGCGCACCCACATGGACCGGCCCCTGGGACGCCTCGGACTTCCCGGAGCCGCCCCACCCGTCGTACTGGCACAGCCGTGACGCGCGCATGCGGTCGCGCCGCCCCTACCAGTTCGCGTACTGGGCACCGGGCGCGGACGTGTCGGGACAGCCGTTCATCGTGCTGAGCCAGTCGGTGGCGTTCCCGACCTGGACTGCCGACATGCCCGGCGGATCGGCGATCTCCCTTGACGTGTACGCGCCCGAAGAGCTCCAGGGCTCCGGCCGATGACGGATGCGACGCACCCCACTCCCGCCGAGCTCGCACGCGCCATAGCGCTGGAGACCGCGTACGAGGCGTCCAAGCCGCGCACCCCGGACCGGGTGGAGGAGGTGACGTCCCGTATATGGGGCGACTGGGCAGCGGCCTACCCGGAGGCCGGGACCCGGCCACCCCTGCTGGACTTCATCCGTGAGGTCGCCGCCACCCGTTCGGTCACCATCGAGGGCCGTGGCGACACCCGCGCCTTCTGGTCCTACAGGTCCCAGCCGGAAGGCGCCCCGCAGGACGTGGGACACCGGTTCCTCGCGCAGGCGTGCGGTGAGAGCCGCGGGTACCAGGTGCTGGAGGACACCGAAGCGGGCCGGACGCTGGACTCCTACCACCTGTGGCAGCCCGAGGTGCAGAAAGCACTGGCCCAGGACCTCGGTCTGCCCGAGCAGGAGTTGCAGTCACTGGCTCCGGAGGTCTGGAAGGCCGCCTCGTTCCGCTATGCCCAGGCGGCCCAGGGGCCGGTCGTGGCCTTCGCCGCCGATATCGGCGCCCGTTCCGTCCTCGGTGAGATCGAGATGCCGCAACTCCTCGACCACCCGAACGTCGGGAAGGAAGGCGTCAGGTTCCCCCTCCCGCTCCCCCGCCACGAGCATCTGCCCGCGGAGCTGGACGAGCTGATGTCGGACGAGGCCGTACGGTGCCAGTTGCGGATGGAGGACTACGACGCGAAAAGCACCACCCCCGCGACGTTCGCTGCCAAGCTCGCTGCCATCGACGCCCCCGAGCGGCAGAGAACGGCACTCGCGGCGGCCGTCACGAGTCTGCGGGCGGCCGAGAGTTACACGGATCTGGCGGGACCGGCTGCAGGACACCAACAGCCCGAGCCCAAGAAGCCCGTACTGGGTCAGTCCTTCATCCACGGGGCAGCCATCCCCACCACCCTCACCGTGCCACCCCGCCCCGCGATCGCCGTAGCCAGCACCCATGGCGTGATCAACCCCGGGGTCGAAGCCGCACCCGAGTCGGCGGGAATCGGACGGTGACCGGCTCCGTGGACACGACCGCTCCCGGCGAGCAGGTCGAGCTGTACTTCTCCGATGTCTTCGCCTTCGTCAAGGATTTCCTCGCCCCGACCGTCCGCCGCCGCCTCAACGGCTCCTCCGCCACCTGGTGCCCCCGCTGGTGGGAGCACCCCGAGGCCGGCGCGCGGCTCTCCGCGCTCTGGCTGGCCTGGGAGCAGCTGCGCCTGGAACCGACGCTCGGCCTCTCCACGTGGTGGCTGCACCACGCCGACCCGCACCTGCGGGTGCTGATGGACACCGACCTCGGCCCGTTCGCGGCCTGCTCCCCCAAGCCGGGTGGGCACACGGCGTACCCCTTCGACCCGCTCCCACTGGAGGAGTACGACCCGGAGGCACAGCCCTTGTAAGGAACCGGTGAGGACGCGCGAGCCGTTCCTCACCGTTTCCCCACATCCCCCAACCACCCCCCGGAAAGCCCGTTTTCCTCACCCGGTCCCCGCGTTTTCCTCGCCTTTCCCCCGCGAGGAAAACCCGCGCTCCCCCGGCCGTCCCGCCACCTACGGTGGCTCGGCGACCAGACTGAGGGAGGCCCGGGACGGTGGATTCACCTGCCGAGAACAAGCGAAGTGCCGTACTGGCATTGGCACTGCTCGGTGCCCTGCTGGTCGGCAGCCTGGTCGTGCTCACCGTGTTCGACGGCGAGGACGATCCCGGAGACGACGCCAAACCCAAGGCTCCGGCGACCACCCGGAGCGCGGGCACCGGCACCGGTGCGGGTTCCGCCGCCGGTGCCTCCGCAGCGCAGTCCGGGTCGGCCGACTCCGTTCCCCCCATCGTCAAGCCGGACGACCTGGCCGCAGCGCACCGCGTGATGGCCGAGTACATGTCGGGCCTGAGCACCTACAAGCACACCGACACAGCCGCCTCCTGGACGCCCCCGCTGCTCGACCGCACCGTGCGCAACGAGGAGATGAAGCAGCTGACCGTGCTCCCGACCGGCAAGGCATGGGCGGAGTGTCAGCAGGCCAAGTGCTCGTCCGTCGGGAAGGCGATCGTGCGCCGGGACGCGCAGATCGCCGACGAACTCGCCCGTGGCAGCGGACAGATGATCTCCAGCGTGGTGGAAGTGACCGCGACCCGCTCGAAGGACGGCCACAAGACCGAGACCGAGACCAACACCTGGCTCGTGAGCGCGCGCAAGAGCGGCGGCGAGTGGCAGGTGGCGGGCTTCGACATCTACGGCCTGGGCAACGTGGGCGCGCCCGAGCCGAAGGGGGGGTGAACGCCCATGGTGGCTCCTGCCGTACTGGCAGCCGCGTCGAAGGCCGCCAAAGTGGCGAAGGCCGCCAAGAGCGCGGCCCAGGTCGCCTCGGGACAGGGTGGCGGAGGCGGCGGCAAGAAGAAGAACAACCTCAAGTGGGTGCTGCTCATCGCCGCCGGCGGGATGCCGATGTTCGGCATCGGCATCGTCCTCATCATCCTGCTCATCGCCCTGGTGGGCGGCATCGGCGGCGGAGCCGCGCAGGCGGCCTGCGGCGGGTACGGGAACACCGCCGGGGCGGGCAACACCAGCGACAAGGCGGCGACGAACCCGATCATGCCGGCCGGCAAGATGTACATGCCGAGCGACACCGCCCGCGACGAGATCCCTCCGAAGATGATCCTCGCCTCGATGCGCGCGGCCGCGCGTTACGACGGCCTGGACTGGACGATCATCGCCGGGCAGATGTACCAGGAGACGAGGTACGGCCAGGACAAGTCCGCGGCCCCGGGCGGAGACAACGGCCTCGGCTACAAGGGCCTGCTGCAGTTCGGTGACTGGGCCTGGGGCCAGTATGGCGAGGACGGCAACGGCGACGGCCAGAAGGACCGTTACGGCATCGACGACCTGGCCTTCGCCGCGGCCAACTACATGCACGCCCTGAAGGCGGAGACCAACGCCTGGGACGCGCTGCTCGGCTACTCCGGCTCCACCAAGACCAACACGGTCTATCCCCGCGTGGTCCTCACCCAGGCCGCCCGCTACCGCGGCACCCTCACCAGCGACAAGGACCTGATCAACCGCTGGTACGCGCACCTGAAGGCCACCGTCGAGAAGAATCCTTCCTTCCCGGTCCTGGGCCAGAGCCAGGGCATTCCCGAGCCCGTCAGCAGCGACGCCCAGCCGAGCGAGGCGCTGAGCATCCGTTCCAAGGGCCCCCACAGCTGGTCCACCCCGCCCCTCGGCGGAGGCGGACAGGGCGGCACGACCACGGCCATGGCACCGATGGGCTTCTCCCGCCCGCTCACGGCCCCGTTCCGCCCGGACGACCCGCCGGCGACGACCAGCGGCAAGAACTGGCAGTGGCCGCTCAAGGAGGGCTCGTACAAGCTCGGTACCAAGTACCACCAGGAAGGCCCGCACTGGAGCCTCGGCTACCACACCGGGCTCGACCTGGAAGCGTCCACCGGCACCCCGATCTACGCCCCGGCCGACGGCAAGGTCGTGAAGGTCGGCAGCGGTGGCGCGTACGGCAACGAGACCCGCATCGAACACGCGGGCGGCGTCATCACCCTGTACGCCCACCAGAGCAGCGTCGCCGTGAAGCTGGGCGACACCGTCAAGCGCGGCGACCAGATCGGCGCGGTCGGCGAGACGGGCAACGCCTTCGGCCCCCACCTCCACTGGGAGGTGCTGATGCCGGGCGTCGACGACCCCTTCCGCAGCGGCCAGGACAACGGCCCGGGCGAGATCGACCCGGAGGGCTGGCTGGCCGGGAAGATCACCGCCAGCCCGGACTACGGTGGTGTCCCCGGCGGCAGCGGCAAGGGCAAGGACGCGGACTACCGCGACTGCGCCAAGAACGGCCAGGGCACCCCCGTCTCGCCGGACGGCGCCGGCGCGACCGGGCCCCTGCCCGACGTGGACGACCAGGTGGTCCGAGCGGCACTCGGCTGGGCTCAGCGCGGCATCGGCAAGCCCTACGTCTGGGGGGCCGCCCGCCTCCAGGGCGACAACCCCACGTCCTTCGACTGCTCCAGCTTCACGCAGTGGATGTACTACCAAGCCAGTGGCGGCAAGATCAACATCGGGTACAACACCTACGAGCAACAGCCCAACCTCTCGAAGTACAAGGTCGACCTGAGCCAGTCCAAGCCGGGCGACGTGATCTTCTTTCACCCCAGCGCGGCCGGCTCGGAGCACGTCGGCATCGTCTGGGACCCGGCCAAGCACACGATCCTTCACGCCCCGAGGCCGGGCAAGAACGTCGAGTTCAGCAACTGGGAGTGGCAGGGGCAGATCACGGGCGTCTACCGGGTGCCTACGGGCGGGAAATTCCCTTCCTGATCCCGGCCGCACGACACGACGCCCGAAACCACCGGAAGAACGAGATGCCGATGCCCCCCACAGGCCCGGCGGAAGGAACGCCCTGACCATGGCCCCCGAACCACAGAAGAAGCCGCGCGCCGAGGACGACTGGACGATCGAGATCGTCCTCCTCGTGGTCGGCGTCCTGGCCCTCCTGTCCGCCGCCTGGCTCGCGGCCCGCCTCGGCGCCGCGTTCGCCGACCAGCCGGAGCCCCCGGGCAACCCCTTCTCCTTCGGCATCGCCCTGGCCAAGGGCGACTACCCCTGGCCCGGCGGCGCGGCCAGCGCCATCGCCGCCGCCGAGGCGCTGCTGCTCGCCGGTCTGATCACCGCCGGGTACCGGATACGCCAGCGGCTGCGCGACAAGCCGGACGTGGACCGCGCGGCCAAGCACATGGCGGACGGGACGGACCTCGGCAAGCTGACCATGAAGGGCGCGGCGGCGACCGCCGAGCGGCTCGGCGTGAAGGCGCAGGTGCCGGGCGTGTTCATCGGCCGCTCCGTGAAGGGCCGCCAGCCCCTGTTCGGCTCCTTCGAGGACATGCACGTCGACATCTGGGGACCGCGTACCGGCAAGACGACCCGGCGCGCCATGCCGGCGATCCTCGCCGCCCCGGGCGCGGTGCTCGTGACCTCCAACAAGCGCGACATCGTCGACGGCACGCGCGGCCCGCGCCAGGCCCGGGGGCAGGTGTGGGTGTTCGACCCGCAGCAGGTGGCCCAGGAGCCGCCGCTGTGGTGGTGGAACCCCCTGTCCTACGTCACCGACGTGGCCAAGGCCCGCAAACTGGCCGACCACTTCGCCTCGGGCTCGCGCGACGCCGACGCCTCCACCGACGCGTTCTTCGACCCGGCGGGCCAGGACCTCCTCGCCAACCTCCTGCTCGCGGCGGCCACCGCCAAGCTGGCGATCACCCAGATCTACACCTGGCTGTCGAACCCGAAGGACGACACCCCGGAGCGCATCCTGCGCGGCGCCGGACACCACATGCCGGCCGACGCCCTGGGCGGCGTCATCACCGCCCCCGACAAGCAGCGCAGCGGTATCTACGGCGTCGCCCAGCAGATGGCGTCCTGCCTGATCAACCCCGAGGTCAACAAGTGGGTGTCCCCGCTCGGCGCGGACGACGGCCGCCCGGAGTTCGACCCGCACGAGTTCGTCCGCTCCTCCTCGACCCTCTACTCGCTCTCCCGCGAGGGCAGCGATTCGGCCGGTCCGCTGGTGACGGCCCTGACCGTGGCCGTCGTCGAGGCGGCCGAGGAGTACGCCACCACCCAGCGGGGCGGCCGCCTGTCGCTCCCGATGGTCGGCGTCCTGGACGAGGCGGCGAACGTCTGCCGCTGGCGCGCCCTGCCCGACCTCTACTCGCACTACGGCTCGCGCGGCATCGTCCTGATGACGATCCTCCAGTCCTGGGCCCAGGGCGTCGAGGTGTGGGGCGACCGCGGCATGGAGAAGCTCTGGTCCGCCGCGAACGTCCGGGTCTACGGCGGCGGCGTCTCCGACACCCGCTTCCTCGGCGACCTCTCGGAACTGGCCGGCGAGTACGAGCTCCGCGAGTACTCCGCGACCCAGGAGGCGGAGTTCGGCGGCTGGTCCGGCAACCGCACGGTGAACGAGTCACGGCGCCGCGAGCGCCTCCTCCAGGTCTCCGACCTGGGCGCGATGCCCCCGGGCCGCGCCCTGGTCCTGGCCTCGGGCACGAAGCCGGTCCTGGTGGAGACCATCCCCTGGTGGGAGGGCCCGTACGCCACCGAGGTCAAGGCATCCCTCTCGAAGTACGACCCGGGCGCCCGCTGAGCCCACGAAACGTGGCCGGCCCCCGGGGCCGGCCACGGTTCCGCTCACGCATCACAGCCGGACGGAAGTCCCGGCTGCTCCCGGGCCCAGCCCTGGGCGCCGGCGCTGCCGCTCCGGCCGCCGCGATCGTGCCGAAGCCCTGGGATACCTCGCGCATGCCGTCGCCGCGCTTCGCCGGAACCAGCCGCTCCACGACGACCGCGCCGCCGGCTCACGGGCTGCTGTCCTTCTGCCTGCTGATACGAGCGGCCGCCCGTCACTGACGGCATGTCATGATGCCCGACGAGCAACAGGATGAGGAGCTTGGGACGATGCTGACGGAGACATCGGGCCGCACGGCCCGTGACCTGGCCGCCGAGCTGGAGGGCCTGCGGGGGGTGGATTGGGCATCTGTCTGGGCGGGTCCGCCGCAGGGCGGTTCTCCCGAATGCCGCACCTGGTGCGAGCGCTACGGCTGGGAACCGCAGACGGCCGACCGCAATCTTGTGGTGCTCAGCCGGGCCGGCGGCAGGTGGACCTTCGAAGCGGGTGGCAACTGGCATCCCGTACGACGCCTGACCCACTGGGCGTGGCACCTCAAGGCAGACGAGGCGTCCGAGAACCCCGGTCTCTTGACCCGCGCGGCCGACGAATGGCCCGACTTCGTCAAAGCGGCCGAAAGTGTGCTGGGGCCCGCGGTATGGGCCGGCCCCTGGGATGCACCAGACTTCCCGGAGCCGATGGAACCGGCGTTCTGGGAGAGCCGTGAATACCGCCTCGAGACCCGCACCCCCTACCGGATGGCGTACTGGAAGCCGGTGGGTGACCATCCCGGGCAGGCACTCATCGTGCTTGCGCAGTCGGTGTCGTTCACAGCGTGGACCACTGACACGCCGGGCGGTTCGCGGATCCAGCTGACCGTGTATGCCCCTGAAGGGTCACGGAGGAACCCGTGACCCCCGACGCCCCTCCGACCCCGGAGGAGACAGCCCGGGCCTTTGCCCTCCAGCAGGAACATGCCGCGGCGGAACCACGCGACAGGCAGTCCGGGGCCGCGATAGCCCGCAGGCTGTACGGCGACTACCTGTCGACACTCGATCCGGAGGCGGAGGGTCCCAGGCCCGGTCTTGTGGACTTCATAAGGAGGGCATCAAGTTCGCCACGCCGTTGCCTCAGCACGCTCACCTTCCGCCCGACATCAACGCGTTCATGGCCCATCCCCCCATCCGCTGCCAACTGCGGATGGGAGACGACGACCCCGGGAAATCCCCCGAGGAATTCGCCATGAAGCTTCACGCCATCGATGTCCCCGAGGACCAGAAGCAGGCCCACGCGGTGATCGTCGACCGGCTGTCGACGGCCAACTCCTACGAGGAACTGAACCCGACGACCGCCGAGGCGAAGCGGAGGGAGCACATGAGCACCTTCATACCCGGTGTGAACCTAGGCCACGGACTCATCCGCACGCCTCGCAGCGTCCTCACCGGCCACGGCGTGAGCGAGCCCACACCCCGCAGATCACACCGAAGTCCTCCGGTATCGAGCACTGACCGGCAGGTCTGCCACGATGCGTTCGCGCGCACCCCTCCCTGTACCGAGCACGCGAGGACGCTGACCAGGACCACGGGCGGAACCGCCCAGCACCTGGTTCCGGCGTATTGGCGGCCACCGCAGTCCTGGGGGCGCCGCGGGCTCCGGTTCCCGCCCCATGCCCTCACACCAAGCAAAAAAGCAAAAGCCCCAGGTCACGGCGAGTGAGTCCTGGGGCTTCTACAGAGCCGCCTTCGGGATTCGAACCCGAGACCTACGCATTACGAGTTGTCCGATCTTGGTCCGCCAGCCTCCACTGACGTCCCCCACGAACTTGATTCCCCTGCTCAGAGGGCGTCCCGAACATCAGCGAACACCGGCGCACAGCGCCGGATACAGTCCCGAGCGAGCCCCCAACTGAGACCCGTTCGCCGCGCCGGGTAGGGCTGCTCGATGCCCTGCTATCCGGCGCCGTTGATGTCAGCCATGGACGCCAGAGGCCTTCTGACCGGCTCTGGAACCGCCGCACCGCGCAGGAGCCTGCCACACCACCGTGGCGCCGACGACCAGAACTGGCAAGTCAGTACCAGCGGCGATAGCGATTACTCGGCTTCGTGATTCGGTCAGATTTCGTCGCATTGCATTTCTCGCAGAGCAACTGCAGATTTGTGACGTCATTCAGTCCGCCACGCGATAGCGGCATCATATGGTCATAGTTCGCAACGTCAAGCGAATCAATTAGCCCCGACAGATTCACGCCGCAGTCAGTACAACGGCCGCGATCACGATAGAAGACGGCCCTACGGGCCCACACCGGGGGGCGTGAACGCTTGAGTTCCCCTTCGCGCTCGAAGAGCCGAGCGAAATCGCTTTCGTCTTCATCGAACGCTTCCGGGTCAACGTCGTCCACATACATGGCCAAAAATCTGTTCAAGTTGGCCAATGCCTGCCGATTCAAGAACATGACATAGAAGACTTCATCGGCAATGCGGGACATGAGGTCTTCGTAGACCTGAGTCAAGCGCAGGTGCACGAGGTAGTCGTAGCAGGCGTTGGCGACGTAGTGCGGGTCCTCGGAACCTGACGGATCACCATCACCCCCCGTCTGCCCGCCCGGCATAGGGTCATCAGGAATCAGAAAAAGTGGTTCACGGATGATCCCGTAGTTCATCATGGCGGCGTCTGCGGGGAGAATCCACCGAGGGTGGACTAGATTAGGCCCGAAAGGCACCCGAGTGGGACCATGCGCGTCACCCATTAGAATATCTTCGGCAACGAAGCGGATGAACTTATGGAGAGCGGATTCCTTCTGCCAATTCGGAAGAAAGTCGTAGATTCCGTTGTCGACAGTCAGCGCCTCCAATTCGCGCAAATAGGCGAAGGGGTCGCGCATGATAGTTTCGACGGCGTTTGCGATTCGGTACGTACGGAAGTACTCGTGGGCCAACCACTCGTTCTTCTTGCCCTTCACTCACTCCCCCTAGGTATGTGATCAACGGCCACCCCATCCTGCCCCGTGATACTGCACGGCGTCCCGGATATCGACGGCCGCCCCCAGCCGCAGCCGGGTTCACCACCCATCAACCCGAACTGTCCGGCGTGCGGCCGATGGCCGGCAGGAGCGGGGCGTAACAGGAGCGGCGGTCCGCACGACGACCCGCACGCGCCCCGCCATGCGCGGCGCGTGCCCTTGATGGAGTAGGAACTTCCCACCATGGGAACGACGCCGTCTGTCGCCGCCAGGCACCCATCACATCGTCCGAGACGGAAGCCCGGCGGCTTCGACGACCTGCGGTCGGACTGTTGCGGGGCCGATCATCGATGGGCTACGAGGCGGCTCGTGAAGCCCTCAGAACAGAGACGTTTGTAGGCCGCGGAAACGGCCGGCGGAATGTCTTGGTGGATCAGGAGCCCCTGCTGCGGGTAGATGGCCAGACGCTGCTGCGCGCCGACGAGCATGTCGATGACCAGGCGTGGGTCCTGGATCGAATCCACATACTCCCCAAGCGTCATCGGCGCAGAGGCGCTGACGATCTCGACCTCCGGCCACAACTTGCGAGCTGTCGCATAGGCCCGCCGCTCTTCGTACGGCTTGGTGACCAACAGCACCGACTCGACGTGGACGCCACGGTCTACGAGCAGCGACCGAGAGAAAACGATGTTCTCGCCCGTGTTGCGAGCCTGCGGCTCCACGAGAATGGCAGACGCAGGCACGCCCAGCTCCATCGCCCGCTCGCGATAGTGCTCCGCCTCCCCGCGGGGCATCCGCTCGCGGGTCGTCCGGCTGGTGGCGCCGGTGAAGACGATCAGCGGCATCATGCCGCGCTCGTAGAGGTCAACTGTGAAGTCAGCGACGCCCAGGTCGTGGCTTCCGAGCACCGCCTCGACAAGCTCGCGCCGGAACACCTGGAGGTGATGTACGCGGCGATGCTGGAGGAGGGGCACGCCCCTTCGCACGTGGTCAAGGTGCACCGGATCCTCTCCCGCGCCCTGAAAATCGCCCACCGTCGCCGGATCATCAGTGAGAACGTCGCCACGCTCGTGGACCCGCCGTCCGTGGACGAGACGGAGGCGAACCCGTTCTCGCGGGAGGAGTCGAAGGCTTTCCTGGCGGCCGCCGCCAAGCGTCCGACGTTCATGCGGTGGGCCATCGGGGTCGGCATGGGCTTCCGGCAGGGAGATGCCTTTGGGCCTCCGCTGGCCCTATGTCGACCTGGAGCAGGGGTTGTTTCACCCCGCCTGGCAGCTCCAGCGCCTTACCTGGAAGCACGGTTGCAAGGACGCACACGCATGCGGGGCCCGACTGCACCGGTTCGAGCCATGCTCGCCTGACTGCTCGGCGCACAAGGGTTACAAGCGCGGTTGCCCGCAGCCCTGCCCCAAGACCTGCCGCCGGCACGCCAGCACCTGCCCAGAGCGGAAGGGCGGGGGACTCGCCTTCACCCGGCCCAAGACGAAGAAGAGCCAGAACCCCGTACCGATCCCGCCGCCCTTCCTGCCCTATCTCCTGGAGCACACCCGCGAGCCGACTGGGCGGAGTTCAAGGAGCTGCTTGACGAAGCGGGGATCAGCGATCGTCGCCAGCACGACGGTAGCCGTCACACGGCGGGGACGATCCTCAACGAGTTGGGCATCGACATGCCGACCATCATGGAGATCCTTCGGCACACGCAGATCAGCCAGACGAGGCGGTACGTGAAGGGGCGATCGGAGCTCTCGCGGGAGGCGATGCGCCGGATGGGCGAAGCATTCATGCCTGGCCCCAATCCGGTGTACGAGACCAGAACTGAGACCGAGAGCACCCGAACGGCCCGCGCACGGCGGCGGCGCAAGATCCGGTAAATAGCAAAAGCCCCAGGTCACGGCGAGTGAGTCCTGGGGCTTCTACAGAGCCGCCTTCGGGATTCGAACCCGAGACCTACGCATTACGAGTGCGTTGCTCTGGCCAACTGAGCTAAGGCGGCACCGCTGGGAAGACAAGATTTTCCCCGCAGGGAGCCTCTCATCAGCAGCGTCGCCAAGTCTACAGGGTGGGAAGCGATGCCCCGAACCGGGTTCCGGCTGTGGGGTCAGCAGCGTTTGCCCGGGGTGGGGGGACTGCCCTCCAGGAGGTAGCGGTTGATCGCGGTGTCGATGCAGTCGCTGCCGCGGCCGTACGCGGTGTGGCCGTCGCCGTCGTAGGTCAGGAGGGTGCCCGAGTCCAGCTGGTCCGCCAGGGCCTGGGCCCACTTGTACGGGGTCGCCGGGTCGCGGGTGGTGCCGACCACCACGATCGGGGCCGCGCCCTGGGCCTTCAGGGGCTTCGCCGTGCCCGTGGCCTTCACCGGCCAGTAGGCGCAGTTCAGCGAGGCCCAGGCCAGCCCCGCGCCGAAGACCGGTGACGCCTTCTCGAAGGACGGCAGGGCGGCGTCCACCGCCTCCGGCCCGCTGAAGGCGGCGGGCTGGTCGAGGCAGTTCACGGCGGCGTTGGCGAACATCAGGTTGGCGTACTTGCCGTCCGCGTCGCGCTCGTAGTAGCTGTCGGCCAGCGCCAGCAGGGCGGCCCCGTCGCCGTTCATCGCGTCGCCCAGGGCCTGGCGCAGCTGCGGCCAGGCGCTCTCGTCGTACAGGGCCGCGATGACGCCCGTCGTCGCGAGGGACTCGCCCAGCGGGCGGCCCTGGTCGCCGGAGGGGACCGGCTGGGCGTCCAGCTTGCGGAAGAACTCCTTCAGGCGCTGTCCCTGGGCCTGCGGGGTGCCCTGGCCCAGCGGGCAGTCGGCCTGCTTCGCGCAGTCCCGGGCGAAGGAGCGGAAGGCCGTGTCGAAGCCCGCCGTCTGGTCGCGGTTGAGTTCGAGGGCGGGCCGTGAGGGGTCCATCGCCCCGTCCAGGACCAGCCGGCCCACCCGGGCCGGGAAGAGGTCCGCGTACGTCGCGCCGAGGAAGGTGCCGTAGGAGGCGCCGACGTAGTTCAGCTTCTGGTCGCCGAGGACCGCCCGGAGCAGGTCCATGTCGCGGGCGGCGTCCACCGTGGAGACGTGCGGCAGGACCCGCGCCGAGCGCTGCTCGCAGCCCGCCGCGAACTCCTTGAACGCCGCCACCAGCCGGGCCCGTTCCGCCTGGTCGTCCGGGGTCTGGTCCACCTGGGTGAAGCGGTCCATGGCCGGCCCGGCCAGGCATTCCACGGGGCTGCTGCGGGACACCCCGCGCGGGTCGAAGGAGACCATGTCGTAGCGGGCGCGCACCGGCGCCGGGTAGCCGATGCCCGCGTACGCCTGGAGGTAGCCGATGCCCGATCCGCCGGGGCCGCCCGGGTTGACCACCAGGGAGCCGAGCTTCTTGCCCGGGCCGGTGGCCGTGCGCCGGGACACCGCGATGTCCACGTCCTGGCCGGAGCCCGGGTGGGCGTAGTCCAGCGGCGCCTTCATCGTGGCGCACTGGAAGCCCTGGACACCGCAGTCGCGCCAGCTCAGCTTCTGCTCGTAGTACCGGCGCAGCGCGGAGGGGACCGCGGACGGTTCGGCCGAGGCGGAGGCCACGCCCGGGCTGCCGGAGGTACAGCCGGAGAGCAGCAGCCCGGCCGCTGCGATCACGGTCCCGGTGGTACGCAGCAGTCGCCTGGTGTCCATGCGGCGAGCGTACGGCCTGCCGGGACGCCTGTCCGTCGGCCGCCGCTCGTACGGGTGAACCCGTCAGCCGGCCCGCAGGGCCATCGTCATGGCCTCCACCGCCAGGAGCGGGGCCACGTTCCGGTCGAGGGCCTCGCGGCAGGCAATGATCGCCTCGATGCGCCGCAGCGTGCGCTCCGGACCCGAGGCGCGGGCGATCCGGTCGAGGTCCGGGCGTATGTCCTCGTTGGCGATGGCCAGGGCCGAGCCGAGCTGGAGGGCCAGGACGTCCCGGTAGAAGCCGGTCAGGTCGGTGAGGGCGAGGTCGAGGCTGTCGCGCTGGGTGCGGGTGCGGCGGCGTTTCTGGCGGTCCTCCAGTTCCTTCATCACCCCGGCCGTGCCGCGCGGCAGCCGGCCGCCGGCCCCCGCTCCGGCGCCGAGCGCGGCCCTCAGCTCCTCGGTCTCCCGCGTGTCGACCTCCTCGGCGACCTGCTTGGCGTCCTCCGCGGCGGCGTCGACGAGCTCCTGCGCCGCCTTGAGGCAGCCGCCGACGTCGTCCACCCGCAGCGGGAGCTTCAGCACGGAGGCGCGCCGGGTGCGGGCGGCCTCGTCGGTGGCGAGCCGGCGGGCCCGGTCGATGTGCCCCTGGGTGGCGCGGGCGGCGGCCGCGGCGGCGGCGGGCTCCACGCCGTCGCGCCGCACCAGGACCTCGGCCACCGCCGCCACGGACGGGGTGGTCAGGCTCAGGTGCCGGCAGCGGGAGCGGATCGTGGGCAGCACGTCCTCCAGGGAGGGCGCGCACAGCAGCCAGACCGTACGGGGCGCGGGCTCCTCCACTGCCTTCAGCAGGACGTTGCCCGCGCCCTCGGTGAGCCGGTCGGCGTCCTCCAGGACGATCACCTGCCAGCGGCCGACGGCCGGCGACAGCTGGGCTCGGCGGACCAGCTCGCGGGTCTCCTTCACACCGATCGACAGCAGATCGGTGCGGACGATCTCCACATCGGCGTGCGTCCCGGCCAGGGTGGTGTGACAGCCGTCGCAGAATCCGCAGCCCGGTTCACCGCCGAGGGCGCGGTCCGGGCTGACGCACTGGAGGGCCGCCGCGAAGGCGCGGGCGGCGGTGGCCCGTCCGGAGCCGGGCGGGCCGGTGAACAGCCAGGCGTGGGTCATCTTGGAGCCGGGCGGCAGCGGCTGTCCCTCGGCGACGGCCGAGACCAGGGCGTCGGCGTCGCGGGCGGCCGAGGCCAGCTGCGCCTGCACGCGCGCCTGTCCCACCAGGTCGTCCCACACGGGCATCCCGCCCACCGCCTTTCACCGTCCGCCGGTGCTCCGCACCCGCCTGCCCTGCCTGCCCTGCCTGCCCTGCTCACATTGTGGCGCGCGCCACTGACAATCCGTCCCTTCCCCGCCCCGGGAGGACCGGCCGCCGGGTCAGCGGCGGCGCCGCCGGCCGCCCCGGCCGTCCGCGTCACCCTGGTCGTCCCGGGCGTCCCGGCCGTCCGGGCGCGGGCCGAGCAGTTCGTCCGCCAGGCTCGGCAGGTCGTCCATCGGGGTCGCCTCGGCCCAGTCGGAGGGGGCCCGGCGCGGCCGGCCGTCCTCGTCGAAGGCGGGGAGCTCACGCGTCACGTCGTTCGCGGAGTCCCGGAAGATCCCCGGCGGCACCCGGTCGGCCGGCGGCTCCTGCGTGTGCGGGGCGGTCGGACGCTCCGCCGGACGGGTCCGACCGTCCGGGGCGGCGGGAGCCTGGCCCTCGGGCCGTACGGCGGGCATGACCGCCGTCTCGTCGGACGGGCGCCGGGCGGACGGGTCGACCTTGGGCACGGGGACGGTCTGGGTGACGTCGTCGGGCTGGACGACCCGTCGCACCACCGGCGTCTCGACCGTGAGCTCCTCGTCCGCCGGCAGCGGGTCCTTGCGCATCACGACCTTGGGCGCCGGCGTCTCAGCCGGGGGTTCAGCGCGCGTAGCGGCCGGCCTCTCGGCCGCCTTCGCCGCCGCGGCGGCCGCAGCGGCCGAGGCCGCGGCGAGCTTGCGCGCCTCCTCCGCCCGCAGCAGGGCCTCCTCGGCCCGCCGCTGCTTCTCCCGCCGGAGCTCCTCCGCCTCGGCGCGCAGCCGGGCCTCCTCCGCCTCCTGGAGCCGGATCCGCTCGAGCTCGGCGGCGCGGGCCCGCTCCTCGGCCTCGGCGCGCAGCCGCTCGGCCTCGGCCCGCACCCGCGCCTCCTCCTCAACCCTGCGCCGCTCCTCCTCGGCCCTCACCCGGGCCTCCTCCGCCTTCCGCGCGGCCTCCACCTCGGCGAGCCGGCGGGCCTCCTCGGCCTCCCGCTCGGCCCTGATCCGCGCCTCCTCGGCCTCCCGGGCCAGACGGGCTTCCTCCTCGGCCCTCAGCCGGGCCTCCTCCGCCTTGCGCGCGGCCTCCTCCTCGGCCTTGCGCCGGGCTTCCTCCTCGGCGAGCCGGCGCGCTTCGAGCTGCGCGGCCACCTCCGCCTCGGACAGCGGGAGCATCCGGTCCAGGCGGTGGCGCACGACGGTGGTCACGGAGCCGGGGTCCTGGCCCGCGTCGACCACGAGGTAGCGGCCCGGGTCGGCGGCGGCCAGCGTCAGGAAACCGGCCCGCACCCGCTGGTGGAACTCGGTGGGCTCGGACTCCAGCCGGTCGGGGGCCTCGGTGAAGCGCTCCCGGGCGGTCTCCGGGGACACGTCGAGCAGCACGGTCAGGTTCGGGACCAGGCCGTCGGTGGCCCAGCGGGAGATCCGGGCGATCTCGGTCGGGGAGAGGTCGCGGCCCGCGCCCTGGTAGGCCACCGAGGAGTCGATGTAGCGGTCGGAGATGACCACCGCGCCCCGCTCCAGGGCGGGCCGGACGACGGTGTCCACGTGCTCCGCCCGGTCGGCCGCGTACAGCAGCGCCTCGGCGCGGTTGGACAGCCCGGCGGAGGAGACGTCCAGCAGGATCGAGCGGAGCCGCTTGCCGACCGGGGTGGCGCCCGGCTCCCGGGTCACGACGACCTCGTGGCCCTTGCCCCGTATCCAGTCGGCCAGGGCCTCCACCTGGGTGGACTTCCCGGCGCCGTCGCCGCCCTCCAGGGCGATGAAGAACCCGGTCGCTGACGGCGCCTGGACGGGCTCCCCACCGCGCAGCGCCTCGCGCAGGTCACGGCGCAGCGGTACGCCGCCGCGGTCGTCGGCCCGGAGGAGGACCACCACGGCGGCGGGCAGCAGCAGGGCGCCGACCAGCATCAGCGTGTAGCCGGCGCCCCCGTGCGCGAGGACGATCCGGCCCGCGTGCAGGCGGTGCGGGCCGATCGCGCCGGCCAGCAGCGGGGCGGCCACGGCGCCGAGGGCCACGGCCACCCGGACCACGGCCTGGAGGTGCTCGGTGACCCGGGCCCGGCGGAACTCCTCGGTCTCCTGGTCGAGCAGGGTGTGCCCGGTGTTGGCGGCGACACCGGCGGCGGTACCCGCGAGCAGCGCCAGGAACAGCACGGTCGCCGTGTCCCGGACCAGCCCGGTCAGCAGCAGCGCCAGCCCGGCGACCGCCATGGCCAGGGCGAGGAGCCGGCGCCGCGACAGCCCGGGCAGCACCTTCCCGGCCTGGACGGCCCGGATCCCGGCGGCGGTGCCGCCCACCAGGGCCAGCACCATCAGGGCGTACGAGGACGGCCCGCCGCCCAGGTCGAAGGCGTGCAGCACGGCCACGGAGGCGGCGCAGGCCACGGCCGCGGCGACGGCGGCGCAGGCCAGCACCAGCAGCCGGAACGCCCCCGTGCGCCCCTTCTCGGCCCGCTCCCCCGACCGCGGGGCCCGCAGCCCCTCCAGCGGGGAACGCGGCCTGGGGGTCTTCACGGCGGGCAGCGTCAGCGGCAGCAGCAGCGAGACGGACGCGGCGAACAGGCCGGCGGCCACGTACGAACCCAGCGCCGACTGGTTCGCGGCGAACCAGTCCACGCCCAGGCCCAGCGCCCGCCCGACCAGGGTCGCCACCAGCAGGGCGGCGGCCGCCGCGGGCATCGCCGCGAAGGCCGTGCGCAGGCTGAGGCGGCGCAGGGCGTCGAGGTGGTCCGGGAGCGGGCGTACGGTCGCCCCCTCCGGAGGCGGCGCGGGCAGCAGCGCGGGGGCGGCGCTCTCCTTGGCCAGGGTCCACACCCGCTCGGCGGCGCCGGACACGAGGACGGTGGCCAGCAGGGCGGTCGTGGCGTACGCCGGGATCCAGTCGAGCCACAGCGGGGCGACGACGAACAGCAGGATCCGCAGCGCGTCGGCGCCGATCATCGTCCAGCGGCGGTCCAGCTTGCCTCCGGGGGCGGTGAGCTGGGCCAGCGGGCCGAGCAGGACCGCCCCGAAGAGGACGGTGGCGAGCCCCCGTACCGCGAAGACGGCGGCAACGGAGAAGGCCGCGCCCCGGTAGCCGCCGCCGAAAAGGTCTCCGGAGGCGGTCGTGACGGTCGCCTGGAGGGTCAGCAGGACGAGCACCAGCAGGGCGAGGGCGTCGCCGATGCCGCTCACCAGCTGGGCGCTCCACAGCCGGCGCAGCCCGGGCGTGCGCAACAGGGCGCGCACCGCTCGCTCGCGGGAGTCCGCGGCCAGGGCTTCGTCGTAGGAGGGGTTCTCGGAGGCGGTCACGACCGTCGGCTGCTCGGTTCGCGTCATCCGCCCAGCCTATCCGCTGCGCTGGGCCGCCGCGGTGGCCTGTGGACAGCGCCCGGTGTGACCCCGCACCCACCTCCCGGCGCCGCCTCCCGACGTCCTCCCCCCGGCGGCTACTCCTCCGCCGGGGCGGTGACGGCCGCCTTCTTCGCGGCCGCGGCCGTCGTCGTCTTCTTCGCCGCCGTCTTCGCGGTCGTCTTCTTCGCGGTCGCCGTCTTCGCCGCGGTCGTCTTCTTGGCGGCCGTCGTCTTCTTCGCTGCCGCGGCCGTCGTCGCCTTCTTGGCGGTCGCCTTCTTCGCCGGGGCCTTCTTCGCCGGGGCCTTCTTCGCCGTCTTCTTCGCCGGCGCCTTGGCCCGCTTCTCCGCGAGCAGCTCGTAGCCCCGCTCCGGCGTGATCGTCTCGACGTCGTCGTCCCGCCGCAGCGTCGCGTTCGTCTCGCCGTCCGTCACGTACGGCCCGAAGCGGCCGTCCTTGACGACCACCGGCCGCTCGCTCACCGGGTCCGTGCCCAGCTCCTTCAGCGGCGGCTTGGCCGCGGCCCGGCCCCGCTGCTTGGGCTGCGCGTAGATCGCGAGGGCCTCGTCCAGGGTGATCGAGAAGAGCTGGTCCTCGGTCTCCAGGGACCGCGAGTCCGTGCCCTTCTTCAGGTACGGGCCGTAGCGGCCGTTCTGGGCGGTGATCTCCACGCCCTCCGCGTCCGCGCCCACGACCCGTGGCAGGGACATCAGCTTCAGCGCGTCGTCCAGCGTCACCGTGTCCAGGGCCATCGACTTGAACAGCGAGGCCGTGCGCGGCTTGACCGCGTTCTTGCCCGTCTTCGGCGTGCCCTCGGGCAGGATCTCCGTCACGTACGGCCCGTAGCGGCCGTCCTTGGCGACGATCTCGTTCCCGCTCACCGGGTCCTTGCCCAGCGCGAACTCGCCGCTCGGCTTCGCGAACAGCTCCTCCGCGTACTCCACCGTCAGCTCGTCCGGAGCCAGATCCTCCGGTACGTCGGCGCGCTGGTGGCCCTCCGCGTCCTTCTCCCCGCGCTCCACGTACGGCCCGTAGCGGCCGACGCGCAGCACGATGCCCTCGCCGACCGGGAAGGAGGAGATCTCCCGGGCGTCGATCGCGCCGAGGTCGGTGACCAGTTCCTTCAGGCCGCCGAGGTGGTCGCCGTCGGACGGGACGACCTCGGAGGCGTGCTCGGAGCCGAAGTAGAACCGCTTCAGCCACGGCACGGACTGGGCCTCGCCCCGCGCGATGCGGTCGAGGTCGTCCTCCATCTTGGCGGTGAAGTCGTAGTCGACCAGCCGGCCGAAGTGGGTCTCCAGCAGGTTCACGACGGCGAAGGACAGGAAGGACGGGACGAGCGCCGTGCCCTTCTTGAAGACGTAGCCGCGGTCGAGGATGGTGCCGATGATCGACGCGTACGTCGACGGGCGGCCGATCTCCCGCTCCTCCAGCTCCTTGACCAGCGACGCCTCGGTGTAGCGGGCCGGCGGCTTGGTCGCGTGGCCGTCGGCGGTGATCTCCTCGGCGGTCAGCGCGTCGCCCTCGGCGACCTGCGGCAGCCGGCGCTCACGGTCGTCGAGCTCGGCGTTCGGGTCGTCGGCGCCCTCGACGTACGCCTTCATGAACCCGTGGAAGGTGATCGTCTTGCCGGAGGCGCTGAACTCGGCCTCACGGCCGTCGGCCGCCCGGCCGCCGATCTTGACGGTGACCGAGTTGCCGGTCGCGTCCTTCATCTGGGAGGCGACGGTCCGCTTCCAGATCAGCTCGTAGAGGCGGAACTGGTCGCCGGTCAGGCCCGTCTCGGCGGGGGTGCGGAAACGATCACCCGAAGGCCGGATCGCCTCGTGCGCCTCCTGCGCGTTCTTGACCTTGCCGGCGTAGACGCGCGGCTTCTCCGGCAGGTAGTCGGCCCCGTAGAGCTGCGTGACCTGCGCCCGGGCCGCGGCCACCGCGGTCTCGGAGAGCGTGGTGGAGTCCGTACGCATGTAGGTGATGAAGCCGTTCTCGTACAGCTTCTGCGCCACCTGCATCGTCGCCTTCGCGCCGAAGCCGAGCTTGCGCGACGCCTCCTGCTGGAGGGTCGTCGTACGGAACGGGGCGTACGGGGAGCGGCGGTACGGCTTGGACTCGACCGAGCGGACGGAGAAGTCGGCGCCCTCCAGCGCGGCGGCGAGCGCCCGCGCGCCGGCCTCGTCGAGGTGCAGCACCTCGCCCTTGAGCTGCCCGTTCGAGCCGAAGTCTCGGCCCTGGGCGACGCGCTTGCCGTCCACCGAGTTCAGGCGGGCGACCAGGGTGGACGGGTCGGAGGCGTCGCCGGTACGGCCGGTGCCGAAGGTGCCGGTCAGGTCCCAGTACTCGGCGGAGCGGAAGGCGATCCGCTCGCGCTCGCGCTCGACGACGAGACGGGTGGCGACGGACTGGACGCGGCCGGCCGACAGCCGCGGCATGACCTTCTTCCACAGGACCGGCGAGACCTCGTAGCCGTAGAGGCGGTCGAGGATGCGGCGGGTCTCCTGGGCGTCGACCATGCGCTGGTTGAGCTCGCGCGGGTTGGCGACGGCGTCGCGGATGGCGTCCTTGGTGATCTCGTGGAAGACCATCCGGTGGACCGGGACCTTGGGCTTGAGGACTTCCTGGAGGTGCCACGCGATGGCCTCGCCCTCGCGGTCCTCATCGGTGGCGAGGAAGAGCTCGTCGGACTCGGCCAGCAGCTCCTTGAGCTTCCTGACCTGGGCCTTCTTATCCGCGTTGACGACGTAGATCGGCGCGAAGTCGTGCTCGACGTCCACGCCGAGGCGACGGACCTCGCCCGTGTACTTGTCGGGGACCTCGGCCGCGCCGTTCGGGAGGTCGCGGATGTGCCCGACGCTCGCCTCGACGACGTACCCAGGGCCGAGGTAGCCCTTGATCGTCTTCGCCTTGGCAGGGGACTCGACGATGACGAGTCGGCGGCCGCCCTGTGCGGTCTCGCTAGTCGGGGACAACTTGGCTCTTCTCTCCGGTCGGCACTCGGTCGCAGTACGGCGACGCTGCGGAGTGTGACGGTACAACCCGCCCCCGTGTCAAACGGCACAAGCCCGCAACGGCCACTCGAACGGTAACCCGACAAGTGCCATGTCTGCCGCACAGATGCCGCGCCGGACCCGTCGCGGTCACCGGGCCGAGTGGCCCCGGGGCCGTCTGGCCCCGCCCCCGCACCCGCCGCGACGTCGCGTTTCCCACACCGTGGAGATCATCTCCGGCCGGCGCCTCAGAACCGCTGGAGGCACCAGACTCCCAGGGCCAGCGATCCGGCGCCGGCGAGCAGGGCCAGCGGTACGGCCACCGCCGGGCGCACGCCCTCGGCCACCGGCGCGCGGCGACTCGCACGCGCCCCCGTCCAGATCAGCAGAGCCGCCCCGAACAGCAGGAACACGCCCGCCGCGAAGACCGCCGGACCGCGTTCCATACCGTTCCCCTCACCCCCGGACCGCCCGGGGGATCCCCCCGGATCCCCCGCCGCCGGGGAGCCTGCCACCCCCGGGGGTACGGCGGGCGAACCCCGGGTTACATCACGGGGTCGCCCGGCGCCACGGCTACGCGTCCGGCTCCGAGACGGGCTCCAGGAAGCCCTGCTCGACCAGCATCCGGATCGCCTCCGGGGTCCTGTCCCGCAGCAGGACCGGGTCCTCCTCGACCAGCTGGGCGATCGCGTCGAGGATCCGGCCCGCGCTCAGCGAGCCGTCGCAGACCCCGGCGAAGCCCGCCCCGACCGTGTCCACCGTGGTGGCCCGGCGCATCCCCCGGTTCTGCCGGAGCACCACGTGCTCGGGGTCCTCCGCCCCGGGCGCGCCGACCTGCTCCTGGACGACCTCCTCGGTCAGCCGGAAGTACCCGGCCAGCAGCGCGGCGTCGTCGTGTTCGCGCAGGTAGTCCTGGCGGGCGAAGTGGGCGAGGACGGTCTCGCCGAGCGGCTGCTCCACCGTGTGCGGCCACTCCTCGGCCACGATCGAGGGCTCGGCCGCGTCCGTACGGCGCAGCGTGATCCAGCCGAAGCCGACCGCCTTGGTCTTGCGGGACTCGAACTCGTCCAGCCAGTCCTCGTAGCGCGCCGCGTACTCGGCCGGATCGGCGCGGTGGTCCCCGGCGTCACGCAGCCACAGCTCGGCGTACTGCGTCACGTCCTGTACGTCACGCTGCACGATCCACGCGTCGCAGCCGCGCGGCACCCAGGAGCGGACCCGGTCGCGCCAGTCCTCGCCCTCGACGTGCTGCCAGTTGCCGAGGAACTGCGCGAACCCGCCCGGGTTGAGGTGCTCCCCCGCCTGCTGGACCAGGGTCCGGCACAGGTCGTCGCCGCCCATGCCGCCGTCCCGGTAGGTCAGGCGGGCGCCGGGGGAGATGACGAAGGGCGGGTTGGAGACGATCAGGTCGTACGTGGCGTCCCCGACGGGCTCGAACAGGGACCCGGTGAGCAGCTCCGCCTCCGGTGCCCCGGACAGCGCCAGGGTCAGCCGGGTGAATTCCAGGGCGCGCGGGTTGACGTCGGTGGCGGTGACACGGGTGGCGTGCTGGGCGGCGTGCAGCGCCTGGATCCCCGATCCGGTGCCCAGGTCCAGGGCCGAGCCGACGGGGATGCGGACGGTGATCCCCGCCAGGGTGGTGGAGGCGCCGCCGACGCCGAGGACGACGCCCTCCTCGCGGCTGCCGATGCCGCCGGCCCCGCCGACGGCGCAGCCGAGGTCGGAGGCGATGAACCAGTCCTCACCGTCGGGACCGCCGTACGGGCGCACGTCGACGGTGGCGTGCACCTCGTCGCCCTCCCGCCGCAGCCAGCCGTCGGCGAGCGCGGCCTCGACCGGCAGCGCCTGCGCGGCGTGCACGTACGGGACGGGGCACTGGAGGAGGAACAGCCGGACCAGGGTGGGCAGGGGGCCGTCGGCGTGGCTGCGGGTGGCGCGCAGGGCGGGGACCGTCTCGCTGCGGGCGAGCGCGGCGTAGGCGGGGGCGCCGAGCAGGTCGAGCAGCCCGTCGGCGGTGAAACCGGCGGCGAGGAAGGCTTCGCGGAGTTCGGCGGCGCGCTCGGGCGTGGGGAGGCTGGTGGTACTCACGCGTCCATTGTGGCCGTTGGCGCCGCGGTTCCGTACGACCGGCGGCACCTGACGGGGCGGCCGCGGGGCACGGACGGCGCGGGCCCGTACGCGCCCGCGCCCCGGCCGGCGGCCGTCACTTGGGTGCCGAGACCTGGCAGCCCTTCTGGGTGTAGATCACCTTCAGGCCGGTGGAGTTGAGCTTCTCCTTGCTCGCGGTCTCATTGGCCGCGACCTCGGTGAGACCGCTGGCGACCTGCTGGAGGCCGTCCGCGAACTTGGCCTGGTCCTTGGGGTCGAGCGCGTCGATCTTCGTCTTGAGGTCGGTGTAGCCCTTGGCGATCTCGCCGTAGCTCTTCACCACGGAGTCCTGGGCGGCCTTGCCGTCCTTGACCGGGGCCTCACCGGCGGCCGTCAGGGAGCCCGCCATGCTCTTGTAGGACTCGGAAAGCTTCTGGAAGGCGGCCGAGTCGGTCGACTGGACCTCCTCGGGCTTGCTGCTCTGCGAGGCGACCCGCTTCAGGTCGTCGTTGGTGACCTTGATCTTGGTGAGCTCGGGCTCCCACTTGTCGCAGACCTTCTTGGCCCAGGCGTCGGCCTTCTTGTCGCCGTCGTCGTCACCGCCGCAGCCGGACAGCACGAGCATCAGTACCGCACCGCAGGACACCGCGGCCGCAAGCTTCTTGTTCACCGGATTGGTCCCTTCGAAGGCTCTCGGCCGGAAGATACACGTCCGCCAACGAGCACACACAAAGGCGGACGGACGGCGCGTCAGTACGCGCCGCCCGTCCGCCGTTCGGGCGCATGCCCCGGCCCCGCTCGGGCCAAGGGGCCGCAGGCCGCCCCAAGGGTTCCGCGGGGTCAGGAGACCGTCGCCGGGTCCGCCTTCTTGGCCACGCGCTCGGCGGCGTCGCCCCCGTCGTCGTCGCCGACGGCGATACCGCGGCGCTTGGACGCGTACACCGCCCCGACGATGACCAGGAGGGCGACCGCCGCGACGACGGCCCGTACGGTCGCGCTGGTGTCCTCGCCGTAGCTGAACTGCACGACGGCGGGGGCGATCAGCAGGGCCACCAGGTTCATCACCTTCAGCAGCGGGTTGATGGCCGGTCCGGCGGTGTCCTTGAACGGGTCGCCGACGGTGTCGCCGATGACGACCGCGGCGTGGGCCTCGCTGCCCTTGCCGCCGTGGTGGCCGTCCTCGACGAGCTTCTTCGCGTTGTCCCACGCGCCACCGGAGTTGGCGAGGAAGACCGCCATCAGGGTGCCGCAGCCGATGGCGCCCGCGAGGAAGGAGCCGAGCGCGCCGACGCCGAGGGTGAAGCCGACCGCGATCGGGGTGAGGACGGCGAGCAGGCCGGGGGTGGCCAGTTCGCGCAGGGCGTCCTTGGTGCAGATGTCCACGACGCGCCCGTACTCGGGCTTCTCCGAGTAGTCCATGATCCCGGGGTGCTCGCGGAACTGGCGGCGCACCTCGAAGACGACGGCGCCCGCCGAGCGGGACACGGCGTTGATGGCGAGACCGGAGAAGAGGAACACGACGGCCGCGCCCAGGATCAGGCCGACCAGGTTGTTGGGCTGGGCGATGGACAGGCTGAGGTTCATCTCCCCGGCCTTGGCGCCGACCGTCTTGACCGCGTTGGTGATGGCGTCGTTGTACGAGCCGAAGAGCGCGGCCGCGGCGAGCACCGCGGTGGCGATGGCGATGCCCTTGGTGATGGCCTTGGTGGTGTTGCCGACGGCGTCGAGGTCGGTGAGGACCTGGGCGCCGGCGCCCTCCACGTCCCCGGACATCTCCGCGATGCCCTGGGCGTTGTCGGAGACCGGGCCGAAGGTGTCCATCGCGACGATGACCCCGACGGTGGTGAGCAGGCCGGTACCGGCCAGGGCCACCGCGAAGAGGGCGAGCATGATGGACGTGCCGCCGAGCAGGAAGGCCCCGTAGACGCCGAGGCCGATGAGCAGCGCCGTGTAGACGGCGGACTCCAGGCCGACGGAGATCCCGGCGAGGACGACGGTGGCGGGGCCGGTCAGCGAGGTCTTGCCGATGTCCCGGACGGGGCGGCGGCTGGTCTCGGTGAAGTAGCCGGTGAGCTGCTGGATGAGGGCGGCGAGCACGATGCCGATGGCCACGGCGACCACGGCGAGGATCCGCGGGTCCCCGGAGTGGCCCAGGATCGCGGCGTCCTCGACTCCGGTGAGCTCCTTGTAGGTGGCCGGCAGGTAGGCGTAGACGGCCACACCGACGAGCACCAGGGAGATCACGGCGGAGATGAAGAAGCCGCGGTTGATCGCGGTCATCCCGCTGCGGTCGGAGCGGCGCGGGGCCACGGCGAAGATGCCGATCATGGCGGTGATGACGCCGATGGCGGGCACGATCAGCGGGAAGGCGAGGCCGAGGTCGCCGAAGGCGGCCTTGCCGAGGATGAGGGCGGCCACGAGGGTGACGGCGTAGGACTCGAAGAGGTCGGCCGCCATCCCCGCGCAGTCGCCGACGTTGTCGCCCACGTTGTCGGCGATGGTCGCGGCATTGCGCGGATCGTCCTCCGGAATGCCCTGCTCGACCTTGCCGACCAGGTCGGCGCCCACGTCGGCGGCCTTGGTGAAGATGCCGCCGCCCACGCGCATGAACATCGCGATGAGCGCGGCGCCGAGGCCGAAGCCCTCCAGCACCTTGGGGGCGTCGGCGGCGTAGACGAGCACGACGCAGGACGCGCCGAGCAGGCCGAGGCCGACGGTGAACATGCCGACCACACCGCCCGTACGGAAGGCGATCTTCATGGCCTTGTGGGCGACTTCGGTCAGGTCCTTGGCCGGTTCGCCCTCGGCGGGGGTGGCCTCGCGGGCGGCCGCGGCGACGCGGACGTTGGCGCGGACCGCGAGGCGCATGCCGACGTAGCCGGTGGTCGCCGAGAAGAGGGCGCCGACGAGGAAGAAGGCGGAGCGCCCCGAGCGCTGCGTCCAGTCGTCGGCGGGGAGCAGGAAGAGCAGGAAGAAGACCACGACGGCGAAGACGCCGAGGGTGCGCAACTGACGGCCCAGATAGGCGTTGGCGCCCTCCTGCACCGCCGCTGCGATCGCCTTCATGCTGCTGGTGCCCTCGTCGGCCGAGAGGACCTGGCGGACCAGGATCTGCGCGACGACGAGGGCGGCCAGTGCGATGCCCGCGATGACGAAAATGATGACCCGGTTGTCATCGGTGAGTACTGCGGCCGCCAGATCACCTGCGTGATCCACGGCGGTGGGGGTGAAGAGCCCCGTCATTCGTCCTCCTTGACGTGATGAGCTCAAGATGTGGACGGATTGTAGGGAGCGCGCACCGATCAAAACAGTGGGCGTGAAACGGAATTGGCGTGCTCGTGCTCCTCAGCAATAGATCGCGTCACTCCTTTACCCCCGAAAGAGGTAATGGGGCAAAGGCATTGACAGCAGATCAGCGATCAAGAGGATTTCCCGGCAAATGAAAAAGGCCCTGCTCAGCAGGGCCTTGATAAAGATCGGAAGATACGACGGGTGCGATCAGGCAGGGCCGGGTACGGCCTTACGGAAGATCGGTTCCCCCGGAGACGGGCCAGCGCATCCGGATGGTTCCGCCCGATTCCCCACTGGTGACGGAGACGTCGTCGACCAGCCCGCTGATCACGGCGAGGCCCATCTCGTCCTCCCCGTCGGCATCGGGGTCCAGGGCCGCGTCCATCCCGGGGACCGGCTCGGAGGATCCGCCGGCCGGTCCGGGCACCTCGTCGCCGACCTCGATGGAGAACGACTTCTCCTCCTCGGTCAGCACCACCCGGACGGGCGCGGTCAGCCCATTGCTGCGGTGCAGTCCGACGGCACGCGAGCACGCCTCGCCCACGGCGAGGCGGACCTCGTCGAGGACGGCTTCCTCCACCCCGGCCCGGCGCGCCACGGCGGCCGCGACCAGGCGGGCCGTGCGGACGTGTTCGGGCTGGGCGCTGAAGCGCAGTTCAACGGTGGCCATGTGCGTCCCCCTCGGACTACAGGCGTGCCTTGACAGGGGCCCGGACCACTCCTGGTCCGGCACCCCCTGCTCGTCATCGGCTCCCGCGCCGCCGGAGCGGCGCCCGCCGGGAGCCGTCAGTCGGTGGCGTTGACGGCGTCTTCCACAGACGTGTGGATCGGGAACACCTTGGTCAGGCCGGTGATCCGGAAGATCTTCAGAATGCGCTCCTGGTTGCAGACCAGACGCAGCGAGCCCTCATGCGCGCGGACGCGCTTGAGACCTCCCACGAGCACACCCAGGCCGGTGGAGTCGAGAAAGTCCACTCGCTCCATGTCGACGACCAGGTGGTAGCTGCCGTCGTTCACCAACTCCACCAACTGCTCGCGCAGCTTGGGCGCGGTATACACATCAATCTCGCCACCGACCTCTACGACCGTGCGGTCGCCGACAGTGCGAGTCGACAGGGACAGGTCCACGGATCCTCCAGCACCTTGCTATCGAGCGGCGCCCCCCAGGGGCCTCCCACCCGAAGGTAGGGGAGGGATCGGCTGCCGCGATGGCATTCAATCACTTACCGGCAGGCGCGCACGACGCCTTGAGCCCATTGTCCCGCACGCCAGTGACACACTCGGTTCCAATGGCCAACACTCAGCGCCCCGGTCCGGCCACGGCACCGGTGGACCCACGACCCACCCCTGGCACCGTTCTGGACCGCCTGTCACGGGGGCCTTCCCGGGCTGCGCGTATCACTCATACGGAGCACTTGCCCCCGAGGGAGGGCCGTCATGCGGTCTGGCCGCACCGGGTCCGATCGGATGTCGTGGCCGCGATCCGTGCCGCCGGGATCGAACACCCGTGGGAGCACCAGGCCGCCGCGATCGAGCACGCCCTGGACGGCGAGTCGGTCGTCGTCGCCACCGGAACCGCCTCGGGCAAGTCCCTCGCCTATCTGGCCCCCGTGCTGTCCGCCCTGGCCGACGGCGCCGAGGCGCCGAACGGGCGAGGTGCGACCGCCCTCTACCTGGCCCCGACCAAGGCTCTGGCCGCCGACCAGCGGCGGGCCGTCCGGGAACTGGCCGCGCCCCTCGGGAACGCGGTGCGACCGGCCGTGTACGACGGCGACACACCGGTCGAGGAACGCGAGTGGGTACGCCAGTACGCCAACTACGTGCTGACCAACCCCGACATGCTGCACCGGGGCATCCTGCCCTCCCACCCCCGCTGGTCCTCCTTCCTCAAGGCGCTGCGGTACGTCGTCATCGACGAGTGCCACAGCTACCGGGGCGTCTTCGGCTCCCACGTCGCCCAGGTGCTGCGGCGGCTGCGCCGGCTGTGCGCCCGCTACGGATCCGAGCCGGTGTTCCTGCTGGCCTCCGCCACGGCCGGCGACCCGGAGGCCGCCGCCTGCCGACTGACCGGGGTACCGGTCGTGGGGATCACCGATGACGCCTCCCCGCGTGGCGAGGTGGTCTTCGCCCTGTGGGAGCCGCCGCTGACCGACCTCAAGGGTGAGCGGGGCGCCCCGGTCCGCCGCACCGCGACGGCGGAGACCGCCGACCTGCTGACCGACCTGGTCGTCCAGGGCGTCCGGACGGTGGCCTTCGTCCGCTCCCGGCGCGGGGCCGAGCTGATCGCGCTGATCGCCCAGGAGCGCCTGGCCCAGGTGGACCGGTCCCTGCCCGGGCGGGTCGCGGCCTACCGGGGCGGCTACCTGCCCGAGGAGCGCCGCGCCCTGGAGCGGGCCCTGCACTCCGGGCAGCTGCTGGGGCTGGCCGCCACCACCGCCCTGGAACTCGGCGTGGACGTGTCCGGCCTGGACGCCGTACTGATCACCGGCTATCCCGGCACCCGCGCCTCGCTGTGGCAGCAGGCCGGGCGCGCCGGCCGGTCGGGGCAGGGCGCCCTGGCGGTGCTGGTGGCCCGCGACGACCCGCTGGACACCTACCTGGTGCACCACCCCGAGGCCCTCTTCCGGCAGCCGGTGGAGGCCACCGTCCTGGACCCCGACAACCCCTACGTGCTGGCCCCGCACCTGTGCGCGGCCGCCGCCGAGCTGCCGCTGACCGAGGCCGACCTGGACCTCTTCGGCCCGGCCACGCGCGAGCTGCTGCCCCAGCTGGAGGCGGCGAAGCTGCTGCGCCGCAGGGCCGCGGCCTGGCACTGGACCCGCCGGGAACGGGCCTCTGACCTGGCCGACATCCGCGGCGGCGGGGGCCGCCCGGTACAGATCGTCGAGGCTTCGACGGGGCGGCTGCTGGGGACGGTGGACGAATCCGCCTCTCACACCGCCGTCCACGACGGCGCCGTCCACCTGCACCAGGGCCGCACCTATCTGGTGCGCCGGCTGGACCTGGAGGATGCGGTGGCCCTGGTCGAGGAGGCGGACCCGCCCTTCTCCACCACGGCCCGCGACACCACCTCCATCTCCATCCTGGAGACCGAGACCGAGATCCCCTGGGGCGCGGCACGGCTCTGCTTCGGCTCCGTCGAGGTCACCAACCAGGTGGTGTCCTACCTGCGGCGCAAGCTGATCACCGGCGAGGTGCTCGGCGAGGCCAAGCTGGACCTGCCGCCGCGCACCCTGCGCACCCGGGCCGTGTGGTGGACGGTCACCGAGGAGCAGCTGGACGAGGCCCGGATCAACCCGGAGATCCTCGGCGGCGCCCTGCACGCCGCCGAGCACGCCTCCATCGGCCTGCTCCCGCTGTTCGCCACCTGCGACCGCTGGGACATCGGCGGGGTCTCCGTCCCGCTGCACCCGGACACCCTGCTGCCCACGGTCTTCGTCTACGACGGCCACCCGGGCGGCGCCGGCTTCGCGGAGCGGGCCTTCCACACGGCCCGGGCCTGGCTGACGGCCACCCGGGACGCCATCGCCGCCTGCGAGTGCGAGGCCGGCTGCCCCTCCTGCATCCAGTCCCCCAAGTGCGGCAACGGCAACGACCCCCTCCACAAACGCGGCGCGATCCGCCTCCTCACCCGCCTCCTGACCCCGCCCCCCTGACCCCGCCCGGCCCGCCGAATCCCGACGACCGTTGGCACAGCGTCCGGGCGTGGCGGGCCCGGAGGGGGGCCTTGGCGCGGGCGGTTCCGCCAGGGGTGGTCCCGCGCGGGCGGCGACCGCCGGGGCGAAAGGGCCGGCCCGGACGGCGGCCGGGCGTGGCGGGCCCGGCAGGGAGCCGGCCGCCGGCACCGCCGCCGGGCTCACCGGCCCTGGAGGGGGCCCAGGCGGGGGCGGTTCCGCCAGGGGTGGTCCCGCGCGGGCGGCGACCGCCGGGGCGAAGGGGCCGGCCCGGACGGCGGCGGTGACCTCGGCCACCTCGCCCTGGACCCGGCACCCGGCCAGCACCGCACCCTGGGCCACCGCCACCCGCCCGGCCGCCGCGCAGGCGGCCTGCGGGCCGTGCGCCCAGGTGGCCGCCGCCGCGAGGGCCGCCAGATCGGCCGCGGCTCCCGCACGGTGCCGCGCCACCACCGCCTGGCCCAGCAGCAGCACGCCCCCGAACACCGCCACCAGCACCGTGGCCACCACGGTGGCCCACACCGTCGCCGAACCCCGGTCCCGGCTCACGGCGGCGGCCCCACGCTGTCCTCGGCCAGGGCCACCGCCTGCGCCCCGAGCCGGACCGGCAGCCCGGCCGGCCCCGGGGCGGGCGCCGCCACCCGTACCCGCCACAGGTCGCCGGACCGCTCCAGCCGCACCTCCGCCCCCGGCGGGGCGGCCTGGCGGGCCGCCGCCAGCACCGCACCGGCCGGCTCCGACCGGGCCGCCGCCCGGGCACCCGCCCGGGCGGCGTCCACACACCGGATCTGCGCGGCCGCCGCCATCAGCGCCCACACCAGAAGCGCCGCGAACAGCACCAGGGCCGGAATGACGAGCGCCGCCTCCGCCGTCACGTACCCCCGGTCGGCGAAGCCCGGCGGCTTTCGCTCAGAAGGGCGCATCGAGCGCCTTTCCGATGGTCGACTGGAGTGCCGCCGAAACCACGTCACTCGTCACCACCTTGTACAGAACGGCGGCGAACGCGCAGGCCGCGATCGTGCCCATGGCGTATTCCGACGTCGACATTCCCGCGTCGTTCCCGCGACCGCTCACAGCCGCCCGCAGACGCGTCCAGATGATCCTCATGACACCCTCCAATGGGATTACGTTCTTGATCTGTTTTCAGGTTTTGATTCCGGAACCGACCACCGGATCACGGACCACGGGGTCACCGGATCCCGGCGGACTCCGGGAATTCAGCCGGCCGACAGCAGGCCGGAGGCCATTCCGATCACCACCGGCGCCACCCCGACCGCGAGGAACGCGGGGAGGAAGCACAGCCCCACCGGCGCGGTGACGAGCACGGCGGCCCGCTGCGCCCGGGCGCCCGCCTGATGGGAGCGGTCCGCCCTCAGGGCCGCCGCCAGCCGGGCCACCGGCTCCGCCGCCGGCGCCCCCGTCCGCGCGGCCCGCTCCAGGCACTCCGCCAGCCCCCGGGCCCCGGGTATGCCCGCCAACCTCCCCCACGCCGTGCCCGGTTCACCGCCGAGCCGCAACTCCGCTCCTGCGAGCGCCAGCCGCTCGCCGACCGGGCCGCCCAGCGACTGACCCACCACCTCGGCCGCCTCGACCGGGCCCGCACCCGCCGCCAGACAGGCGGCCAGCAGGTCCGCCGCGAGGGGCAACTGCCGCTCCGCCTCCCGTGGATCGACCCCGGGGGCCGGCCGGGGCCGGGCCGACCACCACCGCGCCCCGGCCGCCGCACCGCACCCGGCCAGGAACCCCGGCGCCCCGCCGATCAGCACCCAGCCCGCCAGCAGCGCCCCGGCGGGCGCCGCCCAGGCCACCGCCACCGCCCGCATCCGGCGGCCCAGTGGCGGCCCACGCCGTACCGGCTCCGCCGCCCGGAAGACCAGCACGAGCCTGCGCCCGGCCGCCCGCCGCCCCAGCCGCGCCGACACCGCCGACGCCGGCCACCACACCGCCACCGCCAGGCACAGGACCGTCCCCAGCCTGTGGACCACCGCCCCGTCCATCACCCTTCCCCCGTCCGCACGATCCGCCGGCACCACAGCAGCCCCAGCGCTTCCAGCACCCCGCCCGCCGCCAGGCAGCCCCACCCCACCGGGGAGTGCAGCAGTACCTTCAGCGGATCGGCCCCGAGCCCGGTGCCCATCAGCAGTCCCACCAGCGGCAGCAACGCGAGCACGACCGTCGTCGACCTGGCCCCCGCCAGCTGGGCCCGCAGCGACTCCTTGCGGTCCCGCTCGGCCTGCAGGGCGCCCTCCAGCCGGTCCAGCCCGGCCGCCAGGCCCGCGCCGCCGTCCACCGAGACCCGCCAGCAGGCCGCCATCCCGGCGAGCCCCTCCGCGCCCGGCTCCCGCGCCGCCTCATGGAGGGCACGGGCCACGTCCCCGCCGAACGCCGCGGCGGCCAGCACGGCCGCCTCCGCCGGGCCCGGACCCCCGGGACCGGCCGCCGTCCGCCGCAGCCCGGCCGTCAGCGCCTGCCCGGGCTGGGCCCCGGCCCGCAACTCCCCGACCAAGGCCCCGCACAGCGCCAGCACCCCGGCGGCCCGGGCCGCCCGGAGCCGCTCCCGCTCCCGGACCCGCAGCCACCGCCGCAGCATCGGCACCGCGACCGCGCCCAGCACCAGCGGGATCACCGAGCCGCCCAGTACGGCGACCAGCAGACCGGCCCCGAGCGCCGCCCACTCCCGCCACCGCACGACCCGCACCCGGACCACGGCCGCCAGCCGCCGCACCGGCGAGGGCCCGCGCGGCACGACCGCGCCTCCCCCGGCCAGCACCAGCCGGGCCCGCCGGGCCGCCCCGTCCCCGCCGGACAGCCCCCAGGCGGCCGCTCCGGCGCACAGCACTCCGGCGAACACCGGCACCGTCCCCAGTGCGTCGGTGTTCACCGGGCACCTCGCAGCAGGGGCCCGAGCCGCTCCCAGCCCCGCTCCCGTACGAACCCCCGCGCACCCCAGCGCAGCGCGGGGACGGTCACCACCAGCCCCGCCGGATCCCGCTCCAGCACATGGACCTCGGCCACCCTCCGCCGCCCGGACCGGTCCCGGGTGAGGTGGACCACGAGGGTGAGGGCGGCCGCCAGCTGACTGTGCAGGGCGGCCCGGTCGAGCCCGGCGGCGCTTCCGAGCGCCTCCAGCCGGGCCGGCACGTGCTCGGCGGCGTTGGCGTGGACCGTGCCGCAGCCCCCCTCGTGCCCGGTGTTCAGGGCGGCCAGCAGATCGGCCACCTCGGCGCCCCGGACCTCGCCCACCACCAGCCGGTCGGGGCGCATCCGCAGGGCCTGGCGGACCAGGTCGGCCAGGTTCACCAGCCCCGCGCCCTCCTGGTTGGCCGGCCGGGTCTCCAGCCGCACCACGTGCGGGTGGTCCGGCCGCAGCTCGGCGGAGTCCTCGGCCAGCACGATCCGTTCGCCGGGACCGACCAGCCCGAGCAGGGCGCTGAGCAGGGTGGTCTTGCCGGTGCCCGTGCCGCCCGAGACGAGGAAGGACAGCCGGGCCTCGACCATCGCCCGCAGCAGCCGCTGCCCGCCCGGCGGCAGGGTCCCGGCGGCGACCAGTTCGTCGAGGGTGAACGCCTTGGGCCGCACCACCCGCAGCGACAGGCACGCCGACCCGACGGCCACCGGCGGGAGGACGGCATGCAGCCGGGTGCCGTCCGGCAGCCGGGCGTCCACCCAGGGCCGGGCGTCGTCCAGCCGCCTCCCGGCGACGGCGGCCAGCCGCTGGGCCAGCCTGCGCACGGCCTCGGCGTCGGCGAAGGTGACGGCCGTCAGCTCCAGCCCGCCACCCCGGTCCACCCACACCCGGTCGGGCGCGGCGACGAGTACGTCGGTGACCCCGGGGTCGGCGAGGAGCCGCTCCAGCGGCCCGGCGCCGACCAGTTCGGACCGCAGCTCGGCCGCCACGCCCAGCACTTCGGCGTCCCCGAGCAGCCGGCCCTGCGCCCGCAGGGCCGCCGCGACCCGGGCCGGAGTGGGCTCACCGCCGCTCTCGGCCAGACTCCGGCGTACGGCGTCGAGCAGGACGGCGCTCATGCCGCCACCCCCTGCGCCGGGCCGAGCGCCCGCTGCCAGAAGCCGTCGCAGAACCGGGCCAGCGCACCGCGCGCACCCGGCGGTTCCCCTTCGGCCACCCGCCCCGGCAGCCCCACTTCCACCGGAACCTCGCCCGCCAGGGGCGCTCCCAGCAGCCCCGCCACGGCCTCGGCGTCGAGCCCCTGGCGGCAGCGTCCCCGGACGACCACGCGGACGTCCCGGGCCACCATCCGCACTCCGGCGGCCACCCGCCCCGCGGCGGCCACCGACCGCAGTTCACCGGGGACCACGAGCAGCACGAGGTCCAGCTGGGCCAGAACCTCCGCCACCGCCTCGTCCACCCGCCGGGGCAGGTCGACCACGACCACCCCGCCCCGGCGGCGGGCGGCGGCCACGACCGACCGCATCGCGGCGGGCGGCACCACCACCCGGTCCCCCCGGTCCCAGCTCAGCACCCGCAGGGCGTGCAGTTCGGGCAGGGACTCCTCCAGCGCTCCCGCCCCGACCCGGCCGCGCGAGGCGGCGAAGTCCGGCCAGCGCAGCCCTTCGGCGCCCTCTCCGCCCAGCAGGACGTCCATGCCGCCGCCGAGGGGGTCGCCGTCGATGAGAATGGTGCGCTCCCCCGCCCTGGCGGCGCGGAGCGCGAGGGCGCAGGCGAGGGTGGACGCCCCGGCCCCGCCGCTGCCGCCGATGACCCCGACGGTCAGGGCGGGCCGTCCGGCCCCTTCGACGACATCGGCGAGGCGGTCGACGAGCCTGTTCTCGGCATCGGGCAGCCGCAGCACCTCCTCGGCGCCGATCTGGACGGCCCGCTGCCATACGAAGGGGTCGTCGAGGTCCCGCCCGACGAGGAAGACGCCGTCCCGGCGCGGCACCCCGCGCACCCGGCGGGCGGCGTCGTCGCCGACGAGCACCAGCGGGGCGTTGTCCCAGCCGACGCCCCCGCGCGTCCCGTCGGCGCCCGCGTCGTCCCCGGCGCCGGGGTCACCGGCTCCGCTGCGCTCCGGCACCGCATGCTGCACATGCGGCTCGGCCCCCGCCGCGGCGCACAGCCTCAGCAGGTCGTCGAGCAGCAGCGGGTCCTCCGTGATGATCAGCGGCCGCCCGCCGCCCGGCCCGGCTCCCGAGGCACGGGCGGGCAGCCCGCCCCCGCCCGCCACGACGGGCTCCAGCGCTCCACACGACTTCGATCCGGTCACGATCTCCGCCCCCTTCTTCACCGCGAATCCACACGCCGCGGACTTCGCGGCCTGGAATCACGGTGCAGGGACCGGGAAAAAGAAGTGGATCTTGCTTGAAAACTGTGGACAAGAAGCCACTTGTGAATATCTTCGCCACCCCGGCGGGTGAGTTCCTAGCGCGCCGGAACAACTACACAGCGTCACGCGTCGGAGGGAGTGAGGGCCTGAGCCATGTAGGGCCGCCGAGCAGGAAGGGCCGGAAAGATGTCCGTCAAAACCCTCAAGTGTGGGGCGCGAACCGCGTCCGGACATGCGACGACCCCCGCCGGGGGGGAGAGCGGGGGTCGTCCCCACGGTCCGACTCGGGGGGGGAGGAGCCAGACCGGGTTAGCACGGTCGCGAACGATCCGTGACTTCCATGGTGTACCCGAGAGCCCTCTCAGGCAAACCCACGCGCCACACCTTACGCCGAATGGTGGGCGCATATGCTCGGTGCGTGGAAAATCAGCCCTTGCCGCACTCCTCGCCCCGGACCGCCGCCTTCTTCGACCTGGACAAGACGGTCATTGCGAAGTCCAGCGCCCTGACGTTCAGCAAGCCCTTCTACCAGGGCGGTCTGATCAACCGGCGGGCCGTGCTGCGCACCGCGTACACCCAGTTCATCTTCCTGGCCGGCGGCGCCGACCACGACCAGATGGAGCGGATGCGCGAGTATCTGTCCGCCCTCTGCAAGGGGTGGAACGTCAGCCAGGTGCGGGAGATCGTCGCCGAAGCGCTGCACGAGCTGATCGACCCGATCATCTACGACGAGGCCGCGTCCCTCATCGAGGCCCACCACACCGCCGGCCGTGACGTGGTGATCGTGTCCAGCTCCGGCGCCGAAGTCGTGGAGCCCATCGGGGAGATGCTCGGCGCGGACCGGGTTGTCGCGACCCGCATGGTGGTCGGCGAGGACGGCTGCTTCACCGGGGAGATCGAGTACTACGCCTACGGGCCCACCAAGGCGGAGGCCGTGCGCGAGCTCGCCGAGTCCGAGGGTTACGACCTCGCGCGGTGCTACGCGTACAGCGACTCCATCACCGATGTGCCGATGCTGGAGGCCGTCGGACACCCGCACGCGGTCAACCCCGACCGGGCGCTGCGGCGCGAGGCGGTCGCGCGGGAGTGGCCGGTGCTCGTGTTCAGCAAGCCGGTGCGGCTCAAGCAGCGACTGTCCTCGCCCACACGTCCCGCGCTCGTCGCCGCGGCGGCGGTCGGGGCGGCGGCCGCCACCGCCGGGCTGGTCTGGTACGCGAGCCGCCGACGGGCCGCGGCCGCAGCCCTCGCGTCGGCCTGATCGGGCATCCGGGCATCCGGGCATCCGGGCCCGTCGGCAGCGGAGGGGCAGCGGCGAGCCCGCACGCGAGCCGGTGGCCTTCCCGCACGCCTCACGCGACTCATCCCCTGCGAAGGTCAAATAAGGCGCCCGAATAGCACTGATTTAACCCGAAAAGTAAAGAACCTGGCCTAGGGGTTTCACTCAGGCCCCAAGAGAGGTACAAAGGATTCACGGCCCGCGAGACCAAAGAACATCCGAGAGGATCATCTTTAAACCGCAGTAAGGCCCACGGACCGAAGCAGGAACGCCGGGCACCCACGCGACGTCGACCCGTCGATTACGGGCCAGCCGCACCAGGCGACGGGCAAAGCACCCGGCCTGATGGGCATCATCGAGGACGCTTGGTAACTTGGCGGGAATGCCAGCGGCGACACCATGAGCAGGACGGTGTCGCCGCAACCCTGCGCCCAGGAGCCTTGCTCCCGGGAACCCCGCACCTCGGGCCCCCGCGCCGGCGACCTCGCGCCCGGGCCGCAGCCCTACGCCGCGCCGCGCTGGAGCGCCTCACAGACCGCCGTCGACTCGCGCGCACCGAGCTCCACCGCGCGGCCGCAGTGCGCGATCCAGGCGGCCATCCCCTCCGCGGTGCCGGAGACATAGCCGTGGAACGCCTCCAGGTAGGCCCCGGCCCCCTGTTCGGCGTGCCCGACCTCCGCCGGGCAGATCGCCTTCGGGTCCAGACCGCTGTTGATCAGGACGATCCGCTCCGCGGCGCGCGCGACCAGACCGTTGTACGAGGCGAAGGGCCGCAGGGCCAGCAGTTCGCCGTGCACCACGGCCGCCGTGACCAGGGCCGGCGCCGACCCGCCGGCGATGACCAGCCGCGAGAGCCCGTCGAGCCGGCCCGCGACCTCCTCGGCGTCCGGGAGCGGGAGGTCCACCAGAGGCTCGTCCACCGGCTCACCGGCCAGCCGTGGACGCCCCACCACGTCCCCGGCCACGGCTGAGCCCGACGCGACCAGGTGCAGCCGGGCGAGCACCCGCATCGGCGACTGGCGCCAGATGCTCAGCAGCTGGCCCGCCTCCGCCGTCAGCCGCAGGGCGGCTCCGACGGCCAGCGCCTCGGGGTCCGCGCCGAAGTCCGTCCGGCGGCGCACCTCCTCCAGCGCCCAGTCGGCCCCCGACAGCGCCGCACTCCCCCGGGCCCCGCGCAGTGCGGCCTCCGAGGTGATCTCCCCGCCGCGCCGGCGCATGACCCGGTGCCCGTAGACCCGGTCCACGGCCTTGCGTACGGATTCCACGGACTCGGCGACGCCCGGGAGGGCACCCAGGGCCACCAGCGGGTCGGAAGCGCTACTCATAAGTAGGGAGCCTACGCACTGCGGACCCGTACCACCGACCCCTCCTTGGAGTGGTCTTCTTCACTCGCCTCGGCCACTCCGCGCACTCAACCCACTACGCTTGGTGAACATGAAGATCGCTTTCGTGGGAAAGGGCGGTAGCGGGAAGACCACGCTGTCCTCCCTCTTCATCCGCCACCTCGCTGCCAGTGGAGCCCCCGTCATCGCGGTGGACGCCGACATCAACCAGCACCTCGGAGCCGCCCTCGGACTCCCCGAGGAGGAGGCAGCGACGCTGCCCGCGCTCGGTGCGCACCTCCCGCTGATCAAGGAGTACCTGCGCGGCTCGAACCCGCGCATCGCCTCAGCCGACAGTATGATCAAGACGACCCCGCCCGGGACCGGTTCGCGGCTGCTGCGGGTGGACGAGGACAACCCCGTCTACGCCGCCTGCGCGCGCACGCTCCCCCTGGACGGGAACCCCGTACGGCTGATGGCGACGGGCCCCTTCACCGAGTCCGACCTGGGGGTGGCCTGCTACCACTCGAAGGTCGGCGCGGTCGAACTCTGCCTCAACCACCTGGTCGACGGCCCGGACGAGTACGTGGTCGTCGACATGACGGCCGGCTCCGACTCCTTCGCCTCGGGCATGTTCACCCGCTTCGACATGACCTTCCTGGTGGCCGAGCCGACCCGCAAGGGCATCTCCGTCTACCGCCAGTACAAGGAGTACGCACGGGACTTCGGGGTGCGGCTGCGCGTGGTCGGCAACAAGGTGCAGGGTCCGGAGGACATCGAGTTCCTCCAGGACGAGGCGGGCGAGGACCTGCTGGTGACGTTCGGCCACTCCGACTGGGTGCGCGCGATGGAGCGGGGCCGCCCGGCCGCCTTCGAGCTGCTGGAGGCGGGCAACCAGCTCGCCCTGAAGGCCCTCCGGAGTGCGGCGCAGGACTCCTACTCGGGCCGCGACTGGGCCAAGTACACCGAGCAGATGGTCCACTTCCACCTGCGCAACGCCGAGAGCTGGGGCAACGCCAGGACCGGGACCGACCTGGCGCAGCAGGTCGACCCCGGCTTCGTCCTCCACGAGGGCCTGGTCAGCCCTCGTCCGGCTCCCCGGCCGGCTCTCCGGCCGGCCCCTCAGCCGGCTTGACCTTGGCCGCGGGGGCGGCCGGCGGCGCCGGCGGCCCCGCGGTGAGGAACTTCGTCCAGCCCTCCTTGGGCGCCTGGCCGACCTCCAGGGTGCGCAGCCAGTCCAGGATCTTCGGGTCCTGGGCGTCCAGCCAGTCGGCCAGCTCACGGAAGGGCACGCAGCGGACCTCCGGCTGACCGCACATGCTCTTGATGGACTCCTCGACGGCGTGCATGTAGGTGCCGCCGTTCCAGGACTCGAAGTGGTTGCCGATGATCAGGGGTGCGCGGTTGCCCTGGTAGGCGCGGTCGAACGCCTGCTTGAGGCCGTCGCGCATCTGCTCGCCCCAGTACTGGTGCTGCGAGGGGTCGCCCTGGGTGGTCGTACCGGACTGGTTGACCATGTAGTTGTAGTCCATGCTCAGCGTGTCGAAGGCCCGGCCGGGCATCGGTACCAGCTGGAGCGGGAGGTCCCAGAGCCCCTCCGTCTTCTTGGGCCACACCTGCTTGCTGATTCCGCTGGAGTCGTAGCGGAAGCCCATGTCCTTGGCCGCCAGCATGAAGTTCTTCTGGCCTTCGAGGCAGGGGGTGCGGGCGCCGATGAGCTCCTTGTCGTAGTCGAAGGGGAGCGGCTCCGCGTCCTTCAGGCCGGAGTTGGTCTTCCAGCTCTTGACGAAGGACTTGGCCTGGTTGATCTCGCTCTTCCACTCCTCGACGGACCAGGTGCCGACGCCTCCCTCGGGGCCGCAGAAGTGGCCGTTGAAGTGGGTGCCGATCTCGTTGCCCTCCAGCCAGGCCGCGCGCACCTGTTCGGCGGTGTCCTTGATGCCCTGGAGGTCGCCGAAGCCGATGTCGGAGCGACCCGGGGCGTGCTGCGGCGCGGTGTAGAGGGAACGCTTCTCCTCCGGCAGCAGGTACACGCCGCTGAGGAAGTACGTCATCCGGGCGTTGTACTCCTTGCCGACCTCGCGGAAGTGCGAGAAGAGCTTCTGGCTGTCCTCGCCGGCCCCGTCCCACGAGAAGACCACGAACTGCGGCGGCTTCTCACCGGGCTTGAGCTTCTGCGGCTTCTGCACGTTCGGCTGCGCACCGGTGTAGACGGTCGAGCCGTCGCCGATCGGCCGGTTGACGCTGCCGGGCGCCTCCGGCGCGGGGGCGCCCTTCCTTCCGCTCGGTCCGCCGTGGGCCCCGCGCTCCGCGGGCCCGGAACCGCTGCACCCGGCGGCGCACAGGACCAGGGCCGTGGCGACCAGCCCGCCGGCGATCTTCTTCGTGGCGGCCATCATCCGCACACCTCTCCCTCGCAGTACCGATGCAGGACGTTCGCGACGCAACGTCCCACGCGGTGCGGTTTTAGGAAGGTATGACAAGGCCGACAAAATGCTTAATCACCCCTAGGGGTGGGTTTCTAGCCCGTGTGCACGGATTTACTCCCGCTCTTCTTTACTCTCCATTACCGTCCATTTACTGACTGTTGAGAATCCCGCCGCTTCATCCCTCCTCAGAGGAGACGGGAACCCATGACATCCACCGCACCAGCCACCGCACCCGCCGAAGCCCCTCTCCCCTCCCAGGCCCGGAAGCCATCGGGCTCGAGAGGCTTCCGCAAGGACCTCCCGGCCGACCTCTCCGCCTCCGTGGCCGTCTTCCTGATCGCCCTGCCGCTCTCGCTCGGCATCGCGCTGGCCACCGGCGCCCCGCTGCAGGCCGGGCTGGTGGCCGCGGCGGCGGGCGGGATCGTGGCCGGGCGGCTCGGCGGCGCACCTCTCCAGGTCAGCGGACCGGCCGCCGGACTCACGGTCGTGACCGCCGAGTTGATCCAGCGCTACGGATGGCGCACCACCTGCGCCATCACCGTCCTCGCGGGCTGCTGCCAGCTCGGGCTCGCCTTCCTGCGCACCGCCCGGTCCGCGCTCATGGTGAGCCCGGCCATCGTGCACGGGATGCTCGGGGGCATCGGGGTGACCATCGCGCTGGCCCAGCTGCACATCGTGCTCGGCGGCACCCCGCAGAGTTCGGCCGTGGCCAATGTGGTCGGTCTGCCCGCCCAGTTGGCCCACCCGCAGCCGGCCGCGCTCGTGGTGAGCGCGCTGACGCTGTGCGTCCTGCTCGGCTGGAACAGACTGCCCGGGCGGGTGGGCCGCGCCCTGCGCAAGGTGCCGGCCGCGCTGGCCGCCGTCGCCTCCGCGACGGCGTTCGCGGCCCTCGCCGGGCTGGCCCTGCCCCGGGTCGAGCTGCCGTCCTGGAGCAGTCACGCGCTGCCGGAGCTGCCCGAGGGGCCGGTGCTCGGCCTGATCGCCGCCGTGCTGACCATCACCCTGGTCGGCAGTGTGGAATCCCTGCTCTCCTCGGTGGCCACCGACAAGCTGATCGCCGCCGAGCGCGGTACGGACCGCCCGCCCCGGGCCGACCTCGACCGCGAGCTGCGCGGCCAGGGCGCGGCGAACATCGTCTCGGGCCTGCTGGGCGGGCTGCCCATCACGGGTGTGGCCGTGCGCAGCGTGGCGAACGTCAAGTCCGGTGCCGTGAGCCGGAAATCAGCCATGTTCCACGGGCTGTGGGTGGTGCTCGCGGCCGGGCTGCTCGTCCCGGTCCTGGATCTGATCCCGCTCGCGGCCCTGGCCGCGCTGGTGATGGCCGTCGGGATCCAGATGGTCAGCATCACTCACCTGCGGACGGTCTCCCGGCACCGCGAGGTCCTGGTCTACGCGACGACGATCGCGGCCGTGGTGCTGGGTGGGGTACTGGAGGGGGTGGCCGTCGGGATCGCGGTGGCGGTGGCCCTGGCCCTGCGCCGGCTGGCCCGGACCCGGATCACGTGGGTGGAGGAGGGGCATGTCCACCGGATCACCGTGCGGGGGCAGCTGACCTTCCTGGCGGTGCCCCGGCTGAGCCGGGTGCTGAACCTGGTGCCGCACGGCGGGCACGCGGTGGTCGAGCTGGACGGCTCCTTCATGGACCATGCCGCCTACGAGACCCTGCACGACTGGCAGGAGTCGCACCTGGCGCACGGCGGTTCGCTGGAGCTGACCGGACGCGGCGGCGCGGCCTTCTCCGGCGCGGCCGCGGGTGCCCCCCGTCCGCGCTCCGGATGGGACGAAGGGGCGGGCGGGGACCTGTCCCGGGTCTCGGCGGCCGATGACCACCGGGCCGAGGGCGGCCGGGGCGGGCACCAGTGCTGCCGCCCCTGGACGCCCTGGCGGAACCACTGCGACCACCGGGCGGCGCAGACCGCCGAGCCGGACCCGGCCGAGGCCACGACCGCGGCCGCGGCCGGCGAGGACTCCCCCACCGCCCTCCGTACGGTTCCCGGCGCGCCCGGGGTCCCACGCGGTGCGGCGGCCGACGCCGGGCGGCGGCCCGGGGCGGGACAACTGGCCAGCGGGATCAGCGCCTTCCAGCGGGACACCGCGCCCCACGTACGCGAGGAGCTGGCCCGGCTGGCGCGCGAGGGACAGCGGCCCTCGCAGCTCTTCCTGACCTGCGCGGACTCCCGCCTGGTCACCAGCATGATCACCGCCAGCGGTCCGGGTGACCTGTTCACCGTGCGCAACGTGGGCAACCTCGTCCCGCTGCCCGGCGCCGAGTCCGGTGACGACTCCGTCGCCGCGGCCATCGAGTACGCCGTGGACGTGCTCCAGGTCTCCAGCATCACGGTGTGCGGGCACTCGGGCTGCGGGGCCATGCAGGCCCTGCTGGGTTCCCGCCCCGGGGACCCGGCGACCCCGCTGACCCGCTGGCTGCGGCACGGCCTGCCCAGCCTGGAGCGGATGGGCAGCCGGCACCACCCCTGGGCCCGCATCTCGGGCCGGCTCCCGGCCGACGCCGTGGAACAGCTGTGCCTGACCAACGTGGTGCAGCAGCTGGAACACCTGCGGGCGCACGAATCGGTGGCCCGGCGCCTGGCCGAGGGGGCGTTGGAGCTCCACGGCATGTACTTCCACGTGGGTGAGGCCCAGGCGTATCTCCTTTCCCCCGGAGAGGACTTCTTCGACTGTCGGGTTTTCGACACCGTCGGCCAGAACGCCTGACCAGAGGCCCTCTCGAACCGATACCCTCCCGTATCCGTGCAAGCTGTCGGCCCCTTCGCGCACGCGGTGGCGAGAAGGGGCCGTCTGCGCGCCGCCGCACGCACACCCCGCCCCACCGTGCGAGGGCGGCCGGGCACGGGCCCAGCCGTGGTATAGGTCTAAACCAATTTTCGGGAACCCCTTGTCACCTGGGCGTCTGACTGATGAGCTGTCCCCGGGACCCAGCTATGCCCGGGGAACAACGGACACCCTGGGAAAGGGAGATGTCGTGAGCAACGAGAGCCTGGCCAACCTGCTGAAAGAGGAGCGGCGGTTCGCACCGCCCGCCGATCTGGCCGCCACCGCGAACGTGAAGGAGTCCGCGTACGCGCAGGCCGACACGGACCGGCTGGGCTTCTGGGCCGAGCAGGCCCGACGGCTCTCCTGGGACACCGCGCCCACCGAGACGCTCGACTGGAGCAACCCGCCCTTCGCGAAGTGGTTCGCCGACGGCAAGCTGAACGTCGCGTACAACTGCGTCGACCGGCACGTGGCGGCCGGCAACGGCGAGCGCGTCGCCCTCCACTTCGAGGGTGAGCCCGGAGACAGCCGCTCGATCACCTACGCCCAGCTCAAGGACGAGGTCTCGCAGGCCGCGAACGCCCTCACCGAGCTCGGCGTCCAGGCCGGCGACCGGGTCGCCGTCTACCTCCCGATGATCCCCGAAGCGGTCGTCGCGATGCTCGCGTGCGCCCGCGTCGGCGCCGCGCACTCGGTGGTCTTCGGCGGCTTCTCCGCCGACGCCGTCGCCTCCCGCATCCAGGACGCCGACGCCAAGCTGGTGATCACCGCCGACGGCGGCTACCGCCGCGGCAAGCCCAGCGCGCTCAAGCCCGCCATCGACGAGGCCGTCGCCCGCTGCCCGCAGGTCGAGCACGTCCTCGTCGTCCGCCGCACCGGCCAGGACACCGCCTTCACCGAGGGCCGCGACCTGTGGTGGCACGACCTGGTCGGGCGCCAGTCCACCGAGCACACCCCGCAGGCGTTCGACGCCGAGCACCCGCTGTTTATCCTCTACACCTCGGGCACCACGGGTAAGCCGAAGGGCATCCTGCACACCTCGGGCGGATACCTCACGCAGGCCGCGTACACCCACCAGGCCGTCTTCGACCTGAAGCCGGAGAGCGACGTCTACTGGTGCACCGCCGACATCGGCTGGGTCACCGGGCACTCCTACATCGTCTACGGCCCGCTGGCCAACGGCGCCACGCAGGTGATGTACGAGGGCACGCCGGACACCCCCCACCAGGGCCGGTTCTGGGAGGTCGTGCAGAAGTACGGCGTCACCATCCTCTACACCGCGCCCACCGCGATCCGCACGTTCATGAAGTGGGGCGACGACATCCCCGCCAAGTTCGACCTGTCCAGCCTGCGCGTGCTGGGTTCGGTCGGCGAGCCCATCAACCCCGAAGCCTGGATGTGGTACCGCAAGCACATCGGCGGTGACCGCTGCCCGATCGTGGACACCTGGTGGCAGACCGAGACCGGCGCCATGATGATCTCCCCGCTCCCGGGCGTCACCGCGACCAAGCCGGGCTCGGCCCAGCGCGCCCTGCCGGGCATCGGCGCCACCGTCGTGGACGACGAGGGCCACGAGGTACCCAACGGCGGAGGCGGCTACCTGGTCCTCACCGAGCCGTGGCCGTCGATGCTGCGCACCATCTGGGGCGACGACCAGCGGTTCGTCGACACCTACTGGTCCCGCTTCGAGGGCCGCTACTTCGCCGGCGACGGCGCCAAGAAGGACGACGACGGCGACATCTGGCTGCTGGGCCGCGTGGACGACGTGATGCTGGTGTCGGGCCACAACATCTCCACCACCGAGGTGGAGTCGGCGCTCGTCTCCCACCCCGCCGTGGCCGAGGCCGCCGTCGTCGGCGCGGCCGACGAGACCACCGGCCAGGCCATCGTGGCCTTCGTGATCCTGCGCGGCAGCGCCTCCGAGACGGACACCCTGGTCGGGGAGCTGCGCAACCACGTGGGCGCCACCCTCGGGCCGATCGCCAAGCCCAAGCGGATCCTGCCGGTGCAGGAGCTCCCCAAGACCCGCTCCGGAAAGATCATGCGCCGTCTGCTGCGCGACGTGGCCGAGAACCGCGCCGTCGGTGACGTCACCACCCTCGCCGACTCCTCGGTCATGGACCTGATCCAGACGAAGCTGCCCAGCGCCTCCGACGAGGACTGACCGGTCCCGGCAGGCCAGCGGCCACGGAGGGTGTCCGGCGCACAGCGCGCCGGACACCCTCCATCCGTTTAAGGTGAAGATCACCCGATACGACGGAACGGAGGTCCTGCGTGGCCACGCCCGCACCCCGCCGCAAGCTCCTCGGACGGCTCTCCCTGCCCGAGCGCCGCTTCGTGGCGGACGCGCTGCGCACCGAGACCGTCGGCGGCGTCCTGCTGCTGGTGGCTGCGATCGCCGCCCTCCTGTGGGCCAACATCCCCGCCCTCTCCAGCAGCTACGACAGCGTCCGGTCCTTCCACCTGGGCCCCGCCGCCCTCGGCCTGGACCTCTCCCTCCAGCACTGGGCGGCCGACGGTCTGCTCGCGATCTTCTTCTTCGTCGCGGGCATCGAGCTCAAACGCGAACTCGTCGCGGGCGACCTGCGGGACGCCAAGGCCGCCGCCCTGCCCGTCATCGCCGCCCTCTGCGGCATGGCCGTACCCGCGCTCGTCTACCTGCTGGTCAACACCCTCGGCAGCGGTTCGACCGACGGCTGGGCCGTCCCGACCGCCACCGACATCGCCTTCGCCCTCGCTGTCCTCGCGGTCATCGGCACCTCGCTGCCCTCCGCGCTGCGCGCCTTCCTGCTGACCCTGGCCGTCGTCGACGACCTCTTCGCCATCCTGATCATCGCCGTGTTCTTCACCAGCAGCATCAACTTCGCGGCGCTCGGCGGGGCCGTCGCGGGCCTGGTCCTCTTCTGGTTCCTGCTGCGCGCCGGTGTCCGCGGCTGGTACGTGTACATCCCGCTCGCCCTGGTCATCTGGGGCCTGATGTACAACAGCGGCGTCCACGCCACCATCGCGGGCGTCGCCATGGGCCTGATGCTGCGCTGCACCCGCAGGGAGGGGGAGGAGCACTCCCCCGGCGAGCACATCGAGCACCTGGTCCGCCCCCTGTCCGCGGGCCTCGCCGTCCCCCTCTTCGCCCTGTTCTCCGCGGGGGTCTCCCTCTCGGACGAGTCGATCGCGCAGGTCTTCACCCGCCCGGAGACCCTCGGTGTGGTCCTCGGCCTGGTCGTCGGCAAGACGGTGGGCATCTTCGGCGGCACCTGGCTGGCCGCCCGCTTCACCCGGGCGGAGCTGAACGAGGACCTCGCCTGGCCCGACGTCCTCGCCGTGGCCACCCTCGCCGGCATCGGATTCACCGTCTCCCTCCTGATCGGCGAACTCGCCTTCACCGAGGACCCGGTCCTCACCGACGAGGTCAAGGCCGCCGTCCTGCTCGGCTCCCTCATCGCGGCGGTCGTCGCCGCCGTCCTGCTCAAGCTGCGCAATCGCAAGTACCGCGCCCTGACCGACGCGGAGGAGCGCGACGAGGACCTCGACGGAATCCCGGACATCTACGAAGAGGGCAATCCGGAATACCACCTGCGGATGGCCCGGATCCACGAGGAGAAGGCCGCGGAACACCGCCGCCGGGCCACCGCCGCCGCCCTGGCGGCAGCCTCCGAGGCGGGCGACGACGCGGGCGAAGCCACGGGCGGGTCCAGCGCGCGGGCCGACCGTCCGGCATGATCTGACTGACGACGGAGGACAGCCGCCGGCAGACGACGACAGAGGGAGACAGAGATGAGCGCAGTGGACCAAGGGGCTCCGGGGGCCGAGCGCACCCTCGGCCAGCTCGTCGCCTCGGCCACCGCCGAGATGTCCGCCCTGGTGCACGACGAGATCGCGCTGGCCAAGGTGGAGATCAAGCAGGACGTCAAGCGCGCGGGCATCGGCAGCGGCGCCGGGATCTCGGCGGGCGTGCTCCTGCTCTTCTCCCTCCCCGTACTGAGTTTCGCCGCGGCCTACGGCATCCACAACCTCGGTCTGGGGCTGGCCTGGTCCTTCCTCATCGTCGGCGCCGTGTTCTGGCTGCTGGCGGGGGTGGTCGGGCTGCTGGCCGTGTCCAAGTTCAAGAAGATCAAGCCGCCTGTGAAGACGATGGAATCCGTCAAGCAGACCGCGGCGGTCGTGGGAACCGTCAAGCCGCATCCGCGGCCCGTGAGTGACCAGGCCGTGGGTGTGGCACGCTCGTCCTCATGACAGCCCCCTCGCCGGACTCCGCCACTCCGCCCACCGCTGCCACGGCGGTACGGCTCGACCTGCCGGACGGCACGGCGGTCACCCACCGGGACGTCGCCGCCAACGGCGCCCGGTTCCATGTCGCGGAGCTCGGCGACGGGCCCCTGGTCCTCCTGCTGCACGGGTTCCCGCAGTTCTGGTGGACCTGGCGGCACCAGCTGACGGCCCTCGCCGACGCCGGGTACCGCGCGGTCGCGATGGACCTGCGCGGGGTGGGCGGCAGCGACCGCACCCCGCGCGGCTACGACCCGGCGAACCTCGCGCTCGACATCACTGGGGTCATCCGGTCCCTCGGCGAGCCGGACGCCGCGCTCGTCGGACACGACCTGGGCGGCTACCTGGCGTGGACCGCCGCCGTGATGCGGCCCAAGCTGGTGCGCCGACTGGTCGTCTCCTCCATGCCGCATCCGCGCCGCTGGCGCTCGGCCATGCTGGGCGACCTCGGCCAGACCCGGGCGAGCTCCCATATCTGGGGCTTCCAGAGGCCGTTCGTCCCCGAACGGCAGCTGGTCGCCGACGACGGGGCCCTCGTCGGGCAGCTGATCCGCGAGTGGTCCGGGCCGGGGCTCCAGGAGGACGGCGTGGACGAGGACGTGCTCGGCGTGTACCGGCGGGCGATGTGCATCCCGTCCACCGCGCACTGCTCGGTCGAGCCCTACCGCTGGATGATGCGGTCGATGGCGCGGCCGGACGGGCTCCAGTTCTACCGCCGGATGAAGCGGCCCGTACGGGTGCCCACGCTGCACCTGCACGGCTCGCTGGACCCGGTGATGCGGACCCGGAGCGCGGCCGGGTCCGGGGAGTACGTCGAGGCCCCCTACCGCTGGCGGCTCTTCGACGGCCTCGGGCACTTCCCCCACGAGGAGGACCCCGTCGCCTTCTCCACCGAGCTGGTGAACTGGCTCAAGGACCCGGAGCCGGACCGCCCCTGACGAGGCATTGGCCTGTACCTGACGGACCGGTGGCCGGATGCCGATGGGTGCTGACGGCGCGCCAGTTCGTTCGTACGACGGACACATGGTCGTTCAATTGCCCGGCGCATAGGCCAATTGGCCGCTCCGGACGGGGTTACCGACCTTGGAGGCCGGGCAGAGCTCGTTGTATGGGCTGGACGCACGACCACGGTGACACCGCACGCGAACGCCGCTCGGCCACGGCGCCGGGCACGCACGACCAGGGAGCGGGCCGCGAGGGCCACGACCCCCGGCTCGGGATTCCGCGCATCCTGCGCCGCCGCGCCCGATGGGTATCGGCGCGGCTGCGTCATTCACGGGTGTAGCGGCGCGCCGCCTCACCGCCGCGGGCCCGGCCCGCGGCGGTAAGGCGCAACCTCACGTCAGAGGGCGCAGCCCTGGGTGTCGACCCGCCGGTCGGCCGTCTTGCCGACGCGGATGTCCTCGCGGATCTCGTCCCCCGTCAGGGCGTAGCCGGTGTTCGGGTCGTCGAGCGACTTCGCGAAGACGACCCCGTACACCCGGCCGTCGGGGGTGAGCAGCGGGCCGCCGGAGTTGCCCTGGCGGACGGTCGCGTACAGCGAGTAGACGTCACGGCGGACGGTACCCCGGTGGTAGATGTCCGGGCCGTTGGCGTTGATCCGGCCGCGGACGCGGGCCGCACGGACGTCGTAGGCGCCGTTCTCGGGGAAGCCCGCGACGATCGCGTCGCTGCTGCTCGTCGCGTCCTTCTCGGTGAACTCCAGTGCCGGGGCGCGCAGCTTGGGCACATCCAGCACGGCGATGTCGCGCTCCCAGTCGTAGAGCACGACCTTGCCGTCGTAGAGCTTGCCCTCGCCGCCGACCTGCACGGTCGGCTCGACGACACCGCCGACGACATGGGCGTTGGTCATCACCTTGCCGGGCGCGAAGACGAAACCGGTACCCTCCAGGACCTTGCTGCAGCTGGGCGCGGTGCCGACGACCTTCACGATCGACAGCTTGGCCTGCTGCGCCACCGCGCTGCGGGCGAGCGCCGGGTCCGGCGGCTTCACCTCGGCGATGGGCTCGTTCGAGAAGGGGCTGAAGACCTGCGGGAAGCCGTTCTGGGCGAGGGTGGAGCTGAAGTCCGAGAACCAGGTGTTCGCCTGGGTGGGCAGCACCCGCGCCACGCCCAGGAGCACCTTGGAGTTGCGGACCTCCTTGCCCAGCGTGGGCAGCGAGGTCCCGGCCAGGGCGGAGCCGATCAGCCAGGCCACCAGGAGCATCGCGACGACGTTGACCAGGGCGCCGCCCGTCGCGTCGAGGGCGCGCGCCGGCGACCAGGTGATGTGGCGTCTGAGCCGGTTGCCCAGATGGGTCGTCAACGCCTGGCCGATCGAGGCGCAGACGATGATGACCACGACGGCGATCACCACCACGGTGGTGGACACCTGGGCGCCGTCGTCCGTCACCCGGTCCCAGATCAGCGGGAGCAGGGACACGGCGATGAGGCCGCCGCCCAGGAAGCCGATCACCGACAGGATGCCGACGACGAAGCCCTGGCGGTAGCCGACGATCGCGAACCACACGGCCGCGAGCAGCAACAGGATGTCCAGCACGTTCACGAGGGTCACCGTCTCATGCGTGCCAGTCGAGCGGGACGTGACGTGAGCGGTCCCACGGCCGTTCCCAGCCGGCGAAGTGCAGGATCCGGTCGATGACACCGGCGGTGAAGCCCCACACCAGGGCCGATTCCACGGTGAAGGCGGGCCCCTGATGGCCTCTCGGGTGGACCACGGTGACCCGGTGGGCGGGGTCCGTGAGATCCGCCACGGGCACCGTGAAGACCCGGGCGGTCTCGGCCGGGTCGACCGGGCCGACCGGCGAGGGCTCGCGCCACCAGCCGAGCACCGGGGTCACCACGAACTCGCTGACCGGGATGTAGAGCCGGGGCAGGACGCCGAACAGCTGCACGCCGGCCGGGTCCAGGCCGGTCTCCTCCTCGGCCTCGCGGAGCGCCGCGCGCAGCGGGCCCGTGGTGTGCGGGTCTCCGTCGCCGGGGTCCAGGGCGCCGCCCGGGAAGGAGGGCTGCCCGGCATGGGAGCGGAGGGTGCCGGCACGCTCCTGGAGGAGGATCTCCGGGCCGCGCGGGCCCTCCCCGAAGAGGATCAGCACGGCGGACTGGCGGCCCCGGCCGTCCTCGGGCGGCAGGAAGCGGCTGAGCTGCCGGGGCCGGACCGTCCGGGCCGCCCCGGCCACGGGCTCCAGCCAGCCGGGCAGGCCGACGGTGGTGAGCTCCAGGCCGTCGGCCCGGCGGCCGGCCTCGGCCGTCGTCTCGTGCTGCGTACCGCGCGTCATGGGCAACCCCTGTCCGTGTTCTCCCCGCCCGCTGAACGCGGGCCGGGTGCCGATTGGTTCCGCCGGGGGCGCACGGCGGGGCGGCCGCACGCCCCGGGCCCCCTCCGCGCTGCCCCGCTCAGGGCTCCGTACGGGCCCCCAGGGGCGCGGCCGGGAGCCCGGGGTAGTCCGGGGGCGGGGAGAGCCGCTGGCCCGGCTGGCCGCCCTTCTCGTACTTCAGCAGCTTCTTCGCCTTCTCCGGGTCGGTCTCGCCCTCCCCGTAGGCCGGGCAGAGCGGGGCGATGGGGCAGGCTCCGCAGGCGGGCCGGCGGGCGTGGCAGATACGGCGGCCGTGGAAGACGACGCGGTGCGAGAGCATCGTCCACTCGCTCTTCGGGAAGATCCCGCAGATCTCCGCCTCGACCTTCTCGGGGTCCACCTGCTCGGTCCACTTGAAGCGGCGCACCAGCCGACCGAAGTGGGTGTCGACGGTGATCCCGGGGACCCCGAAGGCGTTGCCGAGGACCACGTTCGCGGTCTTGCGGCCCACGCCGGGCAGTTTGACCAGGTCCTCCAGGCGGCCCGGGACCTCGCCGCCGAAGTCGTCGCGCAGGGCCTTGGAGAGGCCGAGGAGGGACTTCGCCTTCGCCCGGAAGAACCCGGTCGGCCGAATGAGCTCCTCCAACTCCTCCGGCGCGGCCGCCGCCATGTCCTCGGGGGTCGGGTAGGCGGCGAAGAGGGCCGGGGTCGTCTGGTTCACGCGCAGGTCGGTGGTCTGCGCGGAGAGGACGGTGGCGACCAGCAGCTCGAAGGGGTTGCGGAAGTCCAGCTCCGGATGGGCGTACGGGTACACCTCCGCGAGCTCGCGGTTGATCCGGCGGGCGCGGCGGATCATGGCGAGCCGTGACTCGGGCTTGGCCGCGGCGGCCTTCGCTGGCGTGGCGGGCTTCGCGGACGCGGCGGGCTTCGCGGACGCAGCGGGCTTCGCGGTCTTGGCGGGCTTCGCGGAACGCGCCGCTCCGGCCGTCCCCGCAGGTCGCGGTTTCTTGGCCGAAGCTTTGCCCTGAGGGGCAGGCCGGGCCTTTTCGGACGTCGCCGCGGGGGCCTGTTCGCCCACGGCTGAATTCTGGGCCGCCGTCACTCCAGCGGACCCCTTGGCCTGTGCTCTCACCGGCTTATTGGACACCCGGCCAGCCTAAGGCCGGACGCTGACACCCCGCCCGGACCTCAGGTAACACCCCTCCGATCGGTCTCCCGCCGCACAGCACGCCCGTCCTTCCGGCATCCTTGTGATTGATCGCACTGTTTGAGCCGTCCGGCAAAATGGGGAACGGTCCCCACTGGCTGGTCGACATAGGAGAGAGACTCGTGGACGACGTTCTGCGGCGCGCCCCGCTCTTCGCGGCGCTCGATGACGAGCAGGCCGCGGAGCTCCGCGCCTCCATGGGCGAGGTGACCCTCGCACGCGGTGACGCCCTGTTCCACGAGGGCGACCCCGGTGACCGGCTGTACGTCGTGACCGAGGGCAAGGTGAAGCTGCACCGCACCTCCCCCGACGGCCGCGAGAACATGCTGGCCGTCCTCGGCCCCGGCGAGCTGATCGGCGAGCTGTCGCTGTTCGACCCGGGCCCGCGCACCGCCACCGCGACCGCCCTGACCGAGGTCAAGCTGCTCGGCCTCGGCCACAGCGACCTCCAGCCCTGGCTCAACGCCCGGCCCGAGGTCGCGACCGCGCTGCTGCGCGCCGTCGCCCGGCGCCTGCGCAAGACCAACGACCAGATGTCCGACCTGGTCTTCTCCGACGTCCCGGGCCGTGTGGCCCGTGCGCTCCTCGACCTGTCGCGCCGCTTCGGCGTGCAGTCCGAGGAGGGCATCCACGTCGTGCACGACCTGACGCAGGAGGAGCTGGCCCAGCTCGTCGGCGCCTCGCGCGAGACCGTGAACAAGGCGCTCGCCGACTTCGCGGGCCGCGGCTGGCTGCGCCTGGAGGCGCGCGCCGTGATCCTGCTGGACGTGGAGCGGCTCGCCAAGCGCTCGCGCTGACGCGGCACACACCGTCGTGGAAGGGCCCCGTCCGGGTGTCGGACGGGGCCCTTCCGCGTACAGGAGGGATCATGGACCGAAGAGGGCTGGACGCGTACGGGTACTTCGAGCGGGAGGGGTCCCTCGGGCGGATCCAGCCCGCCTTCGCCGAGCTCGTAGCCGCCGCGCGCGCCCGGCTCCTGGAGGCGTACGGGAACCGCCTGCACAGCGCCTACCTGTACGGCTCCGTACCCCGTGGGACGGCCCGCCCCGGACGCTCGGACCTCGACCTCCTGCTCGCCCTGCACCGGGAGCCCGCCGACGAGGACCGGAACACGGCCGAGGTGCTGGCCCGCGGACTCGACCAGGACTTCCCGCAGATCGACGGCGTCGGCATCCTGCTGTACGGCAAGGACCGGCTGCTGAGCGAGCAGGAACGTTTCGACCTGGGCTGGTTCCTGGCCTGCCTGTGCACCCCGCTGCTGGGGGCCGACCTGGCCGAGCACCTGCCCCGCTACCGCCCCGACAGCCGGCTCGCCCGTGAGACCAACGGGGACCTCGCCGCCCTGCTCCCCCGGTGGCGGGCCCGCTTCGAGGCGGCCTCGGAGCCGGAGGAGTTCCGCCGGATGAACCGGCACTTCTCCCGGCACCTGGTGCGGACCGCCTTCACCCTGGTCATGCCGGTGTGGGGCGGCTGGACGAGCGACCTCGCCGAGTCCGCGGAGGTCTTCGGCCGCTACTACCCCGAGCGGGCCGCGCAGCTGCGGGAGGCCGCCGCGATGGCGCTGGACCCCGTCGGGGACCCGGCCGTGGTCCGCCGCTACCTGGACGACCTCGGGCCCTGGCTGGCCGCGGAGTACACGGCCCGGCACGGCACGAAGACCCCGCGCCCGGGGCCCTAGACGGGCGTCTCAGCGGCTCCGCGGCGCCAGGTCCAGGGACTCGACGGCCTGCTTGGCCTCGGCCAGGCCCGCGCCGGTGATCTCGCGGTAGCTCTTGATGGCGGCGACGGTCCGGCCCTCGCGCGCCAGCGCGCGTACCGCCTCCAGCCCGGCCGGCTCGGGCTCCTCGATGCCCAGGTGGTCCAGGACGAGGCCGAGCCGCCGCTCCAGCCGGTCCGCCCGTACCTGCAGGGCGCGCATCCGCAGGGTCAGCGTCGAGACGGTCCAGCCGGCGGCCACGACGACCGCCGCCACCACGTACAGAGCGTTCATTCAGGTCCCCCCGGGATCAGTCCGTGATCACGAAGGTACTCGAGCTGCGCGCGGACGGACCAGGCGGCGGCCGGCCAGAGCGAGCGGTCCACATCGGCGTAGACGTGGGCCACGACGGCCTCCGGGGTGACGAACCCGTCCTCCACCGCCGTCTCGACCTGCGCGAGCCGGTGGGCGCGGTGGGCGAGGTAGTACTCCACGGCGCCCTGCGCGTCCTCCAGGACCGGCCCGTGGCCCGGGAGGACGGTGTGCACCCCGTCGTCCACGGTGAGGGAGCGCAGGCGGCGCAGGGAGTCCAGGTAGTCCCCGAGGCGGCCGTCGGGGTGCGCGACGACGGTCGTACCCCGGCCCAGGACGGTGTCGCCGGTCAGCACCGCCCGGTCGGCCGGGAGGTGGAAGCACAGGGAGTCGGAGGTGTGCCCGGGGGTGGCCACCACGCGCAGTTCCAGGCCGCCGGTGCGGATGACGTTCCCCGCGGCCAGGCCCTCGTCACCCAGGCGCAGCGCGGGGTCCAGGGCGCGGACCTTGGTACCGGTCAGCTCGGCGAAGCGGCCGGCGCCCTCGGCGTGGTCGGGGTGGCCGTGGGTGAGGAGGGTCAGCGCGATCCTCTTGCCAGCCTGCTCGGCGGTGGCGATGACGTTGCGCAGGTGGGCCTCGTCCAGGGGGCCCGGGTCGACGACGACGGCGAGTTCGGATCCGGGCTCCGAGAGCAGCCAGGTGTTGGTGCCGTCCAGGGTCATGGCCGAGGCGTTGGGGGCCAGCACGTTGACGGCGCGGGCGGTGGCCGGTCCCGAGACGACCGCTCCGCGGGGCTGGCCGGGCAGGGCCGCTGCGTCGGTCATACGGGGCCTCCTCCGAGGGTGACGCGCTTGGTGAACTCGTCGTGGCCGGGCCAGCTGAGCACGACCACGCCGTCCTCCAGCGCGGCCTCGGCCAGGACGGGTGTGAGGTCCTGCGCGCCGGCCGCCGCGAGGGCGTCGGCGGCGGCCGCGTACGGCTCCAGGGAGCGCAGGGTGGAGATGGTGGGCGGCATCATCAGCAGCTCGCCCCTGTCGTAGCCGGCGGCGGCGTCCTGCGGGCGGATCCAGACGGTCCGGTCGGCCTCGGTGGAGGCGTTGCGGGTGCGCTGGCCCTCGGGCAGGGCGGCGACGAAGAACCACGTGTCGTAGCGGCGGGGCTCGAACTCGGGGGTGATCCAGCGGGCCCACGCGCCGAGCAGGTCGGAGCGCAGCAGCAGGCCGCGGCGGTCGAGGAACTCGGCGAAGGACAGCTCGCGCCCGACGAGGGCCGCACGGTCGGCCTCCCAGTCGTCCCCGGTGGTGTCGCCGACGACGGTGTCGGGGGTCTGCCCGGCGAGGAGGACGCCGGCCTCCTCGAAGGTCTCGCGGACCGCTCCGCAGACGATCGCCTGGGCGGTGGCGGCGTCGGTGCCCAGGCGCGCCGCCCAGGCGTCCTGGCCGGGGCCGGCCCAGCCGATGCGGTGGTCCTCGTCGCGGGGGTCGACCCCGCCGCCGGGGTAGGCGTAGGCGCCGCCGGCGAAGGCCATGGAGGCGCGGCGGCGCAACATGTGCACGGCAGGGCCCGCGGGGGTGTCGCGGAGCAGCATCACCGTGGCGGCGCGCTTGGGCTGCGCCGGGGTGAGGGCGCCTTCCGCGAGGGCGCGGATGCGGGCGGGCCACTCCGGGGGGTACCACTGTCCTCCGGCGGAGGGCTCGGGCGAGGGCTGACCGTGCTGACCATTCGGCATGGCCGGATGCTACGGCCATCCGCCCCGATGTTCGAGGCCCCCTGGGCGCTGCCCGGTCACACGTCGGCGGGGCTGCGGACAGCCCCGCCGACGGGGCGGTCAGACGTCAGGGGTGAGTTCCACCTGGATCTCGACCTCGACGGGGGCGTCCAGCGGGAGGACGGCCACGCCGACCGCGCTGCGCGCGTGCACGCCCTTCTCGCCGAGGACCTCGCCCAGCAGCTCGCTCGCGCCGTTCAGCACGCCGGGCTGCCCCGTGAAGTCGGGGGCCGAGGCGACGAAGCCGACGACCTTCACCACACGGGCGATCCGGTCCAGGTCACCGGTGACGGACTTCACCGCGGCCAGCGCGTTCAGCGCGCAGGTCGCCGCCAGCTCCTTGGCCTGCTCCGGCGAGACCTCCGCGCCGACCTTGCCGGTCAGCGAGAGCTTGCCCTGCACCATCGGAAGCTGGCCCGCGGTGTACACGTACGCGCCCGAGCGCACCGCCGGCTGGTACGCGGCCAGGGGCGGGACGACCTCGGGGAGGGTCAGGCCGAGCTCGGCGAGCCGGGCCTCGACGGCGCCGCTCATACCTTCTCCCGCTTGAGGTAGGCCACCAGCTGCTCGGGGTTGTTCGGGCCGGGCACGACCTGGACGAGCTCCCAGCCGTCCTCGCCCCAGGTGTCCAGGATCTGCTTGGTGGCGTGGACCAGCAGGGGGACCGTCGCGTATTCGAACTTCTTGGTCATGGGGGCGAGCGTAACGCCTGGGCGGGAGTGGTTAGGCTCGGAGGTTGTGAGCAGGCTCCAGGTGGTCAGCGGCAAGGGCGGCACCGGCAAGACCACGGTCGCCGCCGCACTCGCGCTGGCCCTCGCGCGCGAGGGCAGGCGGACTCTACTCGTGGAGGTCGAGGGCAGGCAGGGCATCGCACAGCTATTCGGCACGGAAGCGCTCCCCTACGAGGAGCGGAAGATCGCCGTCGCACCGGGCGGTGGCGGCGGAGAGGTGTACGCGCTCGCGATCGACGCGGAACGGGCGCTGCTGGACTACCTCCAGATGTTCTACAAGCTCGGTTCGGCCGGACGCGCCCTCAAGAAGCTGGGGGCCATCGACTTCGCGACGACCATCGCGCCCGGTCTGCGAGACGTCCTGCTGACCGGCAAGGCGTGCGAGGCGGTGCGGCGCAAGGACAAGGCCGGGCGGTTCGTCTACGACCACGTGATCATGGACGCCCCGCCGACGGGCCGGATCACCCGCTTCCTGAACGTCAACGACGAGGTGGCGGGGCTCGCCCGGTTCGGGCCGATCCACAACCAGGCGCAGGCCGTCATGAAGGTGCTCAAGTCACCGGACACCGCCGTGCACCTGGTGACCCTGCTGGAGGAGATGCCCGTCCAGGAGACCGCGGACGGCATCGAGGAACTCCGGGCGGCCGGACTCCCGTTCGGCCGGGTCGTCGTCAACATGGTGCGCCCGCACCACCTGGACGAGGACACCCTGCGCTCGGCGGCGGAGGACCGCCGCCCCGAGATCGCCAGGGCCCTGTCCCGGGCGGGGCTCGGCGGGGCGCGCCGCGGCGGGCTGGCCGAGCGGCTGGTGGAGCCGCTGCTGGCGCAGGCAGCCGAGCACGCGAGCCGGGTGGAGCTGGAGCGGGAGCAGCGCGCGGTGCTGGCGGGGCTCCAGGTGCCGACGTACGAACTCCCCCTGCTCGGCTCGGGGATGGAGCTGGCCGGGCTGTACGAGCTGGCGACGGAACTGCGCAAGCAGGCGGACGCGGAATGAGCGGGGACGGGAAGACCATGGGCCTGGACACGCCGCGGCGGCTGGCGGTCGACGCGCTGCTCGACGACCCGAAGACCCGGATCATCGTGTGCTGCGGCGCGGGCGGGGTCGGCAAGACCACGACGGCCGCGGCGCTGGGCGTACGGGCGGCCGAGCGCGGGCGGAAGGTGGTGGTGCTGACCATCGACCCCGCGCGCCGGCTGGCCCAGTCGATGGGCATCGACTCGCTGGACAACACCCCGCGCCGGGTCGCGGGGGTGGACGGCGACGGCGGTGAACTGCACGCCATGATGCTGGACATGAAGCGGACCTTCGACGAGATCGTCGAGGCGCACGCGGACCGCGAGCGGGCGCGGGCGATCCTGGCGAACCCCTTCTACCAGTCCCTGTCGGCCGGCTTCGCGGGCACGCAGGAGTACATGGCGATGGAGAAGCTGGGCCAGCTGCGGGCCAAGGACGACTGGGACCTGATCGTCGTGGACACCCCGCCGAGCCGGTCCGCGCTGGACTTCCTCGACGCGCCGAAGCGGCTCGGGTCGTTCCTGGACGGGAAGTTCATCCGGGTGCTGATGGCTCCCGCGAAGGTCGGCGGGCGGGCCGGCATGAAGTTCCTCAATGTCGGCATGTCGATGATGACGGGCACGCTGAGCAAGCTGATGGGTGCCTCGCTGCTGAAGGACGTGCAGACCTTCGTGGCGGCGATGGACACGATGTTCGGCGGCTTCCGCACCCGTGCCGACGCCACGTTCCGGCTGCTCCAGGCGCCGGGCACGGCCTTTCTGGTGGTCGCGGCGCCCGAGCCGGACGCGCTGCGCGAGGCGGCGTACTTCGTGGAGCGGCTGGCCGCGGAGAAGATGCCGCTGGCCGGCCTGGTGCTGAACCGGGTGCACGGAAGCGAGGCCCGGCAGCTGTCGGCGGAGCGGGCTCTGGCGGCCGCGGAGAATCTTGAAGAAGGCGGCATTGTGGATCAGGAGCCCGGGAAAGCTGGACTTCGTGACGCCGCCGACGACGCCGATGCGATGACCGCGGGGCTGCTGCGCCTGCACGCGGAGCGGATGCAGGTGATGGTGCGCGAACAGCGCACGCGTGACCGTTTCACCTCGCTGCATCCCGAGGTGCCGGTGGCCGAAGTGGCCGCCCTGCCCGGCGATGTGCACGACCTCGCCGGGCTGCGGGCCATCGGAGAGCGACTCGCGGCCGGGCTTCCGGCCGGAGCGTGACCGTACGGGGAACCGTACGACGAGTGGTGCCGACGCGGTGTCCGGGTGGCTACCCGGCCGCCGCGTAGGTCTCGTACGCCACGTCGATCTCCGCGCCGACATCCATGGTGAGGATGCCGGTGCTGCGCTCGTACTCCGTGCGCGCGGTTTCGAGCAGCCGTCGCCACGAGGTGACGGTGGGACGCCTGCGCAACAGCGCACGTCGTTCCCGCTCGGTCATTCCGCCCCATACTCCGAACTCGACACGGTTGTCGAGCGCGTCGGCCAGGCACTCGGTCCGCACCGGACATCCGGTGCACACCGCCTTGGCCCTGTTCTGTGCCGCTCCTTGAACGAACAGTTCATCCGGATCGGTAGTGCGGCAGGCTGCCTGCGCACTCCAGTCGGTTACCCAGCCCATCCCGGTGCCGTCCTCTCCCGAATCGAGGCTCCCCCACGGCGGTAGCGGCATATTCACCGCTGCCAGTTGAGGACGTTACGGAAGGCGAGGACGGCGCAACACCCCCGACGGGCCCAATCTTGAATGGTCCGAACGGACTATGGGTAAGCGGCAGATCACCCGACGGAGTGATCCGGCGACATGCCCGACCATTCCGGCGATTCGGGTGAAATCGGGGAAGCACCGGCGAACGGCCGTCAGAGTGAGGGGCGGGATTCGGACACGCGTCCACCCCATTCGGGAAGGGTGAAAATCAAGCCGCGGGGTTGATGCCGCACCACACTGCTGTGACAGTTGGGCACAGCTTAGGCCAAGGCATTCGCGCGTGTCCGGCGAATGAGAACGTAGGCTTCCCTCCATGGGAAAGAAGCGCTCGGGCGCAGGGCTCACGGGGCCGCAGCAGGCCACCAGGTTCCTCGGTTTGTCGGTTCTCTCCGGAGTCGTTCTCGCGGGCATCGCGATCCCGGGCGCGGGTGCGCTGGGTCTCGCTGCCAAGGGCACCGTCGAGGGTTTCGATGAGATCCCGGCCAATCTCAAGACGCCTCCGCTGAGCCAGCGGACCACCATTCTGGATGCCGAGGGTGGCCTGATCGCCACGGTGTATTCACGGGACCGGCAGGTGGTCCCGCTCACGGCCATCTCGCCGTACATGCAGAAGGCGATCGTCGCGATCGAGGACTCGCGTTTCTACGAGCACGGCGCCGTCGACCTCAAGGGCATCCTGCGCGCGGTCAACCGCAACGCGCAGGAGGGCGGCGCCGCGCAGGGCGCCTCCACGCTCACGCAGCAGTACGTCAAGAACGTCTTCGTCGAGGAGGCCGGAGACGACCCGGCCAAGGTCGCCGAGGCGCAGCAGAAGAGCCTCGGCCGCAAGATCCGCGAGCTGAAGTACTCGATCCAGGTCGAGGAGGAGCTCGGAAAGAAGAAGATCCTCGAGAACTACCTCAACATCACCTACTTCGGGCAGGCCGCCTACGGCATCGAGTCCGCGGCCCAGCGCTACTTCAGCAAGCCGGCCAAGGACCTGACCCTGGAGGAGTCGGCCCTGCTGGCCGGCGTCGTCCAGTCGCCGAGTCGCTTCGACCCGGTGAACGACGCGGCGGAGGCGATGAAGCGGCGCAACGTCGTCCTCCAGCGGATGGCCGACATGAAGGACATCTCGCAGGCCCAGGCGGACGAGGCGAAGAAGCTGCCGGTCACCCTGAAGGTGACCCGCCCGAAGAACGGCTGCATCACCGCGGTCAAGGGCGCCGGCTTCTTCTGCGACTACGTGCGCAACACCTTCCTGTCCGACCCGGTCTTCGGCAAGACCCGCGAGGAGCGGGCCAAGGTCTGGAACCAGGGCGGCCTGACCGTCCGCACCACCTTGGACCCGCAGTCGCAGGACGCCGCGAACAACTCGATCCGCGACCACGTCCACCAGGACGACTCGATCGCCACGGCCGTGACCATGGTCCAGCCGGGCACCGGCCGCGTCCTGGCGATGGGCCAGTCCAAGCCGTACGGCTTCGGGAAGAACGAGACGCAGATCAACTACTCCGTCGACAAGAAGATGGGCGGCTCCAACTTCGGCTTCCAGGTGGGCTCCACCTTCAAGCCCTTCATCGCGGCCGCGGCCCTGGAGAAGGGCGTGGAGCCGACGAAGGTCTACTCGGCGCCCAACAAGATGGAGTACCCGAGCCCGGTCTCCCGGTGCGAGGGCACGCCGCCCTGGCAGAACCTGCCGCTGGACGGCGGCAAGCTGCAGACCGCCGAGAACGAGACGGCGGACGAGGTCGGCCCGTACGCGCTGAAGACGGCGATGGAGAAGTCCATCAACACCTACTTCGTGCAGATGATCTCCGACATCGGGCTCTGCCCCGTGACGGAGATGACGCAGAAGCTCGGTGTGGTCCCGGCCAGCGGGGTGAAGCTGCCCGAGGAGCCGTCCATCGCGCTCGGCTCCGCCGAGATGTCCCCGCTGACGATGGCCAACGCGTACGCCACCTTCGCCAACCGGGGCGTGTACTGCACCCCCATCGCCCTGGAGTCGATCACCGACGCCCACGGCAAGTCGCTCCCGGTGCCCAAGAGCAAGTGCGAGCGGGCGATGTCCCAGGACACGGCCGACACGATCAACAACCTGCTGCGCGGAGTGGTCGACTCCGGTACCGGTGAGAAGGCGGGCCTGAGCGACCGCGACAACGCGGGCAAGACGGGTACCACCGACAACCGCTACAACGCCTGGTTCGTGGGGTACACCCCGAACATGTCCGGCGCGGTGTGGGTCGGCTCGGGCGGCGCGAAGAAGATCACGATGGAGGACATCACCATCGGCGGCCAGTACTACCCGAAGGTCTTCGGCGGTGGACTGCCCGGCCCGATCTGGAAGGACGCGGTCTCGGGTGCGCTGGCCGGCCGCGAGGCCCCGCCGTTCGCCAACGTGCGCATCGCGGAGCCCTCGGTTCCGGGCGGCGGCACCGGCAACAACGGGGGCGGCGGGGGCGGGGGCCGGGGCAACACCCCCAGCCAGCCGACCACCCCGCGCAAGCCCAAGCCCGGGAAGCCCGGCGGCGACGGGAAGCCCGGCGACACCCGCCCCGGCACCGCGGCCGGCGGCGCGGGCGACACCCCGGCCGACCCGCCGACCGCCCCGATCCCCGGCCTCCCGGCGGACCCGGGCCTGATCGGCGGCAACGAGACCCAGTAGGCAGCGCGGACAGAAGGGGAGGGCCCCGGCCGGATCACCCGGCCGGGGCCCTCCCCTTCACTCTCCCGTTTGCTCGCCCGGAGCTACGAGAGCTGCTTCTTCACGGCGGCCGCCACCCGGCCGCCCTCCGCCAGGCCCGCCACCTTCGGGTTCACGATCTTCATGACGGCGCCCATGGCCCGCGGCCCCTCGGCACCGCCCGCCTTGGCCTCCTCGACCGCCTGCGCCACGATCGCGGCGAGCTCGTCGTCGCTGAGCTGCTTGGGCAGGTAGGCGTCGAGGAACTGGCCCTCCGCCGTCTCGCGCGCGGCCTGCTCCGGGCGGCCGCCCTGGGCGAAGGCGTCCGCGGCCTCGCGGCGCTTCTTCGCCTCCTTCGCGAGCACCTTGAGCACCTCGTCGTCGGAGAGCACGCGGGCCTCCTTGCCCGCGACCTCCTCCTTGGTGATGGCGGCGAGGGTCAGGCGCAGGGTGGACGACGCGAGTTCGTCGCGCGCCCTGATGGCGTTGGTGAGGTCTTCCTGGAGCTTGGCCTTGAGCGTGGTCATGCCCTTGAGTCTGCCAGGTACGGGGGCTGCGGCGCCCATCCGTTTTCCGCGTCTGAGACGATGGGGCCATGCGCGCGCGTTACGGAGTACCCCTGAAGGTCACCGCCGGAATCGCGGCGGTGGGGGCCGCGGGAGTGGCTTATGCCGCCGGGTTCGAGGCCCGCTCGTTCCGGCTGCGCCGGGTCACCGTCCCGGTGCTCCCCGCCGGGGCCCGTCCGCTGCGCGTGCTCCAGGTCTCGGACATCCACATGGTCGCCGGCCAGCGCAAGAAGCGCGCCTGGCTGCAGTCCCTGGCCGGGCTGCGGCCCGACTTCGTCGTCAACACCGGGGACAACCTCTCGGACACCGAGGGCGTACCGGAGCTCCTGGACGCGCTCGGCCCGCTGATGGAGTTCCCCGGCGTGTACGTCTTCGGCTCGAACGACTACTACGGGCCACGGCTGCGCAACCCCGGGCGCTACCTGATCGAGAAGGCCCAGGGCCGGCACGGCCTGAACGGCAACAAGCCGGTCGTCGGCGCCGTCCACAACCCGTGGGAGGGGATCCGGGACGCCTTCGACGCGGCGGGCTGGCTCAACCTGACCAACACCAGGGGCCGGCTGAAGCTCCAGGGCATGGAGCTGGCGTTCACCGGCCTGGACGACCCGCACATCAAGCGCGACCGCTACGAGCGGGTCGCCGGCGGGCCTGAGGCGGACGCGGACGTCTCGATCGCCGTCGTGCACGCCCCGTACCTGAGGGTGCTGGAGTCCTTCACGGCCGATCGCTACCCGCTGATCCTCGCCGGTCACACGCACGGCGGCCAGCTGTGCGTCCCCTTCTACGGGGCGCTGGTCACCAACTGCGACCTCGACACCAAGCGCGTGAAGGGCCTGTCCACGTACGAGACCGGGGGCGAGCGCGCCTACCTGCACGTCTCGGCGGGCTGCGGCACCAACCGCTTCACCCCGGTCCGCTTCGCCTGCCCCCCGGAGGCCACCCTCCTGACCCTGGCCCCGAAGTCCTAGAACCCCCGCAGCACCGCCGCGCACCCCCCGCGAAAACCGGATTTCGTCTCCGGCGCCGGGTCCGCTAAAGTAATCGATGTCGCCAGGCAGAAACGCCAGGGCGACGATCGGGGTGTAGCGCAGCTTGGCAGCGCGCTTCGTTCGGGACGAAGAGGTCGTGGGTTCAAATCCCGCCACCCCGACTTCGCAAGACCAGGTCAAGGGCCTGATCCGCATCGCGGGTCAGGCCCTTCCTGCGTTTACGGGCCTGTCTTGGGAGCCATCTGGGAGCCGACCTCGGAATCCGGCTCCCACGGGGAGCCGGGCCGAGCGCCGCCCGCCCGGAAAGCTCACCGCATGGCTTGTGCCGGCACGAGCGCCGACGGTACGACGATCACATGCACCGTTGGTCACCCCTCAACGATCGCCAGCTTGCCCTCCTGACCCGGATCGGGGAGGGCGTCGAACCTGTCACGTCGGACGCCCCCGAACTCGCCCTCACCGCCAGAGCCCTGAAGGAGCGGGGGCACATCACCATGCCCAAGGAGGGCGGGACGTGGCGGGCAGAGATCACCGAGGTCGGGCGCTACTACCTCCAGCACGGCCATCACCCCGACCGGCCTGACCCGGCACCGCGGAAGATCCGCTCGGCGACGGCGCCCGGACCCAAGAAGCCGGAGTCCGACCGCGCCGAGGAGAAGGCCGCTGCCGAGCAGAAGCCCCCGGTACAGAGCGTCGCCAAGGCCCCACGTCCTTCTCCAGCCGACATCGGACGGGCCCTGATCACCGAGGTGCAGCAGGCCGGCCGCTTCCTCCGAGTCCCCAACCCGGACGAGACCGCGCGGGCCCGCTACCGGAGGGCATTCGACGCGGCTCGCCAATGTGCGCCGGCCGGGTACCACCTGAAATACAGCGGGCGGACCAAGGGGGACTTCTTCCTGGGGCTGCTCCGGGTGACCGGCGAGGACGACACGGAGTGGAACCGGATCCGCCTGGCGCGCAGTCGTGTGATCACCGACGTGGACGATGTCCTCGCTGCCGTGACCACGGACCACAGCGCCTTCGAGATCTCCGACGGGGTGCTTCCGCGCGTTCTGTCCCTGCTCCGCCTCATCGCCGAGCAGGCTCTCCCTCTCCACGGGGAGGTCGCAGTGTCCAAGAAGCGCAGGCAGGCCAGGCCACTCCTCACAATCCATGGCCGGACCTACGAGATCACCTTCAAGGAACGGCAGAAGCAGGTCCGGTACGTGCCGAAGCCTGAGGGCCGCCGCCGCACATACGACTGGCAGCGGGTCGTGCCGGCACAGCGGTTCGAGCCGTCCGGGGAACTGGAGATGGTCCTCGCCCAGCAACAGGGCTACCAGTACGGCTGGAAGAAGGAGTGGGCCGACACCGAGAAGAAGCCTCTTGAGGATCAGATCGGTTCGGTACTTCGCGCGCTGAGAGCCCGGGCCGATGAGCAGGAGCGGGCCCGGCTGGAGCGAGAGGCCGAACAGCGCCGCCAGAATTGACCACCTAGGAATAAACCGGCAGGTCAGAGCGCTACTCCGTGATCCACAAATTGGTCCGCCCCGCCACGTGCTGCGCTGCCCGCTCGCGTATCGCTCACACAGAAACGCCCGCGCCCGAGGCCACTCACCTGCGCATTGGGCCTCACTGGGAGCAGACCCTCGGCGCCACCGCCATCCCCCACGTCGCCCCATTGCCCGACCATGGACCCCAAGAACGGGTGGGAGGACGCCCTCGACGTACTGGCCGCCTGCTGCGATGACATCGCCGCCTCCTACGACGCCGAGGGGCCACCCTCCCCCACCTCCACCGCGCGCCGTTTACGCGCCTAGCTTCAGCACCTCTTCGCCGAGCACCAGCATCCGGCCCACCGCGCCCGCCTGGACCCGTTGAACGCGAAGGCCTCGGGGCTGCTCGCTTGCATGTCCGTCACTGCAGGACGCCTGCCAGTCGCCCGCGCCTACAGACAGGAAGCCCTCACACTCACCGTTGCGTCGACGCCAGCGACCTGATCGCCCAGACCCGCGGCACCCGATCTCGAGAGGCTTACTACGCCGGCCGGCACCTTGACTCCCGCTGCTACGCCCTGCCCGGCGTCGGCGCCGATCCCACCCGCGACTCCGCTCCCCGCTCCTTCCTGAGTCCTCTGATGCAGCGACGCCCCCAAGACAGAAGGCACCTACAAGAAGGGGACGCACCACCAACCGCGCCCCGCGAAAGCAAGCGGCGAGCCCGAATCTTCACCACCTGCCACAAGAGGTTGCGCACCCCTCCCCCGGCTTCAGTCATGATGCTCACATGGCTACCATCCAGTCCGCAGCGGAAATCAGCCCCCTCTTGGCGCACCTCAAGGGGCGGAGAATCACAGCGCTGCAGGTGCTCGGCATCAACTCGTTGAAGTCCGCTTCACCGCCGCCAGAAGCACTCGCGGGTGAAGTTGTGTCGGCGGTCGAGATCGTCGAGCGAACGATCAACATCAACACTGCCGGCCACCTCATCACGTTCGATCTTCAGCGGACTGGCCGCGTTGTCCTGCACGAGGCTGCGGAACCATTTCGGCTGGCGGCCGGGACCACCCGCCCCACCGTGCGCCTCCTCATGGACGACGGATCGGGCCTGGATCTCACCGAGCCCGCGAAGACGAAACGCATCACGGCAACGATCTCAGCCCAGCCTGAATGACCTGCGCCGCATCGAAACGATCAACTTCCCAGGCGACATCGATGCAGCTACTCTCGACGCAGGGATCGAGCACGTCATCGGGAGAGCCATGGCCCAGCAGAACCACCGCAAGGATGACCTCCTGGTCTCCTACAACTTCATCCGTGCCGTCCGAGAGTCGGGCTACGTCAGCCTCTCGACGGCCCTCGCCGAACTCGTCGACAACTCCCTACAGGCGGCCGCCACGGTGATCTCGGTCACAATCGCGCGTCCCGTGGCCGGCGGACTCCCAGAGATCCGAGTCGAGGACAACGGGGTGGGCATGTCACGCCCAGAACTCGAGGCGTGCCTACGGTTCGGCGGCTCATCCCGCTTCGATGAGCGGAAGTCGTTCGGTCGGTTCGGAATGGGCCTGCCTGCTGCGTCCCTTAGCCAGGCTCGGCGAGTCGAGGTGACCTCATGGCAAGACGACAAGGCTGCTCACCAGGTCCGCCTGGATGTTGATGAGATCGTCACAGGCGCTCCGGTCGACCTTCGCGCTCGCCGACGGAGCGGTGGCACCACAGGGTCAGGCTGCCTTGTAGTCTGGCAGAATTGTGACCGCATCGAGTACAAGCGTCTCGCTTGGCTCGAACGCGCCTTGCGCCGCGATTTGGGTCGCATGTATCGAAGGTTTATCGGCAACGGCGATGTCACCTTGAGTATCAACGGGAAGCAAGTCGACCCGATCGACCCCCTGCTCCTCACAGCCAAAATCGAGGGTCACAGCGCACGCATGGCCTTCGAGCCGCTCCGCTACGAACTCGCATCATCCTCAGGCGAAACGGCCTTCGTCACAGTTCGGTTCTCCATGCTTCCAGTTGATCGCTGGCACCACCTCGACAACATAACCAAGAGACGTGTCGGCATCGTAGGCGGCGCTGGCGTCTCGATCCTCCGCGCTGGCCGTGAGATCGCAACCGGCTGGCACCTCATGGGCGCGAAGCGAAAGGAGAATTATGACGACTGGTGGCGCTGCGAGATCGAGTTCGACCCTGTGCTCGATGAGCACTTCGGCATCACCATCAACAAGCAGGGCGTGCGGCCCTCCCAGGTGCTCCAGGAAGCGCTCGGGCCGGAGCTGGAGTCGATCGCCCGGCTGTTGAACTCTCGCGCACGTCAGGCCTTCGAAGAAGTCAAGTTTCGAGCGGCGACGGAGATGTCATGCCGGATTGCCGAGGCCGCTGATCTCGACCTGCCCGTGATCCGGAGGACGGGGAGAGGTTCAGGCGCTTTGTCCTACCGGATCGGATCACGGCAACTCCCAGTCGGGACCATGTTCACCTCGAGCCTGAAGCGACGCACGCTCGACGTGACGCTGAACGTTGATCATCCTGCCTTTGCAGCGCTCTACCACCCGCTGCAGACACTGAGCGACGAGGCGGCAGGAGAACTGCGCGTCGCCCTCGAACTCTTCCTCTTGTCACTTGCTCGCACCACAACACTCCTGGGCCGGGATGGCCAAGATTGCGATACTCTCCTGCAACTTTGGAGCAGGACCTACGGACGGATGCTCCAGAAGTCATGAAAGAAAAGGCCGCGCTCCTTCCCCTCAGCCTGCCGGACGACGCCTCTCGCCAGGAACGCCAAGGCTTCGCCCGCCTCTGCGCCCTGCTCGAGAGCGTTGCGGCCGACGGCAAGGACGTGGGTGACCACGAGCACTGGATCCGAGCCGCCAAGATCACCAAGCTCTATGAGCAGCCTACGCTCGCGGCAGCCGCTCACTGCGTCATCGATCTCGTGGACCAGGGTTGGACGGTCAAGGCGGACAGGTCCAAGGCGGTCTTCGCTCCCCCGTCAGCGCATGGTGACCGCGCGACGGAGAAGGCCCGGATCCGGCGCCAGGAACTTCTCCGTCGAGATGAACAGCTCAGCAGGAGCAGCGTTCGACGATTCGTCGAGGGGATGGAGCGTACGCACGAGCACGGCGGCCGGCTCGTCTCCGTTTTCAACCTGATGCGAGACGGCCGGGAGTTGGCAGAAGCCCTTCAGGGCGCGGCTACGGCCGCGGACGCCATCAGGCCCTATGTTCAGGTCGTCGATTCCTCAACGTGCGAACGGACTGGATTCAAGCTACACGACATCTGGCGTTACTTCCGGCACACCTGGTCCAACGCCTATGCCACCGTCCCCGGGCGCTCAATGCCGATCTTGATCCGGGACGCAGCCACCGAATTTCATACGGTGATCGGTCTGGCAGCGATCTCCAGTCCGATCGTCCAGATTGCCGAACGCGACCGCTGGATGGGTTGGGAAACCGATCAGTTCCTTGCGCAGTTGCGCGCTGAGCCCACACACGATGGCGCTTCATGGCTAGCTCAACGGATTGAGGCTCAGCGAAGCGAGATCTACCTCGACGACCTCCTGCGTGACGGAGTTCTCCAACCGACCGACCTGGTGACACCCACCCCCGAGGCCGTTGCACGGCTGCGGGATGATGCTGAGCGGCACCGTCAGAGACATCACCAGACAACCACGATCCGTGAAGTCCGCAATATCGGACGCAACGCGTGGGTGGAGCGCGCCAAATCAGACCTGTTTCGCAGCAAGCGCTCAGCAGCCCTCGCAGATGCGCTGGAAATCGAGACCCTGCTGGGGGCCTACCTGTCCCCGCCCACCTCCGAAGGCCTCGCCAAGGCCTTCTCCGATCCAAAGGCCCGTACGCAGATGCGTCGTGTGGTCCGTCGGGCACGAGGAGAACGAGTCGGCACTGTCATCGCAGACCTCACGGTCTGCGGTGCCGTGGCGCCGTACAGCGCACTGGCCGCCGGCAAACTAGTAGGGGCATTGGCCGTCTCACCCCCTGTCATCACGGCCTACCGCGAGAAGTACGCGCGACCGAGTGAGATCGCATCTGCGATGGCAGGCCGTCCAATCATGCGCGAGCCTCGTCTCTCCTTTATTGGAACCACGTCGCTCTACGGCACTGGATCAAGTCAGTACAACCGACTGTTCTGGCCAGCCGAGGTCATGGGGGGCGACAGCGCTACCCGGATGGGCTTCCACGAACTCGGACGTTCCCGCTCGTTCGGAACCTCCCACTTCTCAGAGGAGACCGTTGACGCCCTAACCCGGCTGCCGGCGCTGCGCGGCTCACTCGTCCGCGTGAACAGCCTCTTCGGCGAGGGCGTCAGTCCACGCCTACGCAAGGTGCGGCTGGGACTGGCGGCACTCGGATGGCCGGCCAACGAACTCCTACGGCACGGCAGGGAACGCATCCTCTACGGTGTTCCGCTGGTCGAGAACCTCCGTGACTACTCACTCGGCGTCGACGGAGAACCGCAGTACCTGCTGGATCCAGAACTCCCGGACGCTGACGCCAAGGTTGCTGAATGGTGGCTCGAGCGCTGGTGTCGGCCGCGCGCACGCCGCGAGGAAGTCCTCGAAGCCATGCGCGCTCACCGGTTGGTCCGCCCAGTTGAGCACGGTGCCCGCGTGCCACTGCCCCCCAGAGGCGTAGAACTGCCCGTCGGCGAGGGGATGCTCCCTCTCGCCGACTAGCATGGCTCCACGCAGCCGCTGGCGCATCGCCCTCGTCGCTGGCTGCCGCACTCGGACCTCCAAGAGTGTGGCAACCAGCGGTCGGCGAGCATCGGTGTGCTGAGGGCATCGATCAGGAACCGTTCGGGCAATGCGCGCGCCAGCCCTAGGCTTCTCCCAAGTCCGGAGCTGAAGACCCTGAGATGTGTCGCAGGAAGCTCGAATCGACCACGATGTCGCCCGTCAGGCGCCAAGCACGGCGCTCGTATGACAAGTCCCCGGTTACTGTGAAGGGGAGTTGACGCTTGTACGACATGATGGCCCAGCCGTGGTCGTCCCCTGCAAGAGGAACCTGAACCCGCAGAGCCCTGCCATTCACCTCCGCCGCGATGGTGACGATCGCCGTCTCTTCGCCGCTGGGCGTGGAGTCGTCTCGCGCCAAGGACTTAACGAGTCCCACCAGCGTTTCGCGGCGGACGGGCTCATCTCTCCGGATGAGTTGCTCCCGGATATGCGGGAATTCGACAATCAAGTCCCGGTCGAACGCAATCGTTGCCAGCCCGACGTCCGGCCTTCGTTCTGCAGCAGCCCACTCAAAGGACAAATCCAGTGATTGCAGATTTTCCGGCGCCGACAAGTCTTCGAGCGACTCGATGAGGCCCACGCTGAGCCCCAAACCGCCCGGAGAGATGAGGGATTGATTCCCCCCAGCTTGCGCCAACAGTCTTGTGGCCTCCAGGCCTCTGGCTAGGGTCTCCATTACTCGCCGCGGGAAGGTGGCGGTCAGCCGCTCGGGATCATTCGCCGACTGGGAATCGGCGTCGCCCAGGCGCGTCACCACGGTGAAGACAAAGCTGCCCCGCTTCGTGTGGCCGAGCCGTACAGATTCCTCCAGGAATTCTCCCACCGCTTGCGGGCGGCGCCCCTTGTGCGAGTGGTTGGGATCCGCGGCTGTCGTGGCCGACGCCTTCATCATCTTATGGATCCCCTGCAGGGTCCTTTCGGCCTGCTTGAAGGGGATCGTGCCGTCGGTCATAAGCTGGTCGAGGCGGACGAAGAACAGGTCGGCGCGCGTGGCCAGAACATGCTCGAGAAGTTGACCTGCATCCCAGTCGTGGATGTGCCCCAGCGATTCTAGTGCATCGATGAAACGCGGCGTGAAGTCGGAGAAATCCGTAGCCAAAGGGATCATGACCCGCGGCGCTGCCAGAAGTGGACCATCCGAGCGGTAACGCCAGACTTCGCGGACTTTCGACTGACGCTGTTCCAGTTCCCAATCTTGGGAAGCGAGAAACTGAGACACTGCAGCCGGAGTCAGCGAGGATGCGATCTCACGGTACGTATCAAATGCCGTCCGGCTCACCTCTGCCCTTCCTCTGCGTCGCCAATGGACTTCATGATGCCCTGGAGCTGATTGCCCGTGAACAGATTCTGACGCGGCAGATGGACCGTGTGGTAGTCCTTGATCGGTCCGTCGTATCTGAGGTTTTCGGCGGATTCCCAGAACATGCGGCTACGCGTGAACAGTCCCCATTCATCTACATTGAGCCACGGCTCCGGATCGCGGGGTATCAGGAGCACTCCGAGGTACGCCGGAATGTACCGCTTGCTGCGCGTCAGTTTCCGAAAGGGCTTCGCCTTCATCCGCCAAGTCATACTGTCGTCTTTGAGTAGACTTTCTTGGTAGGTGCACTTCAGCTGAAGCTCGAATTGTGGGCCGTAGTAGCCACGATACTCCGTCGACGAGACGATCGTAATGTCGACGCCTTCGTAGTCGGTCTCGTGAGGCTTGATAGAGCATCCGGCCGCATAGGCGATCATCCGCGTGAACGAAACGCTGAAGTGTTCCTGTAGTGCGGTGATGGGCACCTGGCCTTCCGCAAGGTCGTCTTCACCCATCTTGTCTTCGCTGCCGTCTGTTGACATATACCCCCTCCTGGCTTCTCCTGACGGCGGCCCGCCACCGTCGCTCTGACTGCCACTTCGACGCGAACCATGCTGTAGTCGCAGAAGGCCCGCCGCCGGATTGCGATGGGGCGGCGGACCATTATCCGCTGTCGCCTAGCTCAGTGTCTGAAGCACCTGATTGCTGGCGAACGGGAGGTTGCGTGAGATGACCGTGTCGTCGATCAGATGGACCGGCACGCTGCCCGCCTCCTTCGCGCGACGCAGTTCCTCGGTGGGTGCCACATCGGGGCTCAGCGGGTCATGCACGCCGAAGATCCACTGCTGGTTGCCGCGCTGCGCCAGAATCGGCGCGGTGATTGCTCCGACACCTTTGATTTCGATCTTGGCGCCACGCGTGAAGTGCGCGTCGCTCCCTCGACTACTGAGGTCCTCGTAGAGGGTGTCGGCCGACACCTCGAGCCGTTCGTCGTTCAGGGTGGGTGCTGTCCCGTGGATCAGGTACCGCAGAAGGCTGGCGCCGACATGACGGTCGAGGAGGCTGTGCTCGAAGCGGTTCCGGAAGCTGCGCAGACACCTGTAGCAGGACTGGTCGCAGTTCTCCGGGCAGTCCTCAAGGAGTTTCAGCGTCTCCTCGAGGATCTCCACGCCGTAGTCGTTGACCCTTCGAGTGAAGCCGGCTCCGCCCGCAAGCGTGTCGTAGAGGTAGATCTCGGCTTCCAGGCCTTCGTTACCGAGGGCAGTCAGCGCCGGCCGGTACTCCGCCTGCAACTCCGTGGCTTCAATGCCGAGCTTTAGGGTCGCCGCGATCGTGAGCGCCTCAGCAACTGAGCGCAGTGCGATGTGCGTCGAGAGATTCGCTGGCCTCAGCGTGATCGGCGAGTCGACCCTCAAGCGAACCAAGAGCACGTCGGAAATGAAGTCGGTGCCCAACACCATCCCCCGGGTTGAGCCGGTGCCGGGGCATTCTGGCTCCTTCAGGTCGGGGAAAGGCTTCTTGTGGGTAGCGAGCAGCCTTCCCGTGGCCATAGCAGTCGGTTCGATGAGGCCGCAGCGGGTGCAGTACGTGTATCCCTCGTTGCGGGGGCCGGTGTTGGTGACCAGCAGAGTCTCTCTGCGGTATGTCTGTGCCACGCGTTCAGTGACTCGCTTCCAGGCGGTCTCCTCCGTCGGCCCAGGTGCCATGAGCTTGGCGCGCGTCGCGTAACTGCGCGCCGGGGCGTCGTCCGGGCTCGTTCCCGGATCCTGGTCTGCCGGGTGCGCGAACCCGGGCGGTCGCATCCAGGTCTTGGCCTTGCCGAACTTACCCTCGGCGCCGCAAGCCGGACAGTCGCGCTCCTCTCCGCGCTCTGCCTCATCGAGTGGGAAGTGCTTGGCGTAGTGGCAGTCCTGGCATTCGAAGTAGAGCAGCCGTTCCTGCCATGCCTGATAGCGCTCCTTCTGGACCGGTGAGTATATGGCCCCAGAGGTCCATTCCTTATTGTCGATCCACACCACCTTGCCCGGTGCATACTGGCTGAGCGCCACCGTGAGACCCTGACTGGCAGCATATTGGAAATAAGTGTTGAACCGCGTGGACGAGTTGACATCGAAGACGTGGAAGGCGACCACATCGGTCGGAAACGCGTAGCGCGGCAGGACGCCCTTGTACAGGAGACGGTCGAGCAGGTTCTTCTGGCTCCGTCGTGCGTTCGGCTCCTCCGCGTCGAGCTCTATCGGGGGTTCAACCTCCTGCTCAGAGTTCAGCAGCGGGTCTTCGACCGTATTAGCCTCTACAGGCGACCCGTCAAGGTCAAGCTCGAGAGCTCTGTCGATCTCGAAAAGCGTTCGCGTCACGATGGCTTGTAGGACTTCTGTACGGGCATCTGCGCTCAGTTCGTCGGGAAGCCAGGCCGCGACCTCTTCGCGAAGCACGTTCTCCTTACTCTTCAGCCACTCTTCCAGGTCCGTTCGGTTGAGCGGGGATGTCGTCCCTGTGAATGAGGTGACCTGTCCCAGAACTTCGAAGAGCTGAGGCTGGTCCTCGGGTTGGATTGCTGGCAGTCGATCCTGGTGGTACCGCTGCAGCAGATAGGCGATGACATGGCGCTGCACGATTTCTTCGTTGTCCATGGTCAACACCGGATCATCGACCTTGCCGCGGATCATGAGGTCTGGCTGGCGGAAGTAGTGGTCGTCGTGCGTGTCAGCGCTGCCGAAGGCAAGCACTGTGGCGACCGCATTGCCACGGCGGCCGGCCCGGCCTGCTCGTTGCTGGTAGTTGGCACGAGACGGCGGCATGTTGCGCAGGGCCACACCGGTCAGGTTGCCGATGTCGATCCCAACCTCCATGGTGGTCGTGCAGGAAAGCACGTCAATGGCGGCGCGCGACTGCTCTCCCTGAGAGAACCGGCCGAGATCAACGTCCTGGAAGAGCAGCTCGTGCTCCTCGGCCTTAGAGAAGACGGCGTCCGACTGCGCGGCGTTGAGCTGCGCCGTGTGCTCGGCGGCGATGATACTCATGGGCAGCTCAGGCGGACTGTTGAGAGCCCGGACGGCACTGGCTCGGTAGTAGCCCTTCCGGGCCTGGAAGACCGGATCGGTCTCGGGGTCCAGGGTGCGGACTCGATCGGCGCCGCAACTGCCACACTTGCAACTGCCAGGAAGTGGCCTCTGCGTGAATCGACACCGCTCGCAGTAGCCCCACTGCCCACCGAGTTCCAAAGCCAAATTCGAGGCCAGCATGCGGTAGGTACCGCTACCTACCGATTCGCAGAAGGCTGTGAGCATTGTGGGCAGCCACCCCTCCCTGAACGTCTGCCTTGCGGCTTTCGATCCGAGCAAGCGGTCGACGGACTTGAACCTTCCTGTGTGTGGCTGGACGCCGCCCTTCTGCTTCCACCAGTCCCCGTCAGTCATCGACGGGAACCAGATGCCAGCGCCACTCCAAGCAGCCAGCCACAACCGCACAAAAGCCAGCTTGGCTTTGGCACCCTCTGCGACGCCACCGATGTCCGGCAACTTCGCGAGCAACTCGTCCGTGAGGTTCGCCCGCTCACGGATCGAGGCCAACCCAAGCGATGCCAGCCCGTAGTACTTGTCCGTGAGCGTTGCATACATAGCGCGCAACAGCGACTGCGGCGGCGGTGCGGTGGTGAGGAGCGCACCCATTACAGCGAGGTTGCCTGTGAGCGCGCCCTTGTCGATTGCCCGTGCGACCGTGCCCATCACCTGGAGCGACTCTGTCGGGCGCAGTTCTGGACGCAGCCGCACTGAAAGCACATATGATCCGGCCATAACCGCCACATACAGCCTGTCCAGAGCGAGAATCGGTCCCAGAACTTGGTGATTAGCGAGCTCCCGCCACCCCCGCAGGATCACCGGCCGCATGACATCGCGCAGCGAGTAGGTCTGCAGGTTGGGCGCAAGTCGCGCGGCAACCTGCCGGGAGTCGGAGAATGCGAGCACCTTGCGCCCGCGCAACGGGGCGAAGTCGTTGTACGGTTGCGCGCCAGGCGGTTGGACCTCGACTTGACGAGTCACCAACGCCTGGAAGGGCTGATCACCCTTCGTCTGGTGATCCTGTACCGATGATCGACCGAAGCCAGCGAGTCGCCCGCACACACCGCAAGGCTTGAACTCGCCGTTAGCCTCGCCTTCTTCGCCATCATCGTCACTTCCGACGGACTCTCCCCCACGGAGCCGAGGGATGAAGACGCTGCGCGTGCGTGGCCCGAGCTCCCCTGGTGGATTAATTCGACCGGTGATGAGATCAAGGTCCGCGGGCTCCACGTTAGCTGCGTCATGCGACGGGGCCTCCAGCAGTAGATCGAGCGCTTGGAGTTCGGGGATGGAGCCAGTGGAGGAATGGAAGTCCGCACCTGGCTCGTGCCAGAGATGGGATGGTTCAAGTACATCATCCGTATAGGCTCGCGCATAGGCGGAGCCGCAGTGCCGGCAGGTGTACAACTCGAAGACACGGGCTCCGCATCCGCATGTGGCCTGCGGCTGGGCGTAGAGCTTGCCGACCGGACCAGGCTCCGGGCTCGCCTCCCGGTCGGCCTCTGAACATTCGGGGTCGAGACAGGCCCACAACCCTGCCAGCCCTCGGAAGAACGCGTGCACTCGGCACGGCAACAGCCCGGCGTCATCCGTTGACCGGCGGGCGGCGCTTCCGAGCGCTACCAGCGTCGAGGCCGCTCTATCGGCAAGCTCCTTCTCCGCAGCGGGAAAGATGCTGGCACCCAGTTCATCGAGCGGATGAGCCCTTTGCATCGTCTGGTTGACGAGCAGATTCATGGGGGCGAAGTCGGCAAGGGCCTCGTGGAGCAGTTGCCCCGCACTGACTCCGGGCGCCTTCTCAGTGACCTCCCGGTAGTCCAGCAACCCGCGGACCGCGTCAATGCGGCCAGCGTCTGACTCCGCCTCGTAGAACGTGTGCATCGGTACGGCAGCGAGGACCTCTGCGTCCTGGACCGTCCCGGTGGTGGCTGGTTCCCGCAGGGCGAGTCGTCCTTCCACCGTCTTGAAGTCGTCTGGGGCCTTGCCGCTCAACTGCGCGGCAAACAGGCGCGCGTACTCCGCGCTGGCAAAGCTCGCGCTTGTGCAGATCACCTGCAGCCGATCGGGCGTGATCCCAAGCCTTGCGCGGAGTCGCCGGAGCAGGAGCGCTACCTCGGCGCCAGCCGCTCCGCGGTAGAGGTGGGCCTCGTCTACGACCAGGAGGAACCTCTCGTCCGGGTTGTTCTCCAACCATGCCCGGGTCGCATCGAAGACCGGCCGCTCGAGCGGACGCATGAGCATGTACTCAAGCATCGAGTAGTTCGTGATGAGCACGTCTGGCGGCGTGTCCAGCACTTCATGGCGCGTCAGGAGCTCGGGGTCCTCATGCCGGAGGACCGCACGAATGAACTCGCCTTCCCTGTTCTTCCAGCGGGAGCCACGTTCTCCGTACCAGGCTTTCAGGTCCGGTTTGGCCGGCCACTTTCCACGCGACTGCAACTTCTCAATGAGAGCGGTTGCTTCACCATATCCTTGTGCCGAGGGGTTGGACGCCCGGTCAATGAGGTCGATGTAGAAGTCCTCAATCGACCGCAGCCGCTCTTGATCCTTCTCGACCCGCCGAACACCGGGATACAGCGTGCGGCTCGTGTAGCGGGCGAAGCGTGCTGGACGTCCGGCCCACGCGGTGAACTGTGCGGTGACTCGCGGATCGCCGAGCAGCAGCCGAAGACGTCCCAGTTGATCGTTCACCAGCGCGTTCATCGGATAGAGGATCAGGGCCCGGACGGAGGGGGCTGCGAACGACTCAGGCTTGTGTGCAGCCTCCGTTGCGAACTTCGTCAGAATCGGCTCGAGGAACGTCTCCGTCTTTCCGGAACCGGTGCCGGTCGTGACTGCAAGGCTGAGGCCATCGCGAATCGTCCACTCCAGGGCCTCCGCCTGGTGCGTGTATGGCGGGTCGTGCAGGAGTGGCTGGTGACCACCGATGTGTGTACTCAGGCTAACGAGGAGCGCCCTGGCCGCTGCATCGAGTTCGAGATCACCGAAGCCTCGGCCAGTCTGGTAGCGGGGGGTACTCTCGATGAACGGCTCACGGTGGAGCACGCCCTCCCGCTTCAGCAACTCGCGACGCTGCTCGATCACGGTTGGGTGTCCCACGTGGTACGTGGCCTCAATGTAGTCCCGAAGGGCCGCCTGAATGCTAGCGACCGTCTCTGCAATCGTGGGCGCTTCCGCGGTCACGCCACTCCTCCCTCATCGTTGACGTGCATCCACAGCATGTCAGCGAAGAACTTCGTTAGTTCGCCGATCGCCCAGAGCGGCACTCGATACGTGATCAGCGCGTCCCTGGCCCGCGGGCCTGGGACCCCCACAAGTTCCAGGTAACGCTGCGCCCACCCGGGCACAGGGCCGAACAGATCCAGAGTCCGGCTCCCCTGGGCCCCGTCAGCGTGCCGAATCCGCAGGATCTGCGGCTTTCCCCGTGCAGCATCGATCGCTGCCTGAAGCCGCCACGCCTCGTCGCACGCCGGAACAGCAGGATCGTCGGTTGGCATATCGATGAGCGAACGAGGCATGCCACTCTCCACTCGGACAAAGCACCACAGATCAGCTCCGTATGCCTGCGGCCGACGGGCAACGTAGTCTCCACAGTCACCGTCGGCGGGTAGCCGCCAACGGCCCCGGTAATAGAGAACCGACGACGCAGGATCGAGAAGCCTCAGATCGTTGACGAGACCCGAGTGTGCTGCCCAGTCCAAGCGTTGACGCATCCCGCGGACGATGGCAGCAGCGCTAGCCACAGTCGGTTGCCTGCGCCAGTCGTCGATGCTGATCTCATGGAGTCCGGCGCCATGCAGTCGAGCCGGTCCCATGGTGGCGTCCATTTCGATGGACCGCACGTGGCCCTCGAAGCGCACGTCCGCGCCGACAGACTCGTCCAGGAGCGGGACGCCGTCTGGGCGTACACCCAGCAAGAGGTACCGCCCGGGAGCCTTCGTCACATAAGAGGGTGGAGCGAGATAGAGCCTCCTACTTCCACGATCCTTCCGGTTCGGGAGCTCGACTAGGTCGCCGATTGCTACCAGCAGATCCAACTGGGTGGCTAGCTGGGCACGAGTGACCGCGGACGAGTCGTCGACCGGTCCGAGCACCTCCATCACCGCATCGACGAGTTCCCTCGGCGTCGCCGGGCACAGGAACGCGGCTGCGCGGCGTAGTGACGAGCAGATCGCTTCGGGTGCACTCAGATCGATCGCCGTCTCCCCCAGGCCAAGCGCGTGGACGGTACGGCTGGCGACCTCACGGCCGCTGAGCGCATTGATATTCATCGGCCGCTCCCGGAAGCCGGCTGGTCCGATGCATCCCGGAGGGCGCGAGTCCCCAGCACCGCGAACCTCGCTGCCCGGATGAGTACGGGGGAACTCAGTACGCCAATCAGGAGCCGGTCCCTCTCGGGCTCCGCCCAGTTCGCGACCGAGCCTGGCCGGCTCGCGAGCGCCAGCAGGAAGTCTGCTGCGGCATGAAAATCACCCAGGCCGCTGGACGTCACGATGGCTTCGATAGCATCAGCAAATCCCTCGCTCAACGCAGCCGATGAATCTACCCACTGCCAGAGGTGGCGAGCGATCTGCCGCGCAGCGGAGCGCTGTTGGGAGGCCTCGCCTACGAGCTTCTCCATTTCGTCCAGGAGTTCAAGCTGCCGGTACGCATCAGCCGTATCGCGCTTGCGCTCTAGGTTTGCCCACCGATGTCCGGCGATGACGGACACAAGCGCCCTAGTGATCGCCTCAAGGACTTGCTCCTGCTGGTGACGAGCGAACGGGTCCGCCGGCAGATCGGCGTCAAGCCACCGACGGTGACCTTCGATGAGCCGCTGGACCTCAAAGAGCGAGCCATCCGAGGATCGCGGCACAGCCGGGTGGCTCCGGCGCAGTTGGTTTGGCTCGGGCGGCAGGATGGTCGCTGCTGTCATCCTGCCGGAAGTCGCCTGCAGGAGTCCGCCTGTCGCTGGCACGGTGATTGGTCCACGGGGGTCGTGCTCCATGCCGGCCAACGGGTGCTCCACCAAGAAGATGTGCACCTGGGTGTCGTCGTTGCCTGTCCGGTCTATCAGCCGCGCTTCGTGTTGCCCGCTGTGCCTCTTGGCAAGTACCCAGCGGAGCGGGTCGAAGCCGCGTTCACAGACCAACGATGCGAATCCAACTCCATTGCGGAATACCGATACTTCACATGACTCGGCCTCTTCGTACGCGCCGAGCATTCTCTTCTTACGCAAGACCTGCTCTGCCAGCTTCTCCCACGCGCCATCACTGAAGGGCACTGAGATGCCATGGAGTTGCCTTTCCAGTTGCCTTCCCGCAACGTCACGAAGAGTGATCGACAGTTCCGCCCTTGTCTCCAGCGGACCGTCAATCGAGAGACTGGCCCTGCCATCCCAGAGTTCAGTCATCTTTGGGCGCGCCGGCGTGGTGAACAGCCGGATCGCAGTACCTTCCGTCGCGGCTTCGCGATTGCTGTGGAGGTCACGGATTGTGATCGTCAGGGAGCCGCTGAAGAGGGGTCGATCCGTCTCTGGGGTGAGCAGCGCGACGTTCACATCGTGTGTACCCACGCCGAGGTCCTCCAGAGCAAAGAAGAGCTCTGGTTGGCCCTCCGGGAACTCCAGCACAAAGGGAAGGCCACGGTCTACGGTCACCGCGCACTTGTGCGCAGCGTGAGCAGACTTCACGGCCAGCATCGTCGGCTCCCCAGCAAGCCACTCGATGGCGCCGTCCCCGTCCCAGGATCCTGGCACCAAGCCAACGGGCCGGATCGAGACATCGGATGCCACTGTCAACCCGACAGTGGCAAGTTGCTCGACTTCCGCTGCTCCGATGATCTGCGGCACCGTGAACTCGAAGACGTGCACGCCTTCGACCGAGGTCACTGTCTGCCCGATCCAGGGCAACGAGGGCGGACTGCTGCCGACACGCCCAATTAGGCAGTACTCGTTACCGCGCCGAACGAACTTGCCTTTTACCTCCATGGGCTCTCCGCCTGATCGCTTCCTGAACAGCCACCAGGGCCCCGGATCGATGGAGCAGTGCTCGGCGATCAGCTTGTTGACGGCCTCCGGTCCGTGCTCCAACTGGATGGCTGGAGCACCCGGTCGAGGCCAGGCCGACAGCGGCACTTTGTCGGGCCACAGCAGCCGACCCCGGGCGAGCGGACGGGGATGACCTTCAACCTTTGCACGCCGGATCCGAAGTTCCTGATCGACTTGTGGGTTGCTTGTCTGCAGCGGCGTGAGATCGGGCAGTTCCAGATACGGCTGCCAGCCGCCATGATGGTTGCGCAGGAACAGCCTTAGGCTGATGTCAGCTGGGGCGCGGCGCCTTCGCTGTACAGAAGCGGTACCCGCTCCCTTCGGAAGGAAGCCACTTGAGCGGATCACTTTGGCCGACTGCCTGGCGCGCGACAGCCAGCTGCGGGAGGCCTGTTCATTACTCAGGCCAGCAACCAGGCGGAGGAGTGTCGACCGCACCAGGTATGGGGACTCTTCCTCGTCGCCCGAGAGCAGCGCAACTGCGACCTGACCCAGGAGGCCCTGATTGTCGCAGAGGATACGGAAGCGCTCGCTGTATCCACCCGTGCGCGACGCCAGACATGCGCCCAACGCATCAGGGTCAGCCAACAATTGCGCATTCAACACTCCGCGCGACTCGAACAGAAGCTGGGCCATCTGCCGCTGAAGGTCCGCCGGCATCACGGCATGTGTGATCGGCCACGCAATGATGGTGAAGTTCGTGGCGAAGCCTCCTCTCGGCTCCGCACCTCCGTAATCGTCCGCGAACCGCCTGAACCACTGCTTGATGCGTTTCCGGTTGAGGGGTGCGTTCCACTGAGGCCCACCCTCCCACCCCGGCGCCCTCTGTCCCCAGAGGGGCCAGAACTCGCCCCCGACGTAGTCGTAGCCGATCTCAGCGGCAAACACCACGAAGGGCAACCACCAGGCGCGGTACCGAGCGTCGAGTCCATCAGCTACAGCCCCACGCACTGCGGCCAGGAGCAGTTCGAGCTCCTCACCAACAAGGTCGTGCTCCAACGCGAAGACGGGAGCTGGCGGATGCAGGGCCCGGCGCCGCTCGTGGAGTATCCGAAAGTGGTGATCGAGTTGCAGGTGTAGGTGCTTGAGTACCTCCACCGACCCGCCGCGTACTATCCCCTCCACTCTCGACACCACTTCCTCTCCTGTCACGTGTTACTGAGGGCGTCGCCAGACGGGGGTAGTGACGCTCGGGGGATAGCTAGCCACTTAGCGTAGATCATGCCGCCGCAGTCCAGGGGGGCAGATGGCTGAACTGGGATCATGCCGCCCCGCCGGTCGGCCCTGGCTGAGACCGCAGGCGAAGCCGTTCTACAGCTCACGCAGGCCGACCAGCACCCTTCCGATCAAAAGCGGGTCTGAGGACTGGGCCGGTAACTTCGGCCGGCTGCCCACGCTCCTTGGCTTGCTCCGTGCGGCCTGGACCGTACCGCCCGGAACCGTGAAGGAGGAGCTCGACCCAGACGGCCTTCCCGGCCGTGGTGGGGTAGTAGCCTCAGCGGCTTGCCTCTCGCTCACGAGGAACAGTCCGCGTCCGCCGGTGGCCTACCAGCGGCCGGGCATCGCGGTCTGCGCCTTGGACGAGCAAGCCCGTTCTTGTCAGCTGGAGGGCGCGGTTGAACGTGCCGACGTCGGCCAGCCTCGGGTATCCGGTGTTCTGCGGCTCGTTGTCGGCTGGATGGCGGACCGCGTTGGGGTGAGCTCAGGGACGATGAGGTTGGTCGTCTCGATGATGGTGTCTGGAGTCCACCAGCGCCGCAGGATGTCCGCGGGGTGCCCGGTCTCAGGGGACCGCGTTGGGGGTGTCGGCCAAGGCATGTGGTGCCGACCTGAGTGGTCATTTGGAGCCCTCCGCGGGGAGATGATTTCGCTTGGAAGCGAAACCCGACGCAGCTGGCGTCGTCGCACATCACGCCCTGGGCTACTCCGTCGGTTCGCAGCAGACCCGAACACCACCCCTTAGGGGGACCTGGCAGCCGCCCTGCTGGGAGCCAACTGGGAGCCGGTCTGCTCCCCGAGGCCCCTTGAGACTCCCCCAGACCATCTGAGGCCAAGGCGCTGACCAGGGGAAATGTCGTTCGCGCAGGTGGGGATCTTGGGTCGACCTCATTCGGGACGAAGAGGTCGTGGGTTCAAATCCCGCCACCCCGACAGAGTAAGACCAGGTCAAGGGCTTGATCCTCACTGAGGATCAAGCCCTTCCTGCGTTCCGGGCCGGAGCCCGCCAGGCCGTGAGGGTGCCGGTCGGCGAGGAGTCGCATCGGTGGACCAGCCGCTCGAGCAGCCGCCGGGTGCTGCTGGTGGTGCACAACGTCACCTCGGCGGGCCGCCTTCTGGATGTGCTGCCGCTTTTCCATGACGACTCCGGGTGCAGCCTCTGGTGACCTCGACGGACTCGTCCGCGTTCCGTGCCGGGCTGGCCGAGTTGTTCGCCGGGCTGGAGCTGCCTGTACTGCCATGGGAGCAGGCCAGGGCCACACCCGTCGACCTGGCGATCACCGCGAGCTTCGGTGGTGAACTGCGCGCTCTACAGGGCAAGTTGAGCGTTGCGCCACAGTATGTCGGCTGTGCTAAAAAGCTGTCGCAGCCAGGAGCCGGCGTTCGCGGTCTGTCGCCGGAGTGGCTTCTCGCCGACGGCGAGCCGTTCGTGGACGGGCCCGGCGGCCTACGCTTCCGCGCTGGCCGCCTGGCTGGCTGCCGGGGGTCGGTGCCGCCGGGCGGGATCGCCCTCCGGGTGCTCGCGGCCGCAGGAGTGCACCCCGTAGCCGTGGAGCCGCTGCTACCCGGCGACCTCGCAGCGCAGTCGCAGGACGGCCAGGTAGCCGGGGCGTTACACGTCCAGGGGGTTGGCGGCGATGCGCTGGGCCGCGCCGCTCGCCACGTACGCGGCTGCCGCGCAGGTGGGCTTGCGGGTCGCCTGGTCCTCGACCAGGGCGAGGAAGGCGGGGCCGAAGCCGAGGCGGGGGTAGGCGGTCAGGAGGGCGGTGCGGAAGGACGGGTCGAAGTCCGGTACGCGCAGGCCCGAGACGTCCGCGCTCGTCCCGACCTGGAGGAGGTGGCTCTCGACGTCCTCGGCGGCGGTGACGTCGTCCCGCATGTGCAGCACGATCACCTCCTCCGCCCTGGCCCGGCGGGCCGCGTCCCAGCCCAGGCCCGCGGTGAAGATCCGGGCCACGTGCCCGCCGGCCTCCTCGAAGGGGAGGGTGTGGCTGTCGAACGGCGCCGTGAGGCCCAGGTCATGGAGGAGGGCGCTGACGTAGAAGAGCTCGGCGTCGTACGAGAGGCCGTGCTGCCGTGCGTACTCGGCACCGAAGGCGTAGGAGCGGACGGAGTGGTTGAGCAGGGCGGCGTCCGCGTACTCGGAGGCGATCTCGAAGGCGCGGCGGGCCGGGCCGGAGTCAAGGTTGTGCAAGGTCCACGTCATGCTCCGCACCTTAGAGGGGCGGGGTGAAGTCCATGTCGGACGGGCCGGGTTGCCCGGGCCACCACAGCCGGGCCGGCGCGGGCGGGGTCTCCGCGAGGACGGTTCCGCGCGAGACCACGTACCGGGGCCGGACCTGGCGGCGGAGCGCCTCGGCGGGGGTCGGCGCCGGGAGCAGGACGAAGGAGGCCGGGGCGCCCTCCGTGACGCCGTACTCGTCCGTGCCCAGCCCGAGGACGCGGGCCGCGCGCTCGGTCACCATCGAGAAGGCGGTCGGGATCTCCTGCGCCCCGGTGAGCTGGGCCGCGTACAGGCCGACGAGGGCGGTCTGGAGCGGGTTGGCGGTGCCGAGCGCGTTCCAGGGGTCCATCACGTCGTCGTGCCCGAAGGCCACGTTGACCCCGGCGGCCAGCATCTCCTTCACCTGGGTGAGGCCGCGCCGCTTGGGATAGGCGTCGAAGCGGCCCTGGAGGTTGAGGTTGGCGAAGGGGTTGGCGACCAGGTTGACGCCCGAACGCGACAGGAGCCGCTGGAGTTTGAAGGCGTAGGCGCCGTTGTAGGAGCCCATGGCGGTCGTGTGGGAGGCGGTGGCCCGCTCGCGCAGCCCCGTCCGCAGCGCGAGCGTGGCGAGCACCTCCACGAACCGGGACTGTTCGTCGTCGATCTCGTCGCAGTGGGCGTCGAGACGCAGCCCGTTCTCCTCGGCCAGTGTGAACGCGGTCCGCAGGGACGCGATGCCGTCCTCACGGGTGTCCTCGAAGTGCGGGATCGCGCCGACGACGTCCGCGCCGCGCGCCACGGCCTCGCGCAGCAGCGCCTCGCCGTCGGGGAAGGAGACGATGCCCTCCTGGGGGAAGGCCGTGATCTGGAGGGTCATGACGTCCCGGACGCGGTCGCGGACCTCCAGCAGGGCGTCGAGGGCGGTCAGCGAGGGATCGGTGATATCGCAGTGGGTGCGGACGTGCAGAACGCCTTGGGCCGCCTGCCAGCGCAGCACCTCCGTTGCCCGCGTGATCACGTCCTCGCGGGTCAGGGTGCGTTTGCGCTCGCTCCAGCAGGCGATGCCCTCCCAGAGGGTGCCGGAGGCGTTGGGGCGGGGCTGTCCGGCGGTGAGCGCGGTGTCCAGGTGGATGTGGGGCTCGACGAAGGGGGCGCTGAGCAGCCCGCCGTGGGCCTCGATGAGGACGCCCGTCGCGGGCGGCTCCTTCTGGTCGTCGTACGGCAGGACGCGCGCGATGCGCCCGTCCTCGGCCACCTCCACGTCGTGGAGTCCGTCCTCGTGCAGCAGCCGGGCGCCCCGGACGATCATCCGCATCCCGTCAGGCTAGGCCGAAGGGGCCATGTTTCACGTGAAACACGGACAGTAACCGGGTTTCACGTGAAACATCGCCCGTGATCGGCCTGGCCTCAGCCGCGCTTGGCCTGGGCCTTCTGGTGCATGCCGCGCGTCTTCGCCGAGAGGGACTGGGCTTCTCTGCCCGCAGCCTTGGCACGCGCCTCGGCCGCCGTGTTCTTCGCCATCGCCTGCTCGGAGTCCTGATGGCTGTGGTGACCGGTACGAGCCTTCTTGGCCATGATCAACACCTACTCGGGAAGCGTTCGCCGTACGCCCTCCACCATGCGCCCGTTCGGCTCAGTCGGCATCCCGGCGGCCCGGCGGGCCAGAATGGACGGCATGACCAGCAGCGACAGCGATCTGACCCCCGGCGGGACCCCCGCTTCCGAGATGCCCGACTGGGAGAAGCGGTTCCGGGCCCCGCGCGTGGGCCTCCCCGAGTGGGCCGAGGACGCCCCGGACCGCTCGCTCTTCGTCTCGAACGCCACCGGGACCTACGAGCTCTACGCCTGGGACCGCACCACCGGAACGCAGCGCCAGGCCACCGACCGCCCCAACGGCACGACCGACGGCACCCTCTCCCCCGACGGGGAGTGGATCTGGTGGTTCTCCGACACCGACGGCGACGAGTTCGGCACCTGGGTGCGCCAGCCCTTCGCGGGCGGCCCCGACGAGCCCGCCACACCCGGCCTGGAGCCCTCCTACCCCGCCGGGCTGGCCATCGGCCGCGACGGGACGGCGGTCGTCGGCCGGTCCACCGACGAGGACGGCACCACGATCCACGTCGTCAGGCCCGACGGCAGCGCCCCCGCCGTCATCTACCGGCACCGCGAGTCGGCCGGCGTCGGCGACCTCTCCCGCGACGGGACCCTGGTCGCGATCGAGCACACCGAGCACGGCGACGCCATGCACTCGGCGCTGCGCGTGGTCACCCTCGACGGAGCCACCGCGGCCGAGCTGGACGACTCGCGCGGCGGCACCGAGGAGCTGGGCCTGGAGGTGCTCGGCTTCGCACCGGTCGAGGGGGACACCCGGCTGCTGGTCGGCCACCAACGGCGCGGGCGCTGGGAGCCGATGGTGTGGGACGTGGCCACGGGCGCCGAGGAGGACCTCGCCATCGAGCTCCCGGGCGACGTCAGCGCCGAGTGGTACCCGGACGGGACGGCGCTGCTCATCGTGCACAGCTTCGAGGCACGCGACGAGCTGTGGCGCTACGACCTGGCCGCGCGGGAACTCGTACGGGTGGACACGCCCCCGGGGTCAGTGTCGGGTGCCACGGCGCGTCCGGACGGCACGGTGGAGTACCAGTGGTCCTCGGCCGCCGAGCCCGCCTCCGTACGGTCCACCGCGGGCGGGGTGGTGCTGGACCCGCCCGGGTTCCGGCCGCCCGGCTCGGTGCCGGTGGAGGACGTGTGGGTGGAGGGCCCGGGCGGGCGGATCCACGCGCTCGCGCAGCGGCCGGCGGGGCACGGCGAGGGCCCCTTCCCGACGGTCTTCGAGATCCACGGCGGTCCCACCTGGCACGACTCCGACTCCTTCGCGGCGACCCCGGCGGCCTGGCTCGACCACGGATTCGCAGTGGTCCGGGTCAACTACCGGGGCTCGACCGGGTACGGCCGGGAGTGGACGGACGCCCTCAAGCACCGGGTCGGCCTGATCGAGCTGGAGGACATCTCGGCGGTCCGCGAGTGGGCCGTCTCCTCGGGCCTGGCGGACCCCGCCCGGCTGGTGCTGTCCGGCGGTTCCTGGGGCGGCTACCTGACCCTGCTGGGCCTCGGGACGCGGCCCAACGACTGGGCGGTGGGGCTGGCCGCCGTACCGGTGGCGGACTACGTGACGGCGTACCACGACGAGATGGAGGCGCTGAAGTCCCTGGACCGCACCCTCTTCGGCGGTACCCCCGAGGAGGTCCCCGAGCGTTTCGCCGCCTCCTCGCCGCTGACGTACGTGGACGCGGTGAAGGCGCCCGTGCACATCGCGGCGGGCGTGAACGACCCGCGCTGCCCGATCCGCCAGATCGACAACTACGTCGACCGGCTCGCGGCGCGCGGCGCGGTCCACGAGGTGTACCGCTACGACGCCGGGCACGGCTCGCTGGTGGTGGAGGAGCGGATCAAGCAGGTCCGGATGGAGCTGGAATTCGCGCTGAAGCACCTGCCTCAGGGGCTGCCGCGCTGACCCGGCACCGGACACCGGGCGCACCCCCCGTACCGTTGGTGGGGTGCACCGGTTTCTCCTGACCCCGCGCTGGTGGGGGATCAACGTCTTCGTCGCGCTCGCCATCCCCTTCTGCCTGTTCATGGGGACCTGGCAGCTCGGCCGCTTCGAGGACCGCGTCGACAGTCACCGGGAGGCCGGCGCCGAGCGCCCGGCCGAGGTGGCGGCCGCCCCGCTGGACTCGCTGCTTCCGGTGGACACCAGGACCTCCGGGCGGCTGGCCTCAACGGCCGGTGAGTACGGGAAGCAGCTGCTGGTCCCCGAGCGGGACCTCGACGGCAAGCGCGGCTTCTACGTCCTGACCCTGCTGCGGACCGACTCCGGCAGGACCGTCCCGGTGGTCCGGGGCTGGATGCCGGGTACGGCGGACGCGGCCAAGGCCCCGGCCCCGCCGGCCGGGCGGGTCCAGGTGACGGGTGCCCTACAGGCTTCGGAGAGCGCGAGCACCAAGGGCGTGCACGCGCAAGGCGGACTGCCGCCGGGCCAGCTCGGGGTGATCGGCTCGGCCACGCTGGTCAACCTGGTGCAGGACCCGCTGTACGACGCCTGGCTGACGGTGCAGACCCCGGCGGACGGGATGGTCCCCGTCCCGGCGAAGGCGCCGAGCAACACCGGGCTCGATCTGAAGGCGTTCCAGAACCTCGGCTACACCGGTGAGTGGTTCGTCTTCGTGGCCTTCGTGCTCTTCATGTGGTGGCGGCTCTACCGGCGCGAGGTGGAGACGCTGCGCGACGCCGAGGCCGGCCTGCTGCCCGCCGGGGGCCCGGCCCCGTCAACCCCCGCCCCGTCAAGCCCCGCCCCGTCGAACCCGGCTGCACCGGCCACGGCGTCCGTCACGGCGCCGGAGCCGGCGCCGGCTCCGGAATGATGCCCGTCCGGTAGACCGTGCCTCCGCACGCCTGCGGGATCGTGGTCCGGGTGACGGGGGCGCCCGTGCCGGCCGGGGCGTGGGAGACGGCCACTCCGGCCGCGTCGGGGGTGGTCCGGCCGTCGGGCTGTCGCACCGCACCCGTCGTCCCGTCGGCCCCTGCCGGGGTGTCGGCCGGACCGGTGTCGGCCTGGCCGCCCTGGCGCTGTCCCGTACCAGCCTGCTGCTGGGGCGTGGCCGTGGGGCCGGACGTCGCCGCCGGGCAGGACTGCGCGGAGGGCACCCAGGCGAAGCGGACCTCGTACGCCTGCTTCGGCTGGAGCAGCAGCGCCGGAGCCTCCGCCGACGGGTCGGGCAGCCCGCTCGCCGGGTCCCCCGCCGTGTGGCCCGTCACCGCCACCGCGCGGGGCTGCGCGGGCGGCGGGGCCTGGGTCACCGAGGCCGCCGTCACGGTGTCGGGGCCGGTGACCGTGCAGCCCTGGCCGGAGACGTTGGTGACCTTGAAGCTGCCGTACACCGTGCCGTCGGCCTCGGGGGCGCGGGCGCTGCCGGCCACCCCGAGCTGCCCGGCGGTGCATCCGGGAGCCGCCGCGGCCACTCCGGCCGGGGGCTGCGGGCCGTTGCCGAGGGCCGCGGTGGGGGACCCGCCGCCGGAGGGGCCCGCCGTCACCCCGCCGGAGGGTGAGCCGCCGGACTGCTGCGGGGAGGGCCGGCCGCCCGCGCCGCCCGCCGTCTGGCCCCTGCCCGAGGGTCTCGCCGGCTGCGGCCGGACCCCGCCGTCCGCCTCTCCTGAGGCCGGGCCGCCGGGGTGGACACCCTGTGCCTCACCGTGGCCCGCCATGGCGGAGTGCCCGGCGGCGGAGCCCTGGTCCTCGTCTCCCAGGTGCAGCGCCGCCGGGACGGCGGCGCCGGTCAGCACCACCGCCACGGCCGCCCCGACCAGGGCCCGCCGTTTACGGGCCCGGCGGGCCGGCACCGCGTGGCGCAGCCGTTCCAGGGCCCCCTCGGAGGGCTCCAGGCCCTGCACGGCCCCGGCGAACAGGCTGCGCAGCACCTGCTCGTCGCCGGCGGCCGGGCCCGGGCGGTTGGTGTGGTCGTCCTTCATGACTGCGCAGCCTCCATCGCCACCCTCAGCGCGGCAATGCCCCGCGATCCGTACGCCTTGACCGAGCCGAGCGAGACGCCGAGCGTCTCGGCCACCTGGGCTTCCGTCATGTCCGCGAAGTAGCGCAGCACCAGCACCTCGCGCTGGCGGCGCTGGAGTCCGCGCATGGCCTTGATCAGGTCGTCCCGTTCGAGCTGGTCGTACGCCCCCTCCTCCGCGCTGGCCATGTCGGGCATCGGCTTCGACAGCAGCTTGAGCCCGAGGATGCGGCGGCGGAGCGCGGAACGCGAGAGGTTCACCACGGTCTGGCGGAGATAGGCCAGGGTCTTGTCGCGGTCGCGCACCCGGTTGCGGGCGGAGTGGACGCGTATGAACGCCTCTTGGACCACGTCCTCGCAGGAGGCGGTGTCGTCGAGGAGGAGGGCGGCCAGGCCGAGGAGCGAGCGGTAGTGGGCCTGGTAGGTCTCGGTGAGGTGGTCGACGGTGGTTCCGGCCACGACCGGGGGCACATCGGCATCGGCGTCGGCGGCCGCGGAGGCCACCGCGGGGTCGTGCGCGGCGGTGGCGGCGTGCCCGGCCGGTCCGGCGCCGTCGCGGGGCGAGGGGACACGGCCGCCCGGGGTCGCACCCACAGCGGGTACGGCGGCTGGTGCGCCGGCCTGCGGGGCGGGCACGATCACTGGAAAGCCGCCGTATGCGCCGGTACGACGGCGCGGAGGAACGGTCCCCGCGCGCGCCGGTACGACGGCGAAATCCAAGAGTGCCTCTGCCACGCCTGTTGGACGCGCGTCCCCCGGTCAGGGTTGTACGCGCGAGGCAGAGTATTCAGCAATATCCCCATTGCCTTCATGCGTACCCGCTCTTCCCGATCGCCCCGTTCATCCAGGCGGCAGGTCGGGCCATCACCTTGATCAAGGGATCGATGCCGATCCTACAAAGCGGATTACGCGAATTCACCCGCGATCAGTTCCGAGATCTGAGCGGCATTGAGGGCCGCGCCCTTGCGGAGATTGTCCGCGCAGACGAAGAACTCCAGGGCCCTGGGGTCGTCAAGCGAGCCCCTCAGCCGGCCCACCCAGGCCGGGTCCGTCCCGGCGGCGTCGGCCGGCGTGGGCCACTCCCCCGCCGCCGGATCGTCGACGAGGACCACCCCGGGGGCCGCCTCCAGGATCTCCCGGGCGTGCGCGGCGGCCACCTCCCGCTCGAAGCGGGCGCGCACGGTCAGGGAGTGCCCGGTGACCACGGGGACCTGGACGCAGGTCACGGAGACGGGCAGGGCCGCCAGCCCCAGGATCCGCCGGGTCTCCGCCCGTACGGCCAGCTCGTGCGAGGACCAGCCGTCGGCGCGCAGCTCCCCGGACCAGGGCACGACGTTCAGCGCGAGCGGCGCCGCGAACGGCCCGGTGTCCTCGCCCACGGCGCGGCGCACATCCCCGGGCTGCTCGCCCAGCGGGCTCCCGGCGACCAGCGACAGCTGGCGGCGCAGTGCCTCCGCCCCGGCCCGCCCGGCCCGGCTGGCGGCCTGGTACGAGGAGACGGCGAGCTCCGCCAGCCCGTACTCGGCGTGCAGCGCGCCCAGGGCGGCGATCATCGCGGCGGTCACGCAGTCGGGGCCCGCGACGATCCCCCGCGGGCGGTTCCGTACGGCGTGCGCGTTGACCTCGGGCACCACCAGCGGCACCTCGGGGTCCTCCCGGAAGGCGGCGGACTGGTCCACCGCGACGGCCCCCCGCGCGGTGACGACGGGGACCCAGCGGGCCGAGACCTCGGCCGGGGTGAGGAAGAGCACGACATCGCCGGTCCCGAGGCCCTCGAAGGCGTCCTCGGTGAGGGCGAGCACCTCGGTCTCCTCGCCGCGCACGGCCAGCACACGGCCGGCCGAGCGAGGGGAGGCGATCAGGCGTATGGCGCCCCAGACGTCCGCCCGCTGGGACAGGATCTGGAGCAGGATCGATCCGACCGCCCCGGTCGCCCCGACCACGGCGAGCGCCGGGGCCGGGGCCGACCGGTGCGGACTCATCGTCCGGTGCCTCCGTAGACGACCGCCTCGTCGGTGTCGGAGTCGAGGCCGAAGGCCGTGTGGACGGCGATGACGGCCGCGTTGACGTCGTCCTGGCGGGTCACCACCGAGATGCGGATCTCGGAGGTGGAGATCAGCTCGATGTTGACGCCCGCGTCGGACAGCGCCTGGAAGAAGGAGGCGGTGACGCCCGGGTTGGTCTTCATCCCCGCGCCGACCAGGGAGATCTTGCCGATCTGGTCGTCGTAGCGCAGGGAGTCGAAGCCGATCTGCCCCTTCGCCTTCTCCAGGGCGTCGATGGCCTTGTGGCCCTCGGCCTTGGGGAGGGTGAAGGAGATGTCCGTCAGACCGGTCGAGGCCGCCGACACGTTCTGGACGATCATGTCGATGTTGATCTCGGCATCCGCGATGGCGCGGAAGATGGCCGCGGCCTCGCCCGGCTTGTCCGGGACGCCGACGACAGTGATCTTGGCTTCGGAGACGTCGTGGGCGACTCCGGAGATGATGGCGTGCTCCACCTGCTCGTCCCCTTGCGACTCGGGCTTTTCGTTGCTGACCCAGGTACCCGGCAGTCCGGAGAAGGACGAACGGACGTGGATCGGAATGTTGTAGCGGCGCGCGTACTCCACGCAGCGGTGCAGCAGCACCTTGGAACCGGAAGCGGCGAGCTCCAGCATGTCCTCGGAGGAGATCCAGTCGATCTTCCGGGCCTTCTTCACGACGCGGGGGTCCGCGGTGAAGACGCCGTCGACATCGGTGTAGATCTCGCAGACCTCGGCGTCCAGCGCGGCGGCGAGCGCCACGGCGGTGGTGTCCGAGCCGCCGCGGCCGAGGGTGGTGATGTCCTTGGAGTCCGCGGACACGCCCTGGAAGCCGGCGACGATGGCGATGTTGCCCTCGTCCAGCGCGGTGCGGATACGGCCCGGCGTCACATCGATGATGCGCGCTTTGTTGTGGACCGAGTCGGTGATCACGCCTGCCTGGCTGCCGGTGAACGACTGGGCCTCGTGGCCCAGGTTCTTGATCGCCATGGCCAGCAGGGCCATGGAGATCCGCTCTCCGGCGGTCAGGAGCATGTCGAACTCACGCCCCGCAGGCATCGGCGATACCTGCTCGGCGAGATCGATCAGCTCGTCCGTCGTGTCGCCCATCGCGGAAACCACGACGACCACCTGGTGGCCGTTCTTCTTGGCATCCACGATCCGCTTGGCGACGCGCTTGATGCCCTCGGCATCGGCTACGGAGGAGCCTCCGTACTTCTGCACGACAAGGCCCACGTGCGCTCCTCGCTCGGTCCGTCTCATTGCGGGTGCAGTCTAACGAGCGGCCGCGATGCGACCGCCTCGTACCACATCATGAGATGGGATTATTTACGGCCGAGCCTACCGAGTTCCTGCTCCATGACCTGCCCCGCCTGCTCCACGAGGTCCTCCTCGGCGAGGTCCTCGTCCGTGTCCAGACCGTCGAGGGCCGCGAGCGGCTGGTCGAGGCGGACGTGCGAGATCAGCGACTGGAGGGCGCGCAGGGTGGCCGAGGCGGTCGGCCCCCAGTTGGTGAAGTACGAGAACTGCCACCACCACAGCGCCTCCGTGACCCGGCCCGCGTCATGGTGGATCAGCCCGTGCCGCAGGTCCGCGACCACGTCCGCCAGGTCGTCGGAGATCCGGTGCGCGACGGGGGCCTTGCGCGGCTCGTACGGGTCGAAGACCTCGGAGTAGACGTCGACCGGCTCCAGCATCACGGCGAAGCGCTCGCGCAGGTCGTCCACGTCCGGCTCCGGGCCCAGGTCGGGCTCGTAGCGCTCCTCGGGCAGGACGTCCTGGTACGCGCCCAGCCGGCCGCCCGCCAGCAGCAGCTGGGACACCTCCAGGAGCAGGAAGGGCACGGCGCTGTCCGGGTCCTCGCCCTTGGCCACCTCGGTGACCGCGACGAGGAAGGACTGGATCTGATCCGCGATCGAGGCGGCGAAGTCGTCCGGATCCTGTCCCAGGGCGTGCAGCGTTGCGTCAGACATCGAGAAGTCGCCTTCCTTCAAAGGCCCGCCCGAGCGTGACCTCGTCCGCGTACTCCAGGTCTCCCCCGACGGGGAGCCCGCTGGCCAGGCGGGTGACCTTCAGGCCCATGGGCTTGATCATGCGGGCGAGGTAGGTCGCGGTCGCCTCGCCCTCCAGGTTCGGGTCGGTCGCGAGGATCAGCTCGGTGACCGTCCCGTCCGCGAGGCGCGCCAGCAGCTCGCGGATGCGCAGGTCGTCGGGGCCCACGCCCTCGATCGGGCTGATCGCGCCGCCCAGGACGTGGTACTTGCCCCGGAACTCGCGGGTCCGCTCGATCGCGACGACGTCCTTCGGCTCCTCCACCACACAGATGACCGTGGTGTCGCGGCGCGGATCGCGGCAGATGCCGCACCGCTCCTCCTGCGCCACGTTCCCGCAGACCGCGCAGAACCGGACCTTCTCCTTGACCTCCAGCAGCGCGTGCGCGAGGCGGCGGACGTCGGTGGGCTCGGCCTGCAGGATGTGGAAGGCGATCCGCTGCGCGCTCTTGGGCCCGACGCCGGGCAGCCTGCCCAGCTCGTCGATCAGGTCCTGGACCACGCCTTCGTACAACGGAGTGCCTTCTTTCGGTTCTGGTGCTGTGTTCTACAGGGAACGGGGGCCGGGCGGGAAGGGGTCGGAAGGGGTAGGGGCTAGAAGGGCAGGCCGGGAATGCCGCTGCCGCCGCCGCCCAGGCCCTGCGCCAGCGGGCCCAGCTTCTGCTGCTGGAGCGCCTGCGCGTTCTCGTTGGCCGCCTGGACCGCCGCGACCACCAGGTCGGCGAGGGTCTCGGTGTCCTCCGGGTCCACGGCCTTCGGGTCGATGACCAGGGCCCGCAGCTCACCGGAACCGGTGACCGTCGCCTTCACCAGGCCACCGCCGGCCTGGCCCTCGACCTCGGTCCGGGCCAGTTCCTCCTGGGCCGTGGCGAGGTCACGCTGCATCTTCTGGGCCTGCTGGAGCAGCTGCTGCATGTTGGGCTGGCCACCACCGGGAATCACGGGTACACACTCCATCTGCCGCTTCGGCCCTGTGCGGGCCTCGGAAACGCTCGGTCACTGACGAGCCTACGTGCTCCCCGCGCACCGCGCCCTACGCCGGGAGGACCAACTCTTTCGAGTGAGACAGGGGGCGCGCGCGTCCCTGCTGGAGACCTCCGTGCGGGCGGAAAACCGGGGATTCGCCGCCCATCGCGTGTCATTCGAAGGTAGGAAGAGCATGCGCACCATTGCGCACACGCGCACCACGACACGTCAGTGCAGGCAGAGGGAGTGCCCGGGTGAGTCAGCCGGAGATGCAGCCCGAGGGGCCACCCCGGGATCCCGCAGAGGACGGCGACCTGACCGGGCGGCCGTTCCCCCTCGGCGACTGGGGCGAGCCCGCCGAGCGGCTCGACGAGCTCTACCGCCGGGTGGAGGCCGACGCGCTGCGCACCGCCGAGTGGTACCTGTCGGACCGGGCCTGGAAGCGGCGGGGCGCCCGGACCCTGCGGGTGGGCGCGGCCGTGGGCGCCGTCACGGGTGCGGCGATGCCGCTGCTGGAGCTGACCGGCTCGGCTCCCGGCGTGACCCCGTACGGCTATCTCTCGCTGCTGCTGGCCGCCGCCTGCCTGGCGTGCGACCGGTTCTTCGGGCTGACCTCGGGCTGGATGCGGGACGTGGCGACGGCGCAGGCGGTGCAGCGCAGGCTCCAGACGCTCCAGTTCGACTGGGCGTCGGAGAACGTGCGCGAGGTGCTCGGGCCGACGGAGGGCACGGCGAGCGAGGCCGCCGAGCGCTGTCTGACGGTGCTGCGGCGGTTCTCCGAGGACGTCATGGAACTGGTGCGCTCCGAGACGGCCGACTGGATGGTGGAGTTCCGGGCCGGGCCGACGCCGCTGGCCATGCAGTCCCTGGCCGCCGCCCCGGCCCGCCCGGACCCCGGTGTGCCCCAGGCCCGCTTCCCCCTCCCGCCGGGAACCCGGCCGAACATGCCCCGCCAGCGGCCTCCGGAGCAGCCCCGCTGAGGAGGCCGCCTCAGCTAAAGATGATCATGGAGCCTTGGCCCAGGCTCCGGGTGGCGGCCGCGTGGAGGCCCAGCCATACGTGCCGCTCCCGCGCGAAGGGGCTCGCGTCGTACGGCATCGGTCCCGCGGGCTCCTCCACCGCCGTCGGGCCGCCCGGCGGGGCCGGTGCGGCGGGCGGGTTCATCGGGTCTATCCCGATCGCGGGGGCTACGAAGGCCAGCTCCCGCAGCAGCCCCTGCGCCGACCCCAGCGGACCGCCTCCGCCCAGCAGCTCCTCGTTGGCCAGCGGCGCGGGGAAGTCCACCGGGACGTAGGCGCCGGCATGGTCGTAGTGCCACACCAGGTGCGACTGCTGGGCGGTGGACTCGAACATCTCCAGCAGCTGCTCGTAGTCCCCGCCGAGCTCGTCCACCGGCGTCACCGGCAGCCCGCAGACCTGGAGCAGGTACGCCCGCCGCAGGAAGTGCAGGGCGTCGTAGTCGAAACCGGCCACCGGGGCCACGTCCCCGCTCAGGCCCGGCATGTAGGCGAACACGGGCACCGAGGGCAGACCCGCCTCGCCCAGTGCCTTGTCATACGCGGCGATCTCCTCCGCGAAGGGGTTGTCGGGGCTGTGGCACAGCACGTCGACAAGAGGGACCAGCCACAGGTCACAGGCCACGCGGGCTCCGATCAGTCGTTGCCGCCGATCCCGCCAGCGTAATGCGCCGGACACGCTCCGCGAAGGGGTGCGCAGAACCTGGTGCGACGGGCTGCGTGCGGGCGCCCGGCCTCAGAGGGTCGCGGCCCAGTCCAGCCCGTGCTGGTTGTACGCGCGCACGATGCGGCGTACCGCCTCGGCGTCGGCCAGCGTCACGGCGTCGACCAGCTCGCCGTGCCCGTCCCACAGCGCGGCCCCCGGCTCGGGCATCCCCTGGAGGTGCGGCACGGAGAAGACCCAGCACTGCACGCGGATCCGGTGCAGGAACTCGGTGATGTACGTGTTGCCGGCCAGCCCGCTGAGCTCCCGCCAGAACCTCAGGTCGTAGCCGATCAGCACTTCGAGCGAACCGCTGCGCGCGGCCCGCCGCGCCTCCTCCGCGCGGCGGCGCACGGACACCAGGAGCTCGGCGGAGCCGGGGGCGGTGCCGCACTCGACGAGCCGGCGGAAGATCCCGTCGAGTATCAGCATCCGGGCCTCGATCATGCCCCGGTAGTCGTCGACCGAGAAGACGCGCACCCGGAAGCCCCGGTGCTGGACCGATTCCAGCAGGCCCTGCGCGGCGAGGTCCACCAGCGCCTCGCGCACCGGGGTCGCGGAGACCTCGTACTGCTCGGCGATCTGCTTGACGGTGAACTCGGTGCCCGGGGGCAGCCGGCCCGCGAGCACCTCGTCACGCAGCGCGTCCGCGATCTGCTGCCGGAGGGTGCTGCGGGTGACACCTCCGCCGCTGCCGCTGCTGCCTGACATAGGGGTCCGTCTCCTCGATAGATGTCGGACACCTTAGGCCAGGCAGCGCGGCCGAAACCGATCGATGCACTTCCGCTATGCGGAGGTACCGACCGTTATGCGGACGATCACACCCCTGTCGTGTGCCGGTCGGCGACCGTCAGGGCCTCGTCCAGGAGGGCCAGGCCCTCCTTGGCCTCGGCCTCCGTGACGGTGCACGGGGGGACGACGTGCGTCCGGTTCATGTTGACGAACGGCCACAGGCCGGATGCCTTGCAGGCCGCCGCGAACTCGGCCATGGGCACGTTGTCGGCGCCCGAGGCGTTGTAGGGGACGAGGGGCTCCCGCGTCTCCTTGTCCTTCACGAGCTCCACCGCCCAGAAGGTGCCCAGCCCCCGCACCTCGCCGACCGACGGGTGGCGGTCGGCGATCTCGGCGAGTCCGGGGCCGATCACCTCGGCGCCGATCCGGGCGGCGTGGTCGACGATGCCCTCCTCCTCCATCGCGTTGAGGGTGGCGACGGCGGCGGCGCAGGCCAGCGGGTGGCCGGAGTACGTCAGTCCGCCCGGGTAGGGGCGGGTGGCGAAGGTCTCGGCGATGGCGCCGGAGATGGCGACGCCGCCGAGCGGCACGTAACCGCTGTTCACGCCCTTGGCAAAGGTGATCAGGTCCGGGGTGACGTCCCAGTGGTCGGCGGCGAACCACTTGCCGGTGCGGCCGAAGCCGGACATGACCTCGTCGAGGATGAAGACGATGCCGTAGCGGTCGCAGAGTTCGCGGACGCCCGCGAGGTAGCCGGGGGGCGGGGTCATGATCCCGGCGGTGCCGGGCACCGACTCCAGGATGACCGCCGCGACGGACTGCGGGCCCTCGAAGGCGAGGGTGTCGGCGAGGTGCGCGAGGGCGCGCTCGCACTCCTCGGCCTCGGTGGTGGCGTGGAAGGGCGAGCGGTAGAGGAACGGGCCCCAGAAGTGGACGACACCGGCGGAGGCGGTGTCGGAGGGCCAGCGGCGCGGGTCGCCGGTCAGGTTGATCGCGGCGGCGGTGGCGCCGTGGTACGAGCGGTAGGCGGACAGCACCTTCTGGCGGCCGGTGTGCAGCCGGGCCATGCGGACGGCGTTCTCCACGGCCTCGGCGCCGCCGTTGGTGAAGAAGATCTTGTCCAGGTCGCCGGGGGTGCGCTCGGCGATGAGGCGTGCGGCCTCGGAGCGGACGTCGACGGCGAAACCGGGTGCGAGGGTGCAGAGCCGGGCGGCCTGCTCCTGCACGGCCGCGACCACCTTGGGGTGCTGGTGGCCGATGTTGGTGTTGACCAGCTGGGAGGAGAAGTCGAGGAAACGGTTCCCGTCGTAGTCCCAGAAGTACGAGCCCTCGGCGCCGGCGACGGCCAGCGGGTCGATCAGGGCCTGGGCGGACCACGAGTGGAAGACGTGAGCGCGGTCGGCGGCCTTGACGGACGCGCCGGTGACATGAGGGGTCATGGCGTCACGCTAGAAGTGCGCAGGTGGGGAGGGATATCGGCGGACTGTATGGGGGTGGGGGGCCGCCCTCGGCAGTCTGTCTGCCCCTTCTGGCGTGGACAGCATGCTGTCAAGGGTGGCAGCGTGGTGGTGTCCCTCTCCTGCCATCCGCCCACCCCGGAGGCGTCCCATGAGCGGTACTCCCGGCGCTCCCGCCGCCCGACCCGTCCACCTCGCGGTCTACGACACCTACGCGGACTGGGAGACCGGCCACACCACCGCGCACCTCACCCAGCGCGGCCACCGCGTCCGCACGGTCGGCCCCGCGGCCGGACTGCCCGTGACCACCATGGGCGGCGTCCGGATCCAGCCCGACCTGGCCCTGGCCGAGCTGCGCCCCGAGGACTCCTCGCTGCTGATCCTCACGGGCGCGCGGCTGTGGGACACCGGAAGCGAGCTGGACGCCTTCGCCGCCAAGGCCGCCGAGTTCCTGGCGGCCGGGGTGCCCGTGGCGGCCATCTGCGGAGCCACGGCGGGCCTCGCGCGCCAGGGCCTGCTGGACGACCGCCCGCACACCAGCGCGGCCGCCGCCTACCTCGCCGCGCAGCCGGGGTACGCGGGCGCCGCGCACTACGTGGAGGCCGACGCGGTCACCTCGGGAGACCTGATCACGGCGGGCCCGACGGAGCCGGTGGCCTTCGCCCGGGAGGTCTTCGCCCGGCTGGGGGTGTACAAGCCGGACGTACTGGACGCGTGGTACCGGCTGTTCCACGACTCCGACGCGCGTGCGTTCCCGGTGCTGATGGCGGCGGCCGAAGCCGGCGATGCCTGAGCCGGTGGGGCGGGGGGTTGCGGGCGACGGCGCGGCGCAGGGGGCGCGTGGGGCGCAGGCGGTGCGCGGGGCGCAGGAGTTGTGTGGGGCGCAGGAGTTGCTCAGCCGGACCGCGCTGGGGGTGTTCCAGCTGAACGGCCAGTTCCTGGCCGTCTCCGAGGAACTGGCCCGTCCGGCCGGGCTGACGGCCGCGCGGTGGCAGGTGCTGGGCGCGGTGCTGAGCGAGCCGCTGCCCGTCGCGGGGATCGCCCGCCGGATGGGCATCACCCGGCAGAGCGTGCAGCGCGTGGCGGACCTGCTGGTGGCCAAGGGCCTCGCCGAGTACGTACCCAACCCCGCCCACCGCCGCGCGAAACTGCTCCGGCCGACGGAGGAGGGCCGCGCCGCGATCGCCCGCATCGACCCGGGGCACGCACAACTCGCCACCCGCCTGACAGCCCTCCTGGGCGAGCCCGCCTTCGCCGAAACGGCCGCGGCACTGGAACGGCTCTCGGCGGCGCTGGCGACGCTGAGGGGACCGGAAGCGGAATCGGGGACCTTGGGCGGCTGACGCCGCGTTGAGTCGGCGGGGTGCGGGGCCGGGGGCCGTTGACGGAGCTTCCGGAGGCCGCGAAGGAGGGCGCAGGGGCCACACCACCCCCGGGAGGTTACCTGGGTACCGGAGTCCTCCCCCCGGGTGCCGCGCCAGGGCTACGCTCGGGCCGTCCGGCAGGCTCAGGGGGAAGGGATCCACCCGGCGATGGAGCAGCTGCACCCGTCCGACCCGCACCGCATCGGCCCGTACCGCCTGCTGTCCCGGCTCGGGGCCGGCGGCATGGGGCAGGTCTACCTCGCCCGCTCCGACCGGGGCCGCACCGTCGCGGTCAAGCTCGTCCATCCCGGCCTCGCCGCCCACGAGGAGTTCCGCTCCCGGTTCCGCCAGGAGGTCGCCGCCGCCCGGCGCGTCGGCGGCGCCTGGACCGCCCCCGTCCTCGACGCCGACACCGAGGCGGCCGTCCCCTGGTTCGCCACCGGTTACGTCGCCGGGCCCAGCCTGCACCAGGTGGTGGCCGGCGATTTCGGGCCCCTGCCGGCCCGCACCGTGAGGATCCTGGCCGCCGGGCTGGCGCACGCCCTCCGCGACATCCACCGCGCCGGGCTCATCCACCGCGACCTGAAGCCCTCCAACGTCCTGCTCACCCTGGACGGCCCCCGCGTCATCGACTTCGGCATCGCCCGCCCCCTGCTGGACCCCACCGGCGGCATGACCCGCACCGGGGAGATCGTCGGATCGCCCGGCTTCATGGCCCCGGAGCAGGTGCGCGGCGAGATGGTCACCCCGGCCTGCGACGTGTTCTGCCTCGGCGCCGTCCTGGCGTACGCGGCCACCGGACGCCTGCCCTTCGGTGACTCGGGGCAGGCCGGCGGGACCGCGGGGCTGCTGCTGCGCATCGCCGAAGCGGAACCCGCGCTGGACGGCGTACCGGGCGAGCTGCGGGAGCTCGTCGCGGAGTGTCTGCACAAGGATCCCGCCGCCCGCCCGGACCCGGCGGCCGTCCTGGCGCGGATCGGGGCGGGGGGCACGGTGGCGGACGGGCGGGCTCTGGAACCGTGGCTTCCGGCACCGCTCGTGGCGCAGCTCGGGCGGCACGCCGTGCGTCTCCTCGACCGCGAGGACACCGGCCCGCACGAGGCCCCCGCCCCCGGCCCCGGCCCGGCGCCCGCCGCTCCGGACGCCGTCGCCGCCACGCTGGCCGCACCCCGCTTCGGTCCGCCGCCGGGCCACCAGCCGCCGCCCGGGTACCCGACGCCCGGCTACCCGTCGCCGCCGCCCGGGTACCTGACGCCGCAGTTCGCCTGGCCCGCTCCCGGGTCCGCGCCGGCCCCCGCGCCCCGGCCGGCCGCCGGGTCGACGGCCTTCCTCGTCTCGATAGCGCTGGTCGTGGCGATCGCGGCCGGAGGCACCGTGTACGCGGTCATGAACTCCGGCCGGACGTCCCCGCCCCCCGGCCGGGCCCAGTCCTCCGGCGCGTCCTCGGCCGGCGCGGGCGGCTCCGGGTCCGCTTCCGCTTCCGCTTCCGCTTCCGGCGGGCAGGGAAGCGGAGACAAAGCGCCGGGCACGCTCCCCGCCGGCTACGCCGGCAGCTGGCGCGCCACCTCCGGCTCCGCCAGCTGGCACCTCGTCCTCACCCCGGGCGCGGTGGGCGATTCCGTCATGACCCTGAGCGTCGAGGACCCCGGCTACTCCTGTTCCTGGCGGGCCACCCTGCGCAGCGCCCCCGACCCCGTGGAGCTGGGTGCCTCCACCCTCGTCTCCGGCGCCCCGCCCACCTGCACCCCCGGCGGCTGGAGCCGGCTGCGCCTGCTGCCCGACGGCAGCCTCCGCCGCGAGCTGGACGGGTCGGCCAGCGCCCCTCTCACGTATGACCGGGACTAGCCGGCCGGGACGGGTCGACCGGCGCTGGACAGGGCGCCGTGTCCCGCTGGAGGGTGACGGGTACGCCACAGGTCCCGCGGCGGGCCCGGTGGCAGACTGGGCCGCGTGCTCACGCAACTCGCAGCGGCGACCGGGGTCCTGGCCCTGCTGACCCTCGTGCCCGGCCCGGACATGGCCGTCGTGACCCGGCGGGCCGTCTCGCGGGGACGGGCCGACGGGCTGCGCACCGTCGGCGGGATCGCCGCCGGGCTGCTGCTCTGGGGCACCCTCACCGTGGCCGGGCTGGCGGCGCTGCTCGCCGCCTCGGCGCAGGTGTACCTCGTGGTCAAGCTGGCGGGTGCGGCGTACCTGTGCTTCCTCGGCGTGCAGTCGCTGCGCCGACCGGGGGCGGGGGCACCGGCGGAGGGGGAGGGCCCGGGCGGCGGGCGTGGTGACCGGGGTGGTGCCTGGCGGACCGGGCTCGTCAGCAATGCCCTCAACCCGAAGATCGCCGTGTTCTACACGGGTCTGCTGCCCACGCTCGCGCCGCCGGGACTGCGCCCGGCGGCGGGGATGGCGCTGCTGGTCCTGGTCCACGTCCTGCTGACCCTGGCCTGGCTGAGCACGTACGTCTACGTGTTGTCGCGCGCCCGGCGCTTCTTCGCCCGGCCGCGCGTCCGCCGGACGATGGACCGGGTGACGGGCGTGGTCCTGATCGGCTTCGGGGTGCGGGTGGCGACCTCGGCGTCGTAGCCGGGGTCGTCCTGAGGTATCACCGTCAACCGATCAACCGGTGAGCTGGTCCAGCTCGTGCGTGATGGCGGCGCGTATCGCGTCGTGGCGGGGGGCCAGGGCGTGGCGGTCGCCGCGCCAGCACTCCTCGTCGGTGTAGCGCCAGACCGGCATCCGGACCAGGTGTTCGGGCTCCCAGTCGTAGCGGGGCCAGATGTGGGCGTGGAGGTACGGGTCGGTGTTGCCCAGGATCTCGATGTTCACGCGGCGGAACGCCGGGTCCAGGCGCGCGCAGGCACGCTCGACGGCCTCGGCGAGCCGCTCCAGGTCGGTGAGGTAGGCGGTGCGGCGGGTCGGCGGGAGGTCCGAGAGGCGGGTCACGGCGGGGTCGTCGGCCAGCAGGACGGAGTATCCGGGGAGGAACTGCCGGTCCCCGATCGCGGCGAAGCCGGCGCCGAGGCGGCGCAGGACGGTGGGGTTCTGGCCCCGGTGGGCGCTGCCGATGCGGTCGTGCCGCCAGTCGTTTTCGATCATTGACGGACCCTAGCCGAGCGGTTGTCCGGGGCTGCCGGGCGGCGGGCCAGGGCGATGGGGCGGCGGGCCGGGGCGACGGGGCGGCTCGCCGACAGGCTGGTCGGCTGGCTCTCAGGTAGGGGATGTCATACCTGAGAGCCATCTCCGAAGGCCGCTCCGTAGCGGGACGCCGACCAGGGGTGCGGATTCCTACCTTCGATACCGGAGCGGGCGAGTGCCCGACGGGGAGCGAAGCACGGGGGGCACCGCCATGACCGGAAATTCCACCATCACGAGGGGCAGCGGCAACCACAACGGCACCGGCACCGGCACCGGCACCGGCGGCAGTGGGAGCGGGAGCAGCGGCGGGAGCCATGGCCGGCGGGGCCGGCTCCGGCGCACGCTGCTGGCCGGGCTCGTCGCGACGGCCGTGGTCGTCCCCGTGTCCGCCGCCGCCTCCCCCCAGGTCCCGGCGCCCGCGCCGGCGGTGCTCGACGCCTCCGCCGGACCACAGGAGCGCTATGCCGCCAACCTCGCCAATCTCACCGCGTCGGCCCGGACCGCCGAGGAGGCGGGCCGGAGCGGGCGCGCGGCGAAGCTACGGGAGATGGCGGCGGCGGGGGCGGCGGGAGCCCAGTTCCTCTCCTTCGACGGGCGCGGCAGAGGCCGGGCCGTCGAGGTGTTCGGCGATCTGAGCACCGCCGACCGGATAGCGGTGCTGGTACCCGGCTCCGATACGACCCTCGACACCTACCAGCGCTTTCGCGACGGGGCGATCAGCCTCCAGCGGCGGCTGGGGGAACAGCACCCGCACTCCGCGGTGGTCGCCTGGCTCGGGTACGACACCCCGGGCACCGTCAGCACCACCGTGCTGACCGCCGACCGGGCCGACCGGGCCGCCGCCGAACTGGGGCCGTTCCTGGACCGGTTGCGGGGGCTCGCCCCGGCCGGGGCGCGGATATCACTGCTCTGCCACTCGTACGGCTCCGTGGTCTGTGCCCGCACGGCCACCGGCCCCGGGGTGACGGACATGGCCCTGTTCGGCAGCCCGGGCACGGGGGCGGACTCCGCCGCCGCACTGCCGACCCACGCCCGGGTGTGGGCCGGCCGGGGCAGCGAGGACTGGATCGGGGGTGTGCCCCATGTCCGGCTCGGCGGAGTCGGGTTCGGGACCGACCCGGTGGATCCGGCCTTTGGCGCCCGGGTGTTCGCCGCGGGCACCGCCGGGCACAGCGACTACCTCAAGCCGGGCACCGCCTCCCTCGACAGCCTGGCCCGCATCGTCCTCGGCGCTACGGAGGTTCCGCATGCTTGAGGTACAGGGCCGCTGGGCCGCGCTCGCGGACCGCGTCGACCGGGCGACCCCGGCCGGGCGGGACCGGGGCGTGGACGCCCTGAGGGCCTTCGCGATACTCGGCGTGGTGCTCGGGCACTGGCTGGTCACCGCCCTGACGGCGGGCGACGGCGCCCTGAGCGGTACGAGTCCGCTGAAGCAGATGCCCTGGCTTGCGCCGGTGACCTGGGTGTTCCAGACGCTGGCCGTGTTCTTCCTGGTCGGCGGACATATGGCGGCCCAGGGGTACGCCTCGGCGCGGGCGCGCGGGGTCCCGTACGGGGCGTGGGTCGGGCAGAGGCTGGGCCGGCTGTTCCGTCCCGTGGCGGCGGTGGTCGCGCTGTGGGCGGTCGTGGCGGGCGGGCTGCTGCTGGGCGGGGCCGGGTGGGACACCGTGCTGACCCTGCTCAAGCTCGTGTGGTCCCCGCTGTGGTTCCTGCTGGTGTTCTCGGCGCTCACCGCCTCGACCCCGCTGGTGGCCCGGCTCAGCCCGGTATGGCCGCTGGCCGTGGTGGCGGGGGTCGATGCCTGGCGGTTCGGCTTCGGCGGCCCGCAGGGGGCCGGCTGGGTCAACGTGGCCGCCGGCTGGCTCGTCCCTTACACGCTGGGGGCCGCCTGGGCCCGGGGTGCGTTCACGCGGCGGCGTCCGGCCCTGTTCCTGCTGGGCGGGGGTGCGGCGGCCACCGTCGCGCTGGTCCTCTGGGGCGGGTACCCGGCCTCCATGGTGGGGGTGCCGGGTTCGGCGATATCGAACCTGAACCCGCCGACGCTGGCCGCCGTCGCGTTCGGTCTGGCCCAGTGCGGGCTGGCCCTGTGGGTGCGCGAGCCGCTGGCCCGGGCGATGCGCCGGCCCCGGACCTGGGCGAAGGTGGCGCTGCTGAACCTTTCGGCGATGACGGTGTTCCTGTGGCACCAGACCTCGATGATGGCGGTCACCGCCCTCGGGCTGCTGGTCTCCGCCGATCTGCCCGGGCTGCACACGGAGCCCGACTCGGTGGTGTGGATCGCCGCCCGGCTGCTGTGGCTGCCGGTGTTCGCGGTTGTCCTGGCCGTCTGCTGGGCGGCGTTCCGTGTCCACGAGCAGCCCCCGCCCCGGCCCCGGGCGGCCGGTCGTACGGCCTCCGGCGCGGTCCGTCACCTGGAAGACGCCCGGGGCACCGGCAGCGGACGGGCTGAGTCCCCGGCGGTGATCTTGCGTGCCTAGGGTGGGCGGCGTGACCAAGAAGAGCGAGCCCGCGGTCCCGGTTCCGGCCCCCGAGCGGGACGGCGCCGCCCCGAGGGGTGTGGTCCGGCAGCTGTTCACCTTCGGGCGGGATCCGCTGCCGCCGATGAAGCGGCCCCGCTGGCTGGCCCGGCTGCCGCACGCGCTGGTCGGGTACGCGGCCGTCTTCTTCGGGTTCATGACGCCCGTTCAGCTCCAGGACCACTACGACGTGCACGATCCGAGCATCGTCGTCCTCGCCCTCCTCACCGGCTTCTCCATCGTGGCCGCCCTCTTCCGGCCCCTCGCCGCGTGGTGGCTCGGCCTGCTGACCGCCGGGTTCGTCGCCGTGACGATCCGCGGCACGGTCGGACCGGGGCAGACCTGGCCCTGGACGCCGATGGGGCCGTTCGCCTTCGCGCCCCTGATCCTGCTCGTGGCGCTGCGCGTACCGCCGAAGGTGACGGCCCTGGTCATCGGGATCACTCTGGCCTGCACCGGCGTGGCCGAGGCGTTCTTCAGGCCCGAGCACAGCCGGAGCGGCTCGATGGGGGCGCTGCTGGTGTTCGGCTTCGCCGGGCTCCTCGGGTACGCGCTGCGGGCGACGCGGCTGGCCCGCAGCCAGCTCGTCGCGCAGGAGAACCTGACGGAGGAGGAGCGGGCCCGGCGGACGGTGCTGGAGGAGCGCAGCCGGATCGCCCGCGAGCTGCACGACGTGGTCGCCCACCACATGTCGGTGATCTCCATCCAGGCGCAGGTCGCCCCGCATCTGGTCGAGAACCCGTCCGAGGAGCTGAAGGAGAACCTGGCGGGCATCCGGGAGAACGCCCTGGAGGCCCTGACGGAACTGCGCCGGGTGCTCGGCGTGCTGCGCTCCGAGCATCCCGGCGACCCGGCCGCCCCCCACCATCCCCAGCCGACCCTCGCCGAGCTGGACGGGCTGGTGGACAACGTGCGCGGCGCCGGACTGGAGGTCACCACCGAGGTGGCCGGTGTCCGGCGGGCGCTGACCCCGGGCGTCGAGCTCACCGCGTACCGGATCGTGCAGGAGGCGCTGAGCAACTGCCTTCGGCACGCCCCCGGTTCCCGGGTGGAGGTCGGCATCGCGTACGGGCCGCGCGAACTGCACCTGTGCGTGGCGAACTCGGCCCCGACCCGGCCGGCCCCGCCCTCGCCGGGCGCCGGGCACGGGCTGCTCGGGATGCGCGAACGGGCGGGCATGCTGGGGGGCGAACTGGCCGCCGGCCCCCGCCCCGGCGGCGGGTACGAGGTGCGCGCCGTCCTTCCCATGGACCCGCCCGGCCGGTCCCCCTCCGAGACGAAGAAGGACTGATGAGCACTCCGATCCGGGTGATGATCGCCGATGACCAGATGATGGTCCGGCAGGGGTTCACCGTGCTGCTGAACGCCCAGCCCGACATCGAGGTGGTCGGCCAGGCCGTCGACGGGGCCGATGCCGTGGCGAAGGTCGCGGAACTGGGGCCGGATGTGGTCCTGATGGACATCCGCATGCCCGGGATGGGCGGCATCGAGGCCACCTCCGTCATCTCGGGGACGCCGGACTGCGCCGCGAAGGTGCTAGTACTCACCACCTTCGACCTGGACGAGTACGTGTACGAGGCGCTGCGCGCCGGTGCCTCCGGGTTCCTGCTCAAGGACGCCTCGGCCGATCAGCTGGCCGAGGCGGTGCGGGTGGTGGCCGCCGGCGAGGCGCTGCTGTCGCCGAACATCACCAAGCGGCTGATCACCGAGTTCTCGCGGCTGGGAGCCCCGCGCGCGCCGTCCAGGGCACGGCTGAAGGATCTGACGGAACGGGAGACGGAGGTGCTGTCGCTGATCGCGCAGGGGCTGTCCAACGCGGAGATCGCGGAGCATCTGGTGCTGGCGGAGCAGACGGTGAAGACGCATGTGGGCCGGATCCTGGTGAAGCTGGGCCTGCGGGACCGGACGCAGGCGGCGGTGTTCGCGTACGAGACGGGGCTGATCCGTCCGACGGGCTACTGAGGGGCCCGTGTAGTACCTGAGAGGGACCCCCGGATATCCCCTTCAGCGGCGACGCGGACGAACCAGGCCGCGGCCTACCGTGAGGACATGACCGAGACGACCACCGGGGCGACCCCCCGGCCTCCCGAACTGCGGCTGGCTACAGGCTTGATCGAGAGCCTGCGGGACGACCTGCTCACCGATGCCTTCGCCTACCGTCCGCTCGCCCCGATGCGGACGGACGGCCGACTGCCCCGGCTACTGCCGCGGCGGATACGGCCGAAGGCGGCCTTCCTGCCGCACGCGGCGGTGGCAGCGGTGGCGTTCTTCGTCTTCCTGCTCGGCAACACCGCCCACTTCAACGGGATGCCCCCGGTGCAGGCCCTGGTGATCGGCGTGCTGGCGGCGACGCCGGTGCTGATGACCCTGGTGCGACCGGTGGGGGCGTTCTGGGCGTCCCTGGCGGCCACCGCGGTGCTCGCCGTGCTCCACGACCAGATCATGGTCTGGCCGTGGGCTCCGGCCACCTTCATGGGCCATCTCGCCGTCATGGCTTTCGTGGCGATGCGGACCCGGCCCCGGGTCGCCGGGTGGATGTGGGTCATCACGCTGGTGTTCGGGACGGCCCTGCCGGTCCTCGTCGGCTCGGCGGGCTCGGTGCAGCCGGCGCCGATGGCGGTCGCCTCGGCGGTGGCGCTGCTGGCGGTGACCGTGCGCAACACCCGCCGGGAGGCGAAGCAGGAGGTCACCGCACAGCAGGAGGTGACGGCCGTCGAGCGGGACCGGCGGACCTTGCTGGAGGAGCGGACGACCATCGCGCGCGAGCTCCATGACGTGGTCGCCCACCACATGTCGGTGGTGGCGATCCAGGCGGAGGCTGCCCCGTACCGGGTGAAGAATCCGCCGCCGGAGCTGGAGGCGGCCTTCGCGACCATCCGGGAGAACGCGGTGGCGGCGCTGACGGAGCTGCGCCGGGTGCTGGGCGTGGTCCGCTCCGCCGACTACGAGGCGCCCGAGGCGCCGCAGCCGACGCTGGCGTCCCTGGAGGGGCTGCTGGCCAATGTGCGGGAGGCGGGGCTGAGGGTGGAGAAGACGGTCACGGGGGCGGTGCGCGAGCTGCCGCAGGGCGTGGAGCTGTCGGCGTACCGGATCGTGCAGGAGGCGCTGAGCAACAGCCTGCGGCACTCCCCGGGGGCGGAGGCCGGGGTGGAGATCTCGTACGTCCTGGGCGGGTTGGGGATACGGGTGGTCAACGGCCCGGCGGTCGGTGATGTGCGGCCCTCGCCGGGCGCCGGGCACGGGATCACCGGGATGCGCGAGCGGGTCGCCATGCTGGAGGGGGAGATGACGGCGGGGGAGAGGGCCGGCGGCGGGTACGAGGTGGCCGTGTTCATACCGGTGCGCAGCCGGCCGGTGGCCGAGGAGGCGCCGGCATGACCATCAGGGTGCTGATCGTCGACGACCAGATGATGGTCCGCGAGGGTTTCTCCGTCCTGCTGAACGCGATGGAGGGCATCGAGGTCGTCGGCGAGGCGGTCGACGGGCGGCAGGCCCTCGCGCAGGTGGCTGCGCTGCGGCCGGACGTAGTGCTGATGGACATCCGGATGCCGGAGATGAACGGGCTGGAGGCCACGCGGCACATCGTGGCGGCCGACACGGACGCGAAGGTGCTGGTCCTGACGACCTTCGACCTCGACGAGTACGTGTACCAGGCGCTGCGGGCGGGGGCGTCGGGGTTCCTGCTGAAGGACGCCTCCGCCCGGCAGCTGGCCGAGGGGGTGCGGGTGGTGGCCGCCGGGGAGGCGCTGCTGGCCCCTTCGGTGACGAAGCGGCTGATCGTGGAGTTCTCGAAGCTGGCGGAGGTGAACCGCACCCGCGACCCGGCGGGCATAGGGGAGTTGACGGAGCGGGAGACGGAGGTGCTGGTACTGATCGCGCAGGGGCTGTCCAACGCGGAGATGGCCGACCGCCTGCTGGTCGCGGAGTCCACGGTCAAGACCCATGTGAGCCGCATCCTGGTGAAACTGGGGCTGCGGGACCGGACGCAGGCGGCGGTGTACGCCTACGAGACACGGCTGGTGACGCCCGCTTAGGGTGCAGGGATGGGTTTTGATCCGTGGGATGCCGGCTTCGTCGCCGATCCGTACCCCGCCTACCGGGAGTTGCGGGAACGGGGGCGGGCCGAGTGGTCGCCGGCGACCGGGCAGTGGCTGGTGTCGCACTACGCCGATGTGAGCGCGCTGCTGCGGGACCGGCGGCTGGGGCGGACGTACCTGCACCGCTTCAGCCACGAGGAGTTCGGGCGCGATGCCCCGCCGGCGGAGCACGAGCCGTTCCATGTGCTCAACGGCAACGGCCTGCTGGATCTGGAGGATCCCGCGCACGGGCGGGTGCGGCGGCTGGTGTCGAAGGCGTTCACCCCGCGTACGGTCGAGCGGCTCGCGCCCGCCGTGGAGCGGCTGGCGCGGGAGCTGGTGGCCGGGCTGCTGGCCGACGGGGGCGGGGACCTGCTCACCGCCGTCGCCGAACCGCTGCCGGTCGCGGTGATCGCGGAGCTGCTGGGGATCCCGGAGGCGGACCGGGGGCTGCTGCGGCCCTGGTCGTCGGCCATCTGCGGCATGTTCGAGCTCCGGCCGGACGCGGAGACCGTGCGCAGGGCGGTGGCCGCCAGTGTGGAGTTCAGCGCCTACCTGCGGGAGCTGATCGCCGAGCGGCGCCGCAGCCCCGGCTCGGATCTGATCTCGGCCATGATCGCCGCCCACGACGAGGGAGGCCGGCTCAGCGAGCAGGAGATGATCTCCACCTGTGTCCTCCTGCTGAACGCCGGGCACGAGGCGACGGTCAACACCACCGTCAACGGCTGGTGGGCCCTCTTCCGCAATCCGGAGCAGCTCGCCGGGCTGCGCGCGCTCCCCGGATCTCCCGGTCCCGAAAAGTTGTCCACAACTGTGGATGAACTTCTGCGCTACGACACACCCCTCCAGATGTTCGAGCGCTGGGTCCTCGACGACATCGAACTGGGGGACACGCTCATCCCGCGCGGCGCCGAGATCGCCCTGCTCTTCGGATCCGCCAACCGGGACCCCGCCCGCTTCACGGACCCGGACACGCTGGACCTCGCACGGGCCGACAACCCGCACCTGTCCTTCGGCGCCGGCATCCACTACTGCCTGGGCGCCCCGCTGGCCCGCCTGGAGCTGGCCTCCTCCTTCGCGGCGCTGCTGGACGAGAAGGTCCCGCCCCTGCGGCTCGTGCGGGAGCCGCGGTGGCAGGACGGCTACGTCATCCGGGGCCTGCGGGAGCTGCTCGTCGAGTTCTGAGCGGCAGCCACAGCAAGACCACGGCCAGGCCCTCGCAAGGCCACGGCCAGGCCACGGCGAAGGCGGCGGGCCGTCAGGGCCGTCAGGTCCGGGGGAGGGTCAGGGACCAGGCGGCCGGGTGGCGGGTCCAGGTGCGGCGGCGGGCCGGGGCGCCGGCCGGGGCATGGTCGGCGCGGTAGGCGAAGTCCGCCCCGGGCCCGGTCACGGACACCGTCACCGCCTCCCCACAGCCCGAAAGCGGCGCCCCGCCCGCGAGCCGGACCACCACCCGCGCCGGCCCGCCGTCCTCCCAGGTCCGCACCGCCACGTCCTCCACCAGCCGGTCCTCGTCCACCAGCACCACCCCGTCGACCTCCACCCGCAGCCGCTGCACCGGCCCGCCCCCGCCCGGCGCCGCCGCCGGAGCCGGCAGCAGGGTCCGCAGCAGCGACCGGTACCCCCCGGCCCGCCGCAGCGACGGCACGAGCGGCGCGGCGATCCGCAGCCCGCCCAGCACCACCCCGCCGCAGTCGTCCACCAGCAGGTCACGCGGCCGTGTCACCCCGTCCAGCGCCGCCCGCGCCGCGAAGACCGGAGACAGCGGCACCCCCAGGGAACGCGCCAGCGCCAACGAGCCCACGGGCCCCACCGGCACCAGCGCCACCGCCCCCTCCGCCGACGAGGACGCCGCCCCCGGTTCCCGGTGCAGCAGCCCCACGGCCCGCACCAGGGCGCCGTCGTCCCCCACCACCACCAGCCTCCGATGCCCCCGGCGGGCCAGCGCCCGCGCGAATTCCTCCCGCGAGTCCGGAAGGCAGATTTTCGCCGCGGCCCCGGCTGACAACACATCCTTCGCGATGCGCACGGACTCGCCGTCAAGACGGCGGGCGACCGGGTCGACGAGCACGAGCAGACCGCCTACCGGCGCGCCCGCATGGCTCATGGTGGGCTCTGGAGCCGACACCTCGGTCCTTCCTCGGGTAGCATCTTTGTGCAAGAGGCCCTTGCGCTATTGCGCCAGGGCCTTCGTCTATTCCGGGGTACCGGTCCGACGGCTCAGCCTGCGGTGTACATCGTCGTACGCCCCCTGACCTTGGACATGCCCCATCCGGAAGAGGTGTACGCCTGTGCCCGCTCTTGTGCTGCTCGGAGCTCAGTGGGGTGACGAGGGCAAGGGAAAGGCCACCGACCTGCTCGGTGGATCCGTTGACTATGTGGTGCGCTACCAGGGCGGCAACAACGCCGGCCACACGGTCGTCGTAGGCGACCAGAAGTACGCGCTGCACCTTCTCCCCTCCGGCATCCTCTCCCCCGGATGCACCCCGGTCATCGGCAACGGTGTCGTCGTCGACCCGGCCGTCCTGCTCTCCGAGCTGCGCGGCCTGAACGAGCGCGGCATCGACACCTCCAAGCTGCTCATCAGCGGCAACGCGCACCTGATCACGCCGTACAACGTCACCCTCGACAAGGTCGGCGAGCGTTTCCTCGGCAAGCGCAAGATCGGTACGACCGGCCGCGGCATCGGCCCGACCTACGCGGACAAGATCAACCGCGTCGGCATCCGCGTCCAGGACCTGTACGACGAGTCGATCCTCACCCAGAAGGTCGAGGCGGCGCTGGAGAACAAGAACCAGCTGCTCGCCAAGCTCTACAACCGCCGCGCGATCGAGGTCGGCGCGATCGTGGAGGAGATGCTCCAGTACGCGGAGCAGATCAAGCCCTACGTCGCCGACACCACCCTGATCCTCAACAACGCGCTGGACGAGGACAAGGTCGTGCTCTTCGAGGGCGGCCAGGGCACCCTGCTCGACGTCGACCACGGGACGTACCCCTTCGTCACCTCCTCGAACCCGACCGCCGGCGGCGCCTGCACCGGCACCGGCGTGGGCCCGACGAAGATCAGCCGCGTCATCGGCATCCTCAAGGCGTACACGACCCGCGTCGGCGCCGGCCCGTTCCCGACCGAGCTGTTCGACGAGGACGGCGAGGCGCTGCGCCGCATCGGCGGCGAGCGCGGCGTGACCACCGGCCGCGACCGCCGCTGCGGCTGGTTCGACGCCCCGATCGCCCGCTACGCGACCCGCGTCAACGGCCTGACGGACTTCTTCCTCACCAAGCTCGACGTGCTGACCGGCTGGGAGGAGATCCCGGTCTGCGTCGCGTACGAGATCGACGGCAAGCGCGTCGAGGAGCTGCCCTACTCGCAGACCGACTTCCACCACGCGAAGCCGATCTACGAAACCCTGCCGGGCTGGTCCGAGGACATCACCAAGGCCAAGACCTTCGCCGACCTGCCGAAGAACGCGCAGAACTACGTGAAGGCGCTGGAGGAGATGTCGGGCGCCCCGATCTCCGCGATCGGTGTCGGCCCCGGCCGCACCGAGACGATCGAGATCAACTCCTTCCTGTAGGAGGCAGCGGCACAGCACTGAGGGGCGGGGGGGGGGGGGGGGGGGGGGCCCCCCCCCCCCCCCCCCCCCCCCCCCCCCCGCCCCCCCCCCCCCCCCCCACACCCCAAAAA